>JARLGR010000064.1 GCA_031292665.1 Mycobacterium sp. | reverse complement strand
CTCGCCCATGTTGTAGTTCGGAATGGCCGCAACGACCGGTAATTCCCTGGTCATGGCGAGGGGACTACCGAGTCTCCAGGCGGCCTATAGTTTTGAAGGTACGACTTGGGTTGCCGAAACGCCGGGCGCGGAAGTCTCAGGTCCGGCTTGAGCGCGGCAGGCCCGAAGGAAGCCCATAACGTCGAGGCCGGCGACTTCGAGGGATGAATGGCGAAGTCGCTGAGCAGATGAGAGCGATACGGCCGGGCGGGCCCGAAAAGAGCATTGTCGGAATGGTTTTCGCCGTTCTCGACCTGGTAGACGGCGCCGGGGAACGGCAGAGGCTCGAGAATGCGCCCGTGGTTTCGCCACCAGTCGAAGGCCCACCCGTGTTCCAGCACGTGTTCGAGTCGCTCTCCGAAGGCCGCGGCGATCTCCTGCTGTGTCGCGGATACGGTCAGATGGGACGGGACGTCGTACGCATCGAAGGGGATGATGAACGACGTCCCGCAGAACCGGTAGAAATTCCTCAACCGCTTGTACGCGTTCCTCCTGCGCGAATACATCACCCCGCGCTTGACCACCCACCCGGCATGGCCGGGGCGAGCGTGAACGAAAGCCGCGAGATCTCGGTGGACGAAGTCGTCCGCATCGACGAACATCACGTATTCCGGCCCGAAGTCGCGTGCTGCGAGGAGACCCACAGCGTTTTTGGTGCCCTTGTCCCAGATTACTGACGCCGGGCCGGTACGGGGACCCTTGATGTCGGAGGGGGGCGGGAAGGCGACTTCGACGAAGATGACGCGCTCCGGCAGCGGGAACGCCGGTCGGCGATTGCCGACGATGACCACCATGTAGTCCTCGCAGGATTGCTGGGTGAGCGACGCCAGGGTGTCTTGCAGCAGCGCCTCGACGCGGCCATAGTTTGCGGCGTTCTGCGGATGACGCAAGGTTGTGATGAACGCCAGCATCTCGTCTGCTCCTCGCTGAAGTGCGGGCGGAACCGCCTTGACGACAAAGTAGCCTAGTTGATGGACGCTCGAGGGGGATTACTTTGGCTCGGAGCGGGCCTGGCGGCGTCGTCGTTGGCCGGGTCAGGTGATCGTTGGGCGCCGCGAAAAGACAAACAAGCGTTGCTGTTCCCAGTCCTCACTTTGCACCAGCTCGAAACCGCGTTCGCCGAAGAGTGACCGAAGCTGTTCTTCCCGATAGCTGTTCATCCAACCGTGCCTGAGGCGACTAACCCTGTCGAGGAGGGCGCGCGGCGAATAGCCGTTCGCTTTTGCGGGGGCGTACGTGAGGACGCAGACCGAGACCTGTTTCGTCAACCAATCAAGCATGGAGGGGACATCACGCACATACTCGAGGACCCCGCTGAGCACGGCGACGTCGTAAACATCTGATCCGAGGGCCGGCAGAGGCCTCTGATTCAGGTCACAAAGGATCGTCCCCGGCCCACGGTCGACGACGTCAGATGGTACGTAGGTGCACGATGGGTCTAGGTAGCGCTCAAGGACCCGCTTGCCGGCCCCGAACTCAATCACACGACTGTTCTTGGGCACAAGCGCGGCAACCTGCTTGTTCCGCGGTTCCCAGGACGCGTAGAGATTGCCGGGGTCAGCCCACCGCCTGCGATCAGTCTTCTTGAGGGCGGTGGTGATCATCCTCAACATGGTGTTGGGCAAAGGATCATCGAAGCGTCACCGACCCTATGAACTCGTGCACCGTATCGGCGGCCTTCCCCGGTTGCTTCATCACGCTACAAACTAGGCTGGGATACCGCTGGTGTGTCCGCGATTTCCGTTCGAGAAGGCTAGCACCCAGAGTCTTGACCAAGTGCACCGCCGCTGGGCTCCCTGGGCTGGTCATGCGACATCAATGCCCAGATGCCTTGCAAGGCCAGCGTATTGAGCTTGGAGTCGTTGACGAAGACCCGCGACCGCGGCACTTGTCTTGGTCCTGATCTGCGCTGAGTCCGCAAGAGCCTCGCCAACCCGGTCGACGACGACGGTGCTGCTCACCTTGTCGGTACGGATGAGAGACCGCTCATCGTCGATGGAAAGCGCGAAATCTCGGCACTTCGGTTGGTACTCGAGCGAAATGACAGGCGTCGCGGAGAGCGAGGCCAAGACTCCCGCGTGCAACCGGCTGACAATGGCGACGTTACAGCGTGCCAGTTCCCATGCGGCGGCGCCGACATCCGTTGGATAAACGATTTCTGCGTGGACATCCCGGAGTGCCACCTTCGTCCACCGCTCGTCGTCCGGGTTCATGAGTATCCCAACGAACCGGTGGCCTTCCGATGACAAATGCTTCATGGCGCCGGCAATCTCGTCGGCCAACCTGGCTGGATCATGTCCCCAAAGATCGTCGCCGAAACCCAGGTTTACCCCTATCAGGCCATCTTCGGGCGCTACCTCGGGTCGCGGGAGGAGAAGTGCCGGGTCGCCCGATACCTGCACGTCCAGCCCTATACCGGAGAGGAGTTCAGCGCTTCGGGGCCCGCGCACCGAGATCGCCCGAAACTCCGAAAGTATTGGTGCCCATCGCTTCAGCTCGTCTTTTCCCGAGCCGCTGTTGCGTCCGGTGAACACCGGGTCTTCGACGCCAACACCGATCGCGTAGGTTCCATTGTCTCGTGTGCGCGCCATGCCGCGTTTGACCAACCGTCTCCAGAATCGGCGTCCAATAAGCGTGCCGCCACCCAGAACTTGGGTGCTGTGCCGCAGTGAACGATTCAAACCCGTTGCGGCCGCGCGGATCATCTCCTGCGGGAGGCATGGCATATCGACGAACGTCGCTCCGGGAAGCTGCGACCGAACCGCCTCGTAGATTGCGTCGTCGCCAAGGTTGTTCCTACCGTGCCAGCCCAGATAGGCGACCAGGGGGCCCTCGATGCGCGTCACTTCGCGGCACCGCTCGAGGCGCCGGCGTAGGGGTTCGGCCACGAGATCGCGCTCTCGCTGTGGCGTTGACTGCGATCGCTTGCCGGTGTGAGGCTCATGCAAAGACTTCCTGGTGGTCGTAGATGGATGGCCTCGTGCTGAGCCTCCACCGGGCTGGATTATCTCAGGGTGTCGGCGTCGACCGCGCCACCGCCTCCAGCTGCGTCTCCAACCGTTTCCTTGCTGGTCAAGGCCAGGTTTCCGGTGTTAACGACCCGGCACCAGTTCGCCCGTTACGCCCCGAGAAAAGCCACCGCGGGGTAACGTTGCTGATCGATGTGGATCTACGTGCTGTACATGGGAATCGCGCTGGCGCTCGATCCCTTCCGTCTGGGATTTGCCCTGGTCCTGACGTCCCGGCGGCGCCCCATGCTGAACCTCTTCGCGTTTTGGCTGGGCGGCATGACAGCCGGCGTCGGCCTGGCAATGGTCACGCTGCTGTTGCTGCGCGACTTCGCGCAGGTGGTTGTTCGAAACGCGATGTCCGTCATCGATCAAGTGAGGTCCCACGTCGTGATCTTCACGGGCGGCCGCCTTCAGATCACCTTTGGCGTGCTCCTACTGCTAGCCCTGGTCATCGTCCGGGTCCGCGAGCGGGCACGCGAAGAGACACTGGTAGCGGTAGGCAGCGGCGGCCTGTCGGAGGTGGTGAGCGAGCCGCGTGCACCAGGGGGTCTATTTGCATGGTTTGCCGCCCGCACGCATGACATGTTGAAGTCCGACCTGGTCTGGCCAGTGTTTGTGGCCGGCGCTGCATCGGCGATCCCGCCGATCGATGGTGTCGCTATGCTCGCCGTCATCATGGCGTCGAGAGCCGATCTCGGGACGCAGTTCAGCGCATTCCTCGTCTTCACCGTCCTGATGCTGTCAATCATTGAACTTCCGCTGGTCAGCTATCTGGTGTGGCCGCAAAAAACCGTGGCGCTGGTGCAGCTCGTGCAAACCTGGATACATGCTCACCTTCGGCGCATCATGGAGGCTTTGCTGGGTATGGCGGGGATCACCGCGCTGGTCCAGGGAGTGGCCAGTCTCTGAGCCACGCAGCCCGGGGTGACTACCCCTGGATCTCTGCGGTCAGATCGAATTCGGCGAAGGTGCGTGAGGTGTCCTGCCGCAGCGCCTCTTGCGAGTTTGTCCGGTCGGCAAGGTAGGCATTGATCGAGATCCACACTTTTTTGCGGATCCGCCCCGAAACCACAAACAGCTGCCCGCCCATGCGTTCGAGGGTGCGCTTGCTGATGCCGGGCTCGATCAATCGCCCCCCACTGCAGTCGGCGTCGCTGCCATCTGCGCGGTTCACCGCTGGATGGTGCTGGCCGAGGTTGGAGCAACCGATCGGCAAAGAGGTGGCACCCAGACCCATGCCCGCTGCCCTGCGCGCCACCCACTTCGGCGTCATCGACGTCAGTGGCAGCGGTGCCAACAACTCCTCGGTGACCTCCGCCAACTCGGCGAATGCATGCTTGAACTTCAGACGAACTTCGCCGAGATCCGACGCCAAGTTCGTCGGGTCGACAGCAACGGTGGGGAACACCAACGCGTTTCCGCGCGTATCGTCCTCGGTCCGTTCGCTGATCGGAAAGGACAATGTGACTGTTCCGTCGGGACTAACGCGTCGCATCCGCACGCCGAGTCGGCCGGCGAACCCAGCGAACAGTGTAAAGCTATTTCCGCCAATACGTTCCGCGCAGGCGTCCCATTCCGCCACGTCGACGTAAGCGGTCACGGTAGGCACCGCGACGGGCAAATCGTCGCCGGCCACTCGCGGCGAAGGCGGCGCCGAACCGATTGACGCGGCGACGTCCTTGCGTCTTTTTCGGGCGACGCGCGCGGTCCCTCTGAGCGCACGTGCCAGCTCAGGTGTCGATGCGATCGTTTGCCAGGCGTCCTGAAGCACAGCGCGCCCGCGGTTGCGCGAGCCGGGTTCTGGATAGCCCAGGTAGCGAGTCCTGCCCGTGGCCGCATCCGTGACCGCCACCAGGAACCCCTGCCCATCGGCGACGGTGTGCGAAGCCACCAGGGTGACCGCGGTCCCGCCGTCCTCGAGCGGAAGCACTCCCAGATGCCAGCTGGGCCCGTATTCCGGATCGAGAGGCAGGCACGCCCGCTCATAGGTCCACGCACTTACTTCGGCACGCGGACGCGGTCTTTCAGCGATATCGATGTCCTCGGGCCCCCGGAAGACGACCCATCTATCACGCGCGAAAGGCAGCGGAGACCGTTCGACTCGTCGCCCCAACAAACCGTACCCAAGGTTTCGGTGGAACCGGCGCAACCCGTCGATATCCGCAGGGCGGTCATATATCCAGAAGTACTGCACCAGCGCCCCATAGCCGAGCGCCCGCAGACCGAGAAATGACGCCTGGTCCATGTGTGCCAGTCGATTGTCCACCGCGCATACGGTAGTTGATTCGCGCTTCGAGGTGCAGCGCTTCGGGTTGCGGACGCTCGGGTTGTGCGCCGCCCCGACGTTCCGGTGCAACGCGCCTGCCGCCTGATGTGCTGCCGGCTGCGACAACGCACGGGTCCGATCGTAACGCGCCGTTCCGGGCGGGAAACGCCAACGACGAAGGTATTCTAATGTCCGTGGTTGAGACTTCGATTCCTGCCGTGCTGCGCGAACGCGCCAGCCTGCAGCCCAACGATCCGGCGTTCACATATCTGGACTACGACCACGATTGGGACGGCGTGGCGACCACCCTGACGTGGTCGCAGTTGTATCGGCGAGTGCTGAACCTCGGCGAGCAGCTCCGGCTCCGCGGGTCGACCGGTGATCGGGCGCTGATCCTGGCGCCCCAGGGACTGGACTATGTCGTTGGTTTTCTCGGCACGGTTCAGGCCGGACTCGTCGCGGTTCCGCTATCGGTGCCCTATGGCGGCGCCCACGATGAGCGCACGATTTCGGTGCTGGCCGATACTTCGCCGGCTGTCGTCCTGACGACATCGGCTGTGATCGACAACGTCAACGGGGCCGTGCAGCCGCAGCAGGGCCAATCCGCACCATCGATCGTGGAAGTCGATCTGCTGGATCTGGATGCCCGATCGAGACCGGCCGGGCCGAGGTCACGCGGGACGGGCAACGACCGGCCCGAGTTCATCTACTTGCAGTACACCTCGGGCTCCACGCGCACGCCGGCCGGTGTCATGGTCTCCAACAGGAACGTCTTCGCCAATTTCGAGCAGATCGTGAGCGACTTCTTCGGGCCCGAGGGCCGGGTCCCGCCGTCGGACCTCAATGTGGTGTCCTGGTTGCCGCTCTACCACGACATGGGTCTTCTGATCGGAGTCATCATGCCGATCCTGGTGGGCCGCCCGACGATCATGACAAGCCCCGCGGGATTCCTGCAGCGGCCGGCCCGATGGATGCACATGCTGGCACACGACGGTTGCACTATTTCGGCAGGGCCGAACTTTGCGTACGAGCTCGCGGTGCGCAAGACCTCCAACGACGACATGGCCGGGCTCGATCTCGGGGGCGTGCACACGATTCTCAATGGTAGTGAGCGAGTTCAGCCCGCGACCATCAAGCGGTTCGCTGATCGCTTCGCTGCCTTCAACTTTGACCCGAGGGCGATACTGCCGTCGTACGGCATGGCCGAAGCGACGGTTTACATAGCGAGCCGTAAAGTGGGCGAACCGCCCAAAATCGTCGATTTCGACTCCGAGAAGCTGCCTGCCGGTGAAGCGAGCACATGCGAAAGCGGAAGCGGCACGCCGCTCATCAGTTACGGTGACCATAAATCGATGGCTATGCGCATCGTCGATCCGGACACTAGGCGCGAGTGTCTGGAGGGAACAGTCGGCGAGATCTGGGTGCACGGCGACAACGTCGCGATCGGCTATTGGCAGAAACCGGAAGAAACCGAACGTACCTTCGGCGCAAGGATTGTCGAGCCTTCGGAGGGCACACCGGAAAGCCCTTGGCTGCGAACCGGCGATTCGGGCTTCTTCTCCGATGGCGAGCTGTTCATCATCGGCCGCATCAAGGACCTCTTGATTGTGTACGGGCGCAACCACTCTCCCGACGATATCGAGGCGACGATCCAGGAGATCACCGCGGGCCGCTGCGCGGCGATCGCGATTCCGGACAAGGGTATCGAGAAGCTCGTGGCGATCATCGAACTCAAGAAGCGCGGCGACTCCGACGAGGATGTGGCAGATAGGCTACGCCTCGTCAAACGCGAAGTCAGGTCGGCAATTTCGAAGTCCCATGGGCTCAACGTGGCAGACCTGGTGCTGGTCTCGCCCGGTTCAATCCCTATCACCACCAGCGGCAAAATCAGGCGGTCGCAGTGCGTCGAACTGTACCGGCAGGACGAGTTCGCTCGATTAGACGCTTAGTTACCTTGCTGCGCTACGTTGCCGGGTGCTCGTCATCCTCGTTGCCGTTGGTTGCCTGATGCGGTAGGGCGTTCGTGCCGAAGACCGGCAGCGGCTGAGCTGTGTCAGGATCGGTTAGTTCTCCACCGGACCCATTGCCGTCGGCGTGGCCGTTGCCGTTGGCGCCGACGGTCACCAGCGCGTGGGACAAAGCCCCGGGGCCGAACAACGGTAGCGGGTGGCCCAGATAGCGGGCAGCCTTTGGCTGCCCGCCCTTGCCTCTGGTGCTCACCGATTCCCACCCCGGATCACGTAGATCGTCCGTTAGCCGATGTGACACGCCGCTGAGGTCGAACAAGGGGAGCGCATGGTTGGGAACACGCTGAATTGATCGTTTGCCGTTCGTCGTTGCTCGCTCACCGCCCGCATGACCATTCGCCAACGGCGACGTCGCCTGGGTCTTGTGGCTGGGAAGAACCTTCATTCGAACCAATTGGCCTGATATGTGCTCCATTTGGCGCTGTTTGGCCTCCTGGGAGGCGACCATCTGGGCCCGGGATTTCCCTAGGCTTGACGGCCACCAGTTCTTCTGCCCGATCATCGAGGCCAGGGCCGGCACCGTAATGGTGCGGACCAGGAAGGTGTCGATCAAAATCCCCACTCCGAGGACGAAACCGGCCTCGGCCATCGTGTAGATGCTGGCCGTCATCAGGCCGAACATCGACGCCGCGAAGATCAGACCCGCCGAGGTGATCACGCCACCGGTGGAACCCACGGTGCGAATGACGCCGACACGCACGCCATGCGGTGACTCGTCGCGGATGCGTGAGATGAGCAGCATGTTGTAGTCCGCACCGACTGCGACCAACAAGATGAAGGACAGCCCGGGAAGGCTCCAGTGCAGGTTTTGGCCGAGGACGAATTGGAATACCAGGACGCCGATGCCCATAGCTGCCAAGTACGAAAGGAGCACCGAGCCGATGAGATAGAGCGGCGCAACGATCGCCCGAAGCAACGCGACCAGGATCAGGAACACGATGATGAGGGTGGCGATGATGATGAAACTGATGTCGTCGTTGTAGTAGTCGCGCTGGTCCGCGACGCCACTCGGAAGTCCCACCACCGACACCGAGGCATCCGCCAGCTCGGTATTGCGTTGCGCCGTTTGAGCCGCTTTGACGATCTCGTCGACCTGAGCCATCGCTTCGCTGGTGAATGGATTCAGTGCGCTTTGAATGAAGTACCGTGCCGCATGCCCGTCGGGGGCCAGGAAGATCTGCGCCCCCTTCTTGTACTCGTCCCTGGTCGTGATCTGCGGCGGCAAATTGAAGCCGGCCATGTTCGGCTTGTCGGCGTCGCGCTTCATACTCAAAAGGAATGACGACGCCTCGTTGAGCCCGCTGCCCAGCTGCCTGGTCTGGTCGACCAGTTGTTTCACACCACCGGCGATCGCCCGGCTTCCGTCGGCCAGGGCGGTGGAACCCTGCTCCGCTGCCGCCATCGTGGCCTGCAGGTTCTTGATGGTCTTCATGGCGTCGGAGGCCTGCGTCAGCGTCTGCTGGACTTTGTCCAGTGTCTGGCCGATGGTCTGGGCCTGCTGGGCCGCCTGCAGGTTGCGGGACATGATCTTGAGGGAGTTGAGGGTTCCGTTGTTGTTCGCGGCAACAATCGCCGCCAAGCCGGCACGTGACCGCACACAGCCTGGATCGACATCGCATTCCGGGCTGTTGTTCAGTGAGCTCAGCATGGGGCCGGCCCACGCGGCGATGTCCTGGACGTTCGACGTGGACATGCCGAGATTTTGGCCGAGGGTTTTCATCTGCCCGGTGTACTGGGCGCCTTGGTCGAGGGCGGCGATCGTCTTATCGCCGCCCAGCGCTTGTTCGATGGTGGTGAGCGTCGAGACCACTCCGCTGAGGCTGGAAACAGACTGGGTGACCTGGTCCCGAAGCTGGGCCAGGGCGTCGGCCAACTCATTTGAACCGTTAACCAGCTTGTCCAGGTCGTCGCCGTGGGTGGCGATCGCGTTGGAGGCCTCGTCGAGTTTGCCGCCGACCTCGCCGGCTTGAAACGACAGCTTCATCTGCTCGAGCGGATCCCCGTTGGGCCGCGTCAAGCCCCGCACCAGCGTGATGCCGGGCACTTGGCTCACCCGGCCGGCCACCTGCTCCAGATCGGCGAGGGCGGTCGGGGTGCGCAGGTCGTGAGACGACTTGACGAACATCACCATCGGGGTCAAAGCGTTCATGGGGAAGTGACGATTCATCGCCTCGTAACCCTTGGAACTGTCGACCGTCGACGGCATTGTCTTGAGATCGTCGTAGTTGAAGCGCATCGCACTCGTGCAGGCGGCCAGGGCAATGAGCACGATCAGACTGCCCGCCAAGTGGACGCGTGGCCGGCGCACGACGCGGGTTCCGGTGATCCGCCACATCCGGGTGGTGAGTTCCCGCCGGGGCTTGATCCAGCCACGTCGCCCGGTGAGCACCAGCATGGCGGGCAGGAAGGTAAGCGCGGCCAGCAATGCGACGACGATCGAGATCGAAATTGCCGGGCCTACCGCAGAAAACACTTCCAGTTTGGTGAACACCATCGCCGAGAACGTGACGGCGACGGTACCTGCCGATGCGGTGATGACTTTGCCGATGGACATCAGCGCGTTCTTGACCGCTTCGTCCGAACCCTGGCCGTGCCGCACGTAATCGTGATAGCGGCTGATCAGGAAGACGGCGTAATCCGTTCCCGCGCCGACCATTACGGCGGTCATCAAGACGATGGTCTGGACGTTTACGGGCAGACCCTGTTCACCGAGCCCGGATACCACGCCCTGCGAGGTCGCCACGCAGATACCGATATTGAGCAGCGGTACGAACATGGTGACGATATTTCGATAGATGACGATCAAAATGATCAGCACGGCGAATACCGTGGCCATCGCGATGAAATCCGCGTCTTCCATGGCCATGACGGTCGCCTCGACCACCGTGGCCGCCGGTCCGCTGACATAGGCGGTGAGCGTGGTTCCCGCGGTGACCTCTTTGGCGGCCTCACGGACCCGATAGAACGCTGCGGCCGTCGTGGGGGCTTGAACGTCACCTGGAACCGTCACCGGCAGGATGAAGGCCTTGCCGTCTTTGCTGGCCAAGATATCGTGCATTTCCGGCGCGGCGAACAAGTCCTGTACCGACAAATTGTCCTGCGTGTCCTGGTGCAGCTTGTCGACCAGTTTGCGGTAGACGGCCTCGTCGGCGGGCGTTATGCCCCTCTCATCTTGCAACAGAACGATCAGCATCGAGTTGGCGCCGTCGCCGCCTCCGCCTTTGCTGTCGCCTTTGCCGCCTTTGCCGGGGGCACTCAGTGGCGCGAAAGCGTCGGCCATCTTTTTTGCGATGACCTGCGTGGGAGCGTCGTCCGGCAGGGCCTTCTGGGGGTGCTTCGACGCCTCCACCGGAAGGGGCGGAAACGCCAAGAACAGAATGCCCGCAACCGCGACCCAGGCTGCGATGACCAGTAGCGGCCACCGCACGACGACATCGCCGAGGCGGTCGAACATCCCGCCAGGTTTGGCCGCCTCGCCCCCGCCGATCCGGTCAGACACCCAACTACCCTACAGATACTTGCCTACTCGCGCGGGGGTAATCACGATCTTGTCACTTACCGTGATCGCGCTGTGATCTTGGCAGTGAATCTGCACGTCAGGCCGCTTTCCCGGCCAGCGTGACCGCATCAACGGGCTGGCAGTACCGAGCGGTGCGGCCAGGTTGACTTGGCGGTTCCGTTCTGCCGCAACGGAGCGCCCAGACTGTGCGCGAGAGCAAGCGCTGGAGGCCGCTGATTCGGGGCTGAAGGGCCGTGGATCCGTGCAAGACTTTCCCCATGGCCCTCGGATATCGCCTGCAATCCAACCCCGTCGTCGGGAAGCTCACCACAAAGTACCTGTTGCCGCTCGGCACTCGCCAGGTCGGCGATGACGTGGTGTTTTTCAACTTCGGCTACGAAGAGGACCCACCGATGGGCCTGACGCTGACGGCGTCCGACGAGCCAAACCGGTACTGCATCCAGCTGTACCACGTGACGGCCTCGCAGGTGGACCTCACGGGCAGCACGGTGCTGGAGGTCAGTTGCGGAGCCGGCGGGGGAGCGTCGTACGTCATGCGCAACCTGGGCCCGGCCTCCTACACCGGACTGGACTTGAATCCAGCCAGCATCGACAAGTGCCGGGAAAGGCACCGGCTGCCCGGCCTCGACTTCGTGCAGGGGGACGCCGAGAACCTCCCGTTCCCCGACAATTCCTTCGACGCTGTGGTCAATGTCGAAGCTTCCCACCAGTACCCCCACTTTCCGCGCTTCCTCGCCGAGGTGGCGCGCGTGCTGCGCCCCGGGGGGCATTTTCTGTACACCGATTCGCGCCGCGCCCCCGTTATCGCCGAGTGGGAGGTGGCGCTGGCGAATGCGCCGCTGCGAAAAGTCTCCGAGAGGGCCATCGACGAAGAGGCCAAGCGCGGGCTGGCCGCGAACACCCAGCGCAGCCAGGAGCAGATCGGTCGCCGGCTGCCGGCGTTCATGAACTCGCTAATCCGTTACGGCGTCGGCGTCTTGGACTGGGACCTGCGGCGCGCCGGGGGAATTACTTACCGTGTCTACCACTTCGTGAAGGATTGATGCGGGTCCAGCGCGCGCCGTCAGCGAAAGACTAACCGCGTCATGAAGTTTGCCTTGGCGAGTCACGGCACTCGCGGCGATATCGAGCCCTGCGCCGCCGTCGGGCTGGAGCTTCAGCGCCGAGGGCACGAGGTCATCATGGCCGTGCCGGCGAACCTGGTGGAGTTCGTCGAGTCGACCGGGTTGGCCGCGGTCGCTTACGGGCCGGACTTCGTGGAGCTGATGGACCCGGCTCTGTTCCGCAACTCGTGGAAGATCCAGAACCCAGTCGCGTTGCTGCGCAAGGCCATGGATCCCGTCACCCGGGGCTGGGCGGACACCAACTCCGTGCTGACGTCCATCGCGGACGGGGCCGACCTGCTGCTGACGGGCATTCCCTACCAGGAGGTCGCCGCGAACGTCGCGGAGTATTACGACATTCCCGTTGCCGCCTTGCACACGTTCCCGCAACGGGTGAACGGCCACGTCGTCCCGATTCCGCCGTTGCCGTTGACCGTGCCGGCGCCGCTGATCCGATCCGGGATGACGGTGGCGAGCTGGATGTATTGGCGCATGACCAAGCAGGCGGAAGACGCGCAGCGCCGCGAACTGGGCCTGCCCAAGGCGACGGGCCCTTCGCCGGAACGGATGATGGAACGCGGGGCGCTGGAGCTTCAAACCTACGACGAGCTCTGCTTTCCCGAAGTGGCGGCGGAATGGGGCGGGCGGCGGCCCTTTGTCGGCGCGCTCACCATGGAGTTGACGACGGGTGCCGACGACGAAATCGTGTCGTGGATCGCCGCGGGAACTCCGCCGATCTACTTCGGCTTCGGCAGCATGCCGGTCGAATCTCCCGCGGAAGCCGTCGCCATGATCAGCGCGGCCTGCGCGGAGTTAGGCGAGCGAGCCCTGATTTGCTCCGGCGCGAGTGACTTCTCAGGTGCTCCGCAGGGCGACCACGTCAAAGTGGTGGGTGCGGTCAACCACGCGGCCGTGTTTCCTGCGTGCCGCGCGGTTGTCCACCACGGTGGCGCGGGCACCACGTCTGCGGGCATGCGGGCCGGAGTCCCAACGTTGATTCTTTGGATCGCGTTCGATCAGCCGATTTGGGCGGGCGTGGTCGAGAGACTCAAAGTCGGCGCCGGCCGGCGCTTCTCGAAAACCAACCGGGAGTGTCTGGTTGCCGACCTTCGCCGCATTCTCGCTCCCGAATATGTCACCCGGGCGCGCGAGATCGCGAGCCGGATGACCAAACCCGCCGCGAGCGTTACCATCGCTGCCGATCTGTTGGAAGAGACTGCTCGTCGCGGGCGTTTTCGCTGACCGGCGGATGGGAGAAGGCTCAGACGCCCACGCGGACGGTCTGCTCCAGAAGATCGGCCGCGGCGGCAACGCCGTTGGCGGGCTTGGTCATCCGCGGAGCGATCTCGCGAGCTCGGGCCACGCATTCCGGCGCGAGAACAGTGCGGAGCTTTGCGACCAGCGATTTTCGGGTGATGCTCGAAAGTCGCTTGGCTGAACCGACTTTCAGCCGTTTGACCTGCGTCGCCCAGATGAACTGATCGGCCACGTCCCACAGGATCAGCGTCGGCAGTCCGGCTCGCAGGCTTGCGGCCGTGGTACCGGCGCCACCGTGGTGGACGGCCGCGCGGCACAGGGGCAAGACTGCCGTGTAGTTGAGTTGGCCCACGAGTTTCACGTGGTCGGCATGCGGAACGGTCCCGGAGCCGTCGGTGTAGATCAACGCCCGTTCGCCCAACTCGGCGCACGCCTCCGAGATCATGGCTACCGTGTCGGCGGGGGATTGGACCGGCGTGCTGCCAAAACCGAAGTAGATCGGCGGCGTTCCGGCGGCAATCCATGACGCGATCGAATCGTCCTCGTGCGCTCCCAGTTCCAGGGTCAGCACGCCGACGAAGGGTCGTCGGCCATCCCACTCCGCCGCGAGCCCCGGAAACAGTGCCTGGTCGTAGGCCTGGATCTCGAGCGCCCCACGTTCTGCCATCCGCTGCGCCGCGGGAGCCGCCGCCCTGGGCAGTCCGAGCTCACGGCGCTGCGCGTCCTCGTTCTCCTTGGTGATCTGTGAATACAGCCACCAGGCGGCTTTCAACGTCGTGCGGACGGCGGGTGCGGGAGACGGAAGGAAGGGAACCCCAATTTGTCCGTTGACCCGCACCGGAAAGTGATGCAGTCCCGCGACGGGAATGTCGTAGTATTCAGCGACATTCGCCACGACCCCGTGGTAGGTCTGGCCCGTCAACAGCAGATCGGCGCCGTCCGCCATCGAGGTGAGCGTCCGGCTCATCTCCGCCCAGCCTTCGACGAAGAGATCCCTGCCGTCGCGCAGCAGGTTCAGTGGATTCTGGATCTTGAAGGCGTTGTGGGTGTAATCCGCGACCGCGACGACTTGCTCACGCGTGTCCG
>JARLGR010000012.1 GCA_031292665.1 Mycobacterium sp. | reverse complement strand
TTGCTCAGGCTTGGTTCCCATTGCCAACTTGTTTCGACGGTGGTGCCGGGGCGGACGCGGTCACGCTCGGCGACGCTGCAGTGCAGGGTCCGGTGTGCGAGGTCGCAGGTTTCAAGGAGGACTTCGTTTTCCTTGAGGCCAAGCGGATTGCGGATCAGCCGCACGCCGAATCGCTCGGCTTTGCGGTGGGCTCGTAGCCGTTGGGCGATGCCGGCCAATATGGCCTCGTCGTCGGGGCTCACCGAGGAGGTGGAGCCGAAGTCGGTCGGGTCGGCGAACTCCATGCCGATCACACCGACACCCGAACCGGCGTCGGCGTCAAAACGCATCGAGGTCGCATTCAAACCCTGCGCGAAGCACCGCTTTACCGGTGTGGTTTTGGTTCCGCGCGGCGCCGTGATCAAGCTTGCCGCAAAGACCTCTCCCGCATCCGGCTCGAAGTGCTTGTGCAGCAGCCAGATTGCGAAGCGTCGAAATGCATCGGTGGAGACGAGATATTGGCCCAACTCGTCAAGACAAGCGCGGTCGTCCTCGCTCAACATACCCACGTCGGTGGCGTCCATGTCGCGCAACGCGACATAATCCTCAACATCGTGATCCCGTATCGTTAACATGACTGCTCTCCTTCTGCTAACTTGAGCCAGGCCAAGAGCTTTGGGATGGGGCGATCGTTCGGCATACGCCGGGGCCGCCGCCACGCGTCGGCTGCGTTGAGCGGATGGCACTTGAGTGTTCGGTTGTTGTCAGCAGTCATCGTTGTGCCTCGTCGTTAGATACAGCTGGGTAGACCCTATGGCTCGATTGCGAGATCACACGGGGAGGCGATCCACAGTCCCCGGGTGCGCAGCAGTACTGGTTGCTGCATTGCTCACCAAACCGACAACACGGGTCATCTCGGCCCGAATCCGCGACACCTCGCTTGTGGAAATGCCGCTAACGGCGCCCGGTGCCTTGGCCAGGTCGTCGACCTTGCGCGGGTGGAGGTGCCATGCAGGTAGGCCTCCATGACCGCCGCGAACGGGCACCGATCAACCCGCCGCCACTAGTCCAGCCGGTACCGGATCAGCCGGGAGCTGTTGGCCACCACCGCCACCGACGACGCGTTGTGCAGGATCGCGGCCAGCACGGGTGACAACGCGCCACCCGCGCCGATGATCAACCCGGCGGCATTGACGGCGATGGACATGCCGTAGTTCTCCCGAATCACATCGACCGCGCGGGCGCCCAAGTCCCGCACGTCGAGCAGGCGATGCAGGTCGTCGTTGGCCAGCGCCACGTCGGCGGTCTCGACGGCGACATCTGTTCCGGCCAGGCCCATGGCGATCCCGATGTCGGCGGCCGCCAGCGCCGGGGCGTCGTTGATGCCGTCGCCGACCATGCCGACGACGAACCCGTTGCTCTGCAGTTCGCGCACCACCTCGAGCTTGTCCTCCGGCATCACCTCGGCGCGCCACTCGTCGATGCCCAGCTCGTCGGCGACCACCCGGGCGATCTCCGGATGGTCCCCGGTGAGCATCACGATCCGGCGAATACCGTTGTCCCGCAGTTTTTTCAACACTTCGACCGCCTCGGGACGTACCTCGTCGCGCAGGCTGATCAGTCCCACCAGCGTGCCGTCCACGGCGAGCAGCAGTGGGGTCTCGGCCTGACGGCGCAGCTTGTCCACCCATTCCGACGCTTTCTTCGACACCTTGACCTTTTCGGCGCGCAGCAGCGACGGACTGCCCAGGAGCAGCGTCCGGCCGTCGGCCCATGTTCGCATGCCCTGGCCGACCAGTACCTCGCACTCCTCGTGCGGCGGGATGCTGATGTGGCGTTCCTCCGTCGAGCGGATCACGGCCTCGGCCAGCGGGTGCCGGGAGTGGATCTCCGAGCTTGCTGCATAGGCCAGCACCTGCTCGGGCTCCCAATCCTTGTGCATCGCAACGATATTGGTGACCACCGGGCGCCCGACGGTTAGTGTCCCGGTCTTGTCGAACACGATCGCGTCGACCTGGCCCGCCTGCTCGAGGTGGGATCCGCCCTTGATCAGGATGCCCCGGCGCGCCCCGTTGCCGATTGCCGCGCTGATCGCGGTGGGGGTGGCCAAGCCCACAGCGCACGGGCATGCGATCAGCAGCATGGTCATCGCCCGGCGGATGTCGCCCGTGATCGCCAGGGTGACGGCCGACACGATGAACGAGGTCGGAACGAAACGGCGAGAGAAGTTTTCGCCGACCGTCTGAATGGGCGCCCGGTCGTGCTGGGCCTCCTCGACGCGGGCGATGATGCGGCCGATGGTGGTCTGGTTGCCGACGGCGCGGGCGCGCACCACCAGGCGTCCGCGCACGACGACCGAACCGGCGTGCACGCGCGCGCCGGCCATGATGCTGACCGGCAGGTTCTCACCGGTGATCGCGGACTGGTCGACGATCGCCTCGCCGTCGACCACCTCGCCGTCCACCGGGATCGCGACGTGGTCGTGGATCACCACCTCGTCGCCGATCTGCAGGCTGTCGATCGGTACCTGGATCTCGGTGGCGGCCCCCGGGCCGCCGGTGGTCTCGGTGCCCGCCTCCGGGCCGTCGGTCAGGCGGATCCATGCGGTGTCCTGGCTGCCGCGCAGCAGCTCGGAGATGGCCCGCCGGGTCCGCCGCAGGGTCAGGTCCTGCAGGTACTCACCGATGTTGAGCAGCCACAGCACGGTCAGGGCGACGACGTTCTCGCGCAGCACCAGGCTCGCCACGGTCGCGGCCGAGACCAGCGCGTCGGTGCCGGCCCGGCCCGAGCGCAGCGAGCGCAGCGCGCCCCGCAGGAACGGGTAGCCGGTGAAGACGGTGACGCCGGTGGCGAACAGCCGGCCGCTCGGGCCGAGCAGCGGCGGGCGGGCGAACACGTAGCGGCGCACGCCGAGCAGGGCCAGCGCCGCGCCGCCGATCACCATGCGCAGCACGTCGGTGTTGCGGATCTCCGACGAATGCGGCGCGCGCGCCGGGATGAGCT
>JARLGR010000063.1 GCA_031292665.1 Mycobacterium sp. | reverse complement strand
GATGTGCGGGCGCGGTTTGATGAGCTGTTTGAGGCGCGTAGTCCGTCGAGGACGGCGGAGTCGGCGGGGTTGTTGGAGCGGGTCGGGGTGGCGGCGCGGGGGGAGAATCGGGCGGCGGCCGAGCAGTTGGCGGCGATCGGGCAGTTGTTCGCCTATCGGTTGTCGCGGTGTGCGGAGACCGAGGACTGGGCGGTCGACACCATGGAGGCCGTCGCCGCGGAGGTGGGTGCGGCGTTGCGGATCTCTCAGGCGCTGGCCGCGTCCCGGGTGCACTATGCGCGGGCGATGCGCGAGCGGCTGCCGCAGGTGGGTGAGGTCTTTGCGGCCGGGGATATTGACTTTCGGTTGTTCGCCACGATCGTGTATCGCACCGATCTGATCACCGACCCCGACGTGTTAGCACGGGTGGATGCGCAGTTGGCCGCCAATGTGGCGCGCTGGCCGTCGATGACGCGGGCCCGGCTGTCCGGGCAGGTCGACAAGATCGTGGCAAAGGCCGACGCGGATGCGGTGCGCCGGCGCCGCGACCAGCACCGCGGTGAGCGCGAGGTGTGGATCGGCGACATCGAGGGCGGCATGGCGCGCATCGAGGGCAGCCTGTTCAGCCCGGATGCCCACGCCCTGGATAAGCGGCTGACCGCGCTGGCGGCCACCGTGTGCGCGCATGATCCCCGCTCGCGGGAGCAGCGCCGCGCCGACGCGCTGGGGGCCCTAGCGGCCTCGGCGGATCGGCTGGTGTGTCACTGCGGACGCCCCGACTGCGCCGCCGGCACCCGGCGGCCCTCCTCCCCAGTGGTCATCCACGTGATCGCCGAGCAGGCCACCCTCGACGGCACCGGCAGCGCACCCGCATCGGAAGTGGGCGCCGACGCGCTCATCAGCCCCGAGGTGATCACCGAACTCGCCAAGTCCGCCAAGCTGGTGCCGCTAGTGCATCCCGCCGACGCCCCACCCGAGCCGGGCTATGTGCCCTCGACGGCGCTGGCCGCGTTCGTGCGCTGCCGGGATCTGACCTGCCGCTGGCCCGGCTGCGACCAACCCGCCACCGACTGCGACCTGGACCACACCATCCCCCACAGCCAGGGCGGCCCGACGCATGCGGGCAACCTCAAATGTTATTGCCGTACGCATCATTTGGTGAAGACGTTCTGGGGCTGGACGGAGAAACAGCTGGCCGATGGGACACTGATCTTGACTTCGCCGGCCGGGTGCACCTATGTCACCACCCCCGGTAGCGCGCTGCTGTTTCCCAGCCTGTGTTACGCCGTGGGCGGGATGCCCGCCGTCGAAGTCGACCCGCACCCCGAGGACTACTGCGGCGAGCGCACCGCGATGATGCCCACCCGCACCCGCACCCGCGCCCAAAACCGGGCTCAGCGCGTCGCCACCGAACGCCGCCACAACCGCCAAGCCCGCCTCGCACCGCCCACCGAAATCCCGACCTACACTGGTCCCGCCCCACACCCCACCCACGACGACGACCCACCACCGTTCTGAACGGGACGAGAATTTGGCTCTGAGCTGGTCGTAGCCTAGACTTCAGGGGTTGCCTTGGGCAGACCTCGGCTGGTGCGTGCAAGCGTCATCGGCCCCGCGTGCCCTTCGGTGACGAAGACCGCGCACGTCAGGGGTTCCTGGATTCGTCCTGCCGTGCACACGAAACCAGGTCAGGAGCTCGAGTGATTCAGCAGGAATCGCGGCTGAAGGTCGCCGACAACACCGGCGCCAAGGAGATCTTGTGCATCCGGGTGCTCGGCGGTTCGTCGCGACGCTACGCCGGTATCGGTGACGTGATCGTTGCCACCGTCAAGGACGCCATTCCCGGCGGCAACGTCAAACGTGGCGACGTCGTCAAGGCCGTCGTGGTGCGCACGGTCAAGGAGCGCAGGCGTCCCGACGGCAGCTACATCAAGTTCGACGAGAACGCCGCGGTGATCATCAAGCCCGACAACGATCCGCGCGGCACGCGCATCTTCGGGCCGGTCGGCCGCGAGTTGCGCGAGAAGCGGTTCATGAAGATCATCTCGCTGGCCCCGGAGGTGTTGTAGATGAAGGTCCGCAAGGGCGACACCGTCCTGGTCATCGCAGGCAAAGATAAAGGGGCCAAAGGCAAAGTTTTGCAGGCCTATCCGGAACGTAACCGGGTGCTGGTCGAGGGTGTCAACCGGATCAAGAAGCACACCGCGATTTCGACCAACCAGCGCGGAGCCCAGTCGGGCGGGATCGTCACCCAGGAGTCCCCGATCCACGTCTCCAACGTGATGGTGGTCGACTCGGACGGTAAGCCCGCCCGAATCGGCTACCGGCTAGACGAGGAAACCGGCAAGCGCGTCCGCATCTCGAAGCGCAACGGCGAGGACATCTAGGCATGCCAACCACCGAAAACACTGTAAAGGTGCAGCCACGCCTGAAAGAGCGCTACCGTAGCGAGATTCGGGATTCGTTGCTCAAGCAGTTCAACTACGCCAACGTCATGCAGATCCCGACGGTGACGAAGGTCGTCGTCAACATGGGGGTCGGCGAGGCGGCCCGCGACGCCAAATTGATCAACGGCGCGGTCAACGACTTGGCCCTGATCACCGGGCAGCGGCCCGAGATCCGTCGGGCGCGAAAGTCCATAGCGCAGTTCAAATTGCGCGAGGGCATGCCGATCGGCGTCCGGGTGACCCTGCGCGGGGACCGGATGTGGGAGTTCCTCGACCGCCTCACCTCGATTGCACTGCCACGCATACGCGACTTCCGCGGGCTTTCGCCCAAGCAGTTCGACGGTGTCGGCAACTACACGTTCGGGCTGGCCGAGCAGTCGGTGTTCCACGAGATCGACGTGGACAAGATCGACCGGGTCCGCGGGATGGACATCAACGTCGTCACCTCGGCGACGACCGACGACGAAGGACGAGCGCTGTTACGGGCCCTCGGCTTTCCGTTCAAGGAGAACTGAGCAGATGGCTAAGAAGGCACTGGTTAACAAGGCAGCGCGGAAACCGAAGTTCGCGGTACGTGGCTACACGCGCTGCAGCAGGTGCGGACGTCCGCGCGCGGTCTACCGCAAGTTCGGGCTGTGCAGGATCTGCCTGCGCGAGATGGCGCACGCGGGCGAACTGCCCGGCGTGCAGAAGAGCAGTTGGTAAGAGGCCCCAAACAGTTGCGCGGTAGGCCCGAGACGGGAACCGCCGCGAGGAAGGTGACACGGCTGTCATGACCATGACGGACCCGATTGCAGACTTCTTGACACGTCTGCGCAACGCCAGTTCGGCGTACCACGACGAGGTGACCTTGCCGCACTCCACGCTCAAGGCCAACATCGCCCAGATCCTCAAAAGCGAGGGATACATCAGCGACTACCGGACCGAAGACGCTCGGGTCGGAAAGTCGCTGGTCGTTCAGCTCAAATACGGGCCGAGCCGGGAGCGCAGCATCGCGGGGTTGCGCCGCGTGTCCAAGCCGGGCCTTCGGGTGTACGCAAAATCCACCAACCTGCCGCGTGTCCTCGGCGGCCTGGGCGTGGCGATCATCTCCACCTCCTCGGGCCTGCTGACCGACCGTCAGGCAGCCAGACAGGGCGTGGGCGGCGAAGTCCTCGCGTACGTGTGGTAGTGGCGGAGAGGTAACGGAAAGACTATGTCGCGTATTGGTAAGCAGCCGGTTCCGGTCCCCACCGGAGTCGACGTAAATATCGACGGCCAGAACGTCTCGGTGAAGGGGCCCAAGGGCACGCTGGATCTGACGGTTGCCGAACCGATCGCCGTGTCGCGCAACGACGACGGTGCGATCGTGGTCACGCGTCCCGACGACGAGCGGCGAAACCGCTCTCTGCACGGGCTGTCGCGCACCCTGGTGTCCAATCTGGTCACCGGCGTGACCAATGGCTACGAGACCAAGATGGAGATCTTCGGGGTCGGCTACCGCGTGCAGCTCAAGGGCAATAATCTGGAGTTCGCGCTGGGATATAGCCATCCCGTCGTCATCGAGGCGCCTGAGGGCATCACGTTCGCGGTCCAGTCACCGACGAAGTTCACGGTGTCGGGGATCGACAAGCAGAAGGTCGGCCAGATCTCGGCGAACATCCGCCGCCTGCGCCGTCCCGACCCGTACAAGGGCAAGGGCGTGCGCTACGAAGGCGAGCAGATCCGCCGCAAGGTCGGAAAGACGGGTAAGTAGTCATGGCGCAAGCACAAGTCGACAACGCCGCGCGAAAGCCGGTGGGGCAGAGCGCATCGGCAGCTCGGCGGGTTTCCCGGCTGCGCAGGCACGCACGACTGCGCAAGAAGATCGTGGGCACGCCGCAGCGCCCGCGGCTGGTTGTGCACCGGTCGGCGCGGCACATCCACGTGCAACTGGTCAACGACCAGAACGGCACCACGGTGGCCGCCGCGTCGTCGATCGAGGCCGACGTACGCGGCCTGCAGGGAGACAAGAAAGCCCGCAGCGTGCGGGTGGGCCAATTGATCGCCGAGCGGGCCAAGGCCGCCGGCGTGGACAGCGCGGTGTTCGACCGCGGCGGATACACCTACGGCGGACGGATCGCGGCGCTGGCCGATGCCGCACGCGAGAACGGATTGAGTTTCTGATGAACGGAAGGACCGCATAATGGCGGAACAGTCGGCGGGTGCCCCAGACGGCCGCGACTCGCGCGGTGACCGCGACAGCCGGGGCCGGCGCGACAGCGGCCGCGGCGGTCGCGACCGCGACGGCGACAAGAGCAACTACCTGGAACGCGTCGTCGCCATCAACCGCGTCTCCAAGGTGGTCAAGGGTGGTCGGCGATTCAGCTTCACTGCGCTGGTCATCGTTGGCGACGGCAACGGCATGGTCGGTGTCGGCTATGGCAAGGCCAAGGAGGTGCCGGCCGCCATCGCCAAGGGTGTCGAGGAGGCGCGCAAGGGCTTCTTCCGGGTCCCGCTGATCGGCAGCACCATCGTGCACCCGGTGCAGGGCGAGGCGGCGGCCGGCGTGGTGCTGTTGCGCCCCGCCAGCCCGGGTACCGGTGTGATCGCCGGTGGTGCGGCTCGCGCGGTACTGGAATGCGCTGGGGTGCACGATATCCTGGCCAAGTCGTTGGGCAGCGACAACGCGATCAACGTGGTGCACGCCACGGTGGCCGCGCTCAAGATGCTGCAGCGTCCCGAGGAGGTGGCCGCCCGCCGCGGCCTGCCGATCGAGGATGTGGCCCCGGCCGGGATGCTGAGGGCGCGACGGGCAAGTGACGCGCTCGCGAGCGCTGCAAGGGCGAGAGAGGCTCAAACTTCGGGGGCACAACCATGAGTCAGCTGAAGATCACCCAGGTGCGCAGCACGATTGGGGCGCGCTGGAAGCAGCGCGAGAGCCTGCGCACCCTGGGGCTGCGGCGGATCCGCCATTCGGTGGTCCGCGAAGATGACGCACAGACCCGCGGCCTGATCGCGGTGGTGAGCCACCTCGTCGAGGTGGAGCCGGCCGAGGCGGGTAACGACAAATGACGATCAAGCTGCACGACCTGCGACCCGCGCCCGGGTCCAAGAAGGCTCGTACCCGAGTCGGTCGGGGTGAGGGCTCCAAGGGCAAATCCGCCGGCCGCGGCACCAAGGGAACCAAGGCGCGCAAGCAGGTTCCCGCCACCTTCGAGGGTGGGCAGATGCCGATTCACATGCGGCTGCCCAAGCTCAAGGGATTCCGCAATCGGTTCCGCACCGAATACGCCGTCGTCAACGTCGGTGACATCAGCAGGCTGTTCCCCCAAGGGGGCTCGGTCGGTGTCGACGACCTGGTGGCCAAGGGTGCGGTTCGCAAGAACTGCCTGGTCAAGGTTCTCGGTGACGGCAAGCTGACCGTCAAGGTCGAGGTGTCCGCGCACAAGTTCAGCGGCAGCGCACGCGAGAAGATCACCGCCGCGGGGGGCTCGGCGACCGAGCTGTGATCAGCCCAGCTGCGGAATCACCTCCGCGGCAAGGCGTTCCATCTGCTCGCGGTTCTCTGCGACGCCGACGCCGACGGGGTTGAGCAGCAGCATTTGTGCCCCGGCGTCGATCACCTTGCGCAGCCCGCGGGCCACGTCGTCGGGTGTGCCGGACACCGGCACATCTTCGACGCCGGGCATCGTCCCGTAGATGCGCCGCAGGCCGGCGAGTACACGTTCGCGGGCCTTGGCGGCGTCGTCGTCCACCGTCAGATAGACGCGCTTGCCGATGGTGAAGCGCGCGGGGTCCTTCTGCTGTTCGTCGATTTCACGGCGCACCACGCTGACCGCTCCGGCGAAGGCTTCGGTGGTCGACGAGCCCGCGCCCAGGAACGAGTCGCCGTGGCGCACAGCCCTGGCCAGGGCCTTGGGGGCGACCCCCCCGAACCAGATCGGCGGGTGCGGTCGCTGGACCGGCTTGGGTTGGACGGGAAGGTCGTCGATTTCGCGGAACCGGCCGTGGAACGTCATCCTGGGTTCGTCCGACCAGGCCGCCTTCATCAGCTCCAGCCCCTCGGTGAAATACGAGATATAGGAGGCCTTCTCCACGCCGAAGGCGGCGAACCTGCGCGAGCCCCCGCCCGTTCCGACACCCAGGTCGAGCCGTCCGTGGCTGAGCCGGTCGACGGCCGTCGCCGCCGAGGCCAACTGCAGCGGGTCGTGTAGCGACGTCACCATCACGGCGACCCCCAGCCGCAGCCGCTCGGTGCAGGCCGCGCACCATGCCAGCAGCTCCAACGGGGCCAGCAGCGGCGCCTCTCCGATGATCTGCTCGAGCGCCCAGCCGCCTTCGAACCCCAGCTCCTCGGCGCGGACGAGAAAAGAGCGCAGCCCAGGGCCATCGAAACTGTGGTAGTCGAGCTGGGGGATAGCGATGGAGAACCTCACTCGACCACCGTACGGCCGCCCATCGGTACTCTGCAGATATGTTCGCTTTCCTGCCCTCGCTGCCCGGCGTCAACGAGCTTCGTGCCGTGGCGAACCGGGTCGACACCGCCCGCCACCACGGCGTGCCCAACGGCTGTGTGCTCGAGTTCGACGTGCGCTCGGTCCCGCCGGAAACCACGGGCTTCGACCCGCTGGCGTTCATCACCGGGGGCCGGCCGATGGCGCTGCGCGACACCGTCGCCGCGATCCACCGCGCCGCCAAGGACCCGCGGGTCGCCGGGATGATCGCCCGCGTGCAGCCGGAGGCATCGCCGCCGGCGGCCGTTCAAGAGCTGCGCGAGGCGATCGTCGCTTTCAGCGCCGTCAAGCCGTCGCTGGCGTGGGCCGAAACCTATCCGGGCACGTTGTCCTACTACTTGGCCTCGGCTTTCGGTGAGGTGTGGATGCAGCCCTCCGGAACGGTCGGGCTGATCGGCTTCGCCAGCAACACCACGTTCCTGCGCGACGCGCTGGACAAGGCGGGAATCGAACCCGAGATCGTCACCCGCGGCGAATACAAATCGGCGGCAAACCTTTTCACCGAGCATGGCTTCACCGACGCGCACCGCGAGGCCGTCACCCGGATGCTGGAAAGCCTGCAAGAACAGGTGTGGCAGGGGGTGGCCCAATCCCGCAAGATCGACCCCGGTGCGCTCGACGGGTTAGCCGACCGGGCGCCGCTGTTGCGCGACGACGCCGTGGCGTCCGGCCTGATCGACCGCATCGGGTTCCGCGATGAAGCCTACGCGCGGATCGCCGAACTCGTTGGCGTGGAGGACTATTCGGATCACGACGCCCCTCCGCGGCTCTATCTGACCCGCTACGCCGGAATGGCCCGGTCGCGGATGGCCCCGGCCGCACCGGCGGTTCCCGGCCGCCGTCCCAAGCCCACGTTCGCGGTGATCACCGTCGACGGCACGATAGTCAACGGACGTGGCGGACCCCAAATGCTGCCGATCGGCCCCTCCGCCGCCGGCAGTGACACCATCACGGCGGCACTGCGGGAGGCCGCCGCCGACGAGGCGGTGTCCGCGATAGTGCTGCGGGTGGACAGTCCCGGAGGCTCGGTCGCCGCATCGGAGACGATCTGGCGCGAGGTGAAGAGGGCCCGCGAACGCGGCAAACCGGTCGTGGCGTCGATGGGCGGCGTCGCCGCCTCGGGCGGCTACTACGTCGCGATGGGCGCCGACGCGATCGTGGCGAATCCGGGGACCATCACCGGCTCGATCGGTGTGATCACCGGAAAGCTGGTGGTGCGCGATCTGCTGGAACGGCTGGGCGTGGCTTCGGATACCTTGCGCACCAACGCCAATGCCGACGCCTGGTCGATCGACGCGCCGTTCACCCCGGAGCAGCGGGCGCATCGAGAGGCGGAAGCGGACTTGTTCTACCAGGACTTCGTGGAACGGGTCGCCGAAGGCCGCAACATGACGACCGACGCCGTGGATCTCGTTGCGCGAGGGCGGGTCTGGACCGGCACGGATGCCCGCGACCGTGGCCTTGTCGACGAACTCGGCGGGTTGGTAACCGCGGTGCGCCGCGCCAAAGTCCTGGCAGGCCTGGACCCGGCCACCGAAGTACGGCTCATCCGCTATCCGGGCTCCTCGCTGCTGGACATGGTCCGCCCCCGGGCCTCGTCGCAACCGGCCGCCGCGTCGCTGCCCGACGCGCTGGGCGGGTTGCTGGCCCGCACGGTTGCCGGGATCATGGAAAACGTCGAGCAGACGATGAGCGGCGCCAGCGCGCTGTGGCTGGGCTCGTCGCGCCTGTGATTCAGCCGGCGAACCGGCCGCTGATGAAGATGATTTCACCGAGCGGGTCGTCGTTTTCCGGTGCGGGCACGTCGATTCCGTGGTGCTTGAACAGGTCAGTCCGGGTCACACCCTCGACGTCCCACCCCTTGTCCCTCAGGTAGTCCACGACGTGGTTGCGCTCGCCGGCATAGACCAGGGACGCCATGTCGAGGTCCAACCCGTGCTCCTCGAAGGGACCGGCCATCTGCCGAACCCGGTCAGCGTCGAGATCCACTATGCCCGGCACGAATTCGGTGGCGATCGTGCTCCCGGGCACGCTGAGCGCGGTGATGTGGTCGAAGAGCCGGTCCTGGGCCTCGGGTGGTAGGTAGATCAGCAGGCCTTCGGCCAACCACGCTATCGGTGCGGCGGTATCGATCCCGGCCGCCTTGAGCGCGGTCGGCCAGTCTGCGCGCAGATCGATGGGAATGGCGTGCCGCGTTGCGGTGGGTTGGGCCCCGATGTCGGCCAAAGCGGTTGTCTTGAACTCGATCACCCGGGGCTGGTCGATCTCGTAGACCACCGTTCCCGTCGGCCACGGCAACCGGTAGGCGCGAGAGTCCAATCCGGAGGCGAGGATCACCGCTTGGCGCACGCCGGTGCCCGCGGCGTTGATGAAGTAGTCGTCGAAGTACCTGGTCCGCACGGCCATTCCGTCGATCATCGCCTGCATGCGCACCGGCGAGGAGTTCTCGATCGCATCGAGGTCGAGGTCCCCGTCCATCATCTTGGTGAACAATTCCACCCCGACCGAGCGCACCAACGGTTCGGCGAACGGATCATTGATCAAACCGCGCGGATCCCTCGTCGCCATGGCGCGGCCGGCCGCGACCATGGTTGCGGTCGCGCCCACGCTGGACGCCAGATCCCAGTCATCGTCATGAGCGCGTGGCATGAGGAGAATTTAGCCCCCGACGATGCGGCCCGTGGAGCGGGCCGAGGAGGAGCGGGCAATCGAATCCAGCGGGGCGCTATTTCAGCGTCGCGGCGACGTAGCTCATTTCGCCGAAGGCCGCCGTCATCTCGTTCTCGGGGAACTCGAAGCCGTTGCGCTCGTACAGTTCCCTGGCGGGATGCGGGGTCACCTGCCAGCCGTGGTTGGTCAGGTAATCGATGACGATGCTGCGCTCACCCAGGTAGAACAGGTCGGCGGCGTCGAGGTCGAAGCCGGCGCGCCGCCACCGCTCGGTGAAGCGCTGGACTCGCTCGTCGGTGAAGGCCTGCGGGTCGGGCACGTGTTCGGTGGCCAGTCGGCTGCCCGGCGCGCTGAGCGCGGTGATGTTGTCGAACAAGCGGTCCTGAGCCTCAGGCGGCAGGTAGGGCAGCAGCCCTTCGGCGCTCCACGCGGCGGGCTGCGTCACGTCGAAACCGCTCTCCCGCAACGCCTTCGGCCAGTCGTCGCGCAGGTCGATGCCGACCGTGCGCCGCTCGGCGGTCGGTTCGGTGCCCAGTCCGGCCAGCGTGGTGGTTTTGAACTCGATGACCTGCGGTTGATCGATCTCGTAGACCACCGTGCCCGCCGGCCAGCGCAGCCGGTACGCCCTGGTGTCGAGGCCGGAGGCCAGGATGACCGCCTGCCGTACCCCGTCATTGGCGGCGCCCATGAAGAAGTCGTCGAAAAACCTGGTCCGCACCGCGATCTGCTGGGTCCGTGTTTTGCGGTTGAGCAGCGGGTCATCCTCGAAAGTGAGGTCCCCGTCGATGATTCGGATGAACGGGTCCAACCCCACCGCGCGGACCAGCGGATCGGCCAGTGGGTCGTCAAGCAATGCGTCGGGTCCCTGCGACGCCATCGCGCGGGCCGCCGCGACCATGGTCGCGGTCGCGCCCACGCTCGACGCCAGATCCCAGCTGTCGCCTTCGGTGCGTCCTGATTTGGTTGTCATCGCCGATAGCTCCTACTTGTCGAGGGTTCCGCTGGTGTAGAGCATGTCGCCCATGCGCATGTCGTCGTCCTCCAGGGGGGCGAGCCCGTTGGCCGCGAACAACTCCCGGATGCTGCTGCTGGCGAGCCGCCAGCCACGTTCGCTCAGGTACGGGGCCGCCTCGTTGCGGTCGCCGAAGTAGACGAGGCCCGCCATGTCGAGATCGAAACCGTGCGCACGCCAGCGTTCGGAGATGGTCTGCATCCGCTCCTTCATCTTGTCCTCGTCGCCGGGCTGTGGACTGGGCGCGCTTTCGGTGGCCAACCGGCTGCCCGGGGCGCTGAGTTCGGTGATGGTGTCGAGCAGGCGGTCCTGCGCCTCGGGCGGCAGGTAGCCGAGCAGGCCCTCGGCGCTCCACGCGGTCGGCTGGGCCGGGTCGAATCCGGCGGTGCGCAACGTGGTGGGCCAGTCGTCGCGCAAATCGACGGCCACGACGCGCCGGTCCGCGGTGGGCGCGGCGCCCAGGTCGGCCAGCGTGCGGGTCTTGAACTCGATGACCTCGGGCTGGTCGACCTCGTACACCACCGTCCCGGCGGGCCACGCCAGGCGGTACGCGCGGGAGTCGAGCCCGGACGCCAGGATCACGACCTGCCTGATGCCCGCGTTCGTCGCAGCGAGGAAGAACTCGTCGAAGAACTTGGTGCGCACCGCCATGTTGTCGGCCATGCGAGACATGGCTCCGGCAGATCCCACAGATCCCGGAGCGCCGTCCTGAACGTCGGCGACGTCCTTCAATTCGCTGGGCTCCAACTCGCCGCTCGCCAGGCGGGCGAGCAGGTCTACACCCACCGCCCGGACGAGCGGCTCGGCGAACGGGTCGTTGATCAGCGGACGATCGGCGCGGGTCGCCATCGCGCGGGCCGCCGCGACCATGGTCGCCGTCGCCCCGACGCTGGACGCCAGATCCCAGGTGTCCCCCTCGTACCTAGAACCGGTCGAAGTCATGTCTATCCCCTGTCGGAAGAGTCTGGATACTTAGCTGATTTAACAAGCTTCTCCCACTGTACGCCGCCGCCGATTCGCGGCAACCTTGACTGATGGCGTACGCGGCGGCAGGTAAACGGGTGCTCATCACGGGTGCTTCGTCGGGTTTGGGGGCAGCCCTGGCCAGACAGCTGGCCGCGCAGAACGCGGTGGTGGGCCTGATCGCCCGCCGGCGGGATCGGCTGGGCGAGGTGTTGGCCGACTGCCAGCGGACCTCGCCGGGATCGGCGATGTGGGTGGCCGACCTGGCCGACGCCTCGGCCTTGCGCGCCCTGGCGCGACGGGCTTGGGATGTTCTCGGCGGCATCGACGTGCTGGTCAACAACGCCGCCATTCCGAAACGGCGGCCCGTCGCCGAATTGGATCCGGACGAGGTCGAGGACGTCATGCAGGTCAACTTCTTTGCTCCGATGCGGCTGTCGCTGGCCCTGTTGCCGCGGATGCTGGCGCGCGGAACTGGGTTGATCGTCAACGTGTCGAGCGTCGGCGGCCGACTTGGGATCATCCACGAAACCGCCTACTGCGCAAGTAAGTTCGCGCTGTGCGGCTGGAGCGAGGCGATGGCCGTCGATCTGCATGGCTCCGGGATCTCGGTGAAGCTGATCGAGCCGGGCCCGGTCGACACCGAGATCTGGGATCAGCCGGGCAGCGAGGAACCCGTCTACCAGGGGCCTAAGGTGCCGGCCGAGGTGGTAGCCGAAGGAATTATCGCGGCCCTGGGCAGCGACAAATTCGAGCACTACGTCCCAGGACAGATGGCCTTGAAAGAGATAGTCGACGCCAAGAATGCCGACCTCGACGGGTTCATCGCCGGCGTGGCCGCGATGGCGCCGTGATGAGGGCGCTGGTTTACGGCGTGCCACCGGAGCCCTTTGAGGTTCCCGATAACGCCAACGAGCTGACGGAGAACTTGGCCCGCACCCCGACCGCGCTGCGGCAGGTGCCGGATCCGCAACTGCTGCATCAGGATTGGGTGATCACGCGGCCACGGCTGACCGGCATTTGCGGGTCGGACTCCAAACAGATCCTGATGGACTTCGGCGAGGGCGATGCCGACAATGCCATGGCCGCGTTCTGTTCTTTTCCCCAAGTGATGGGCCACGAGGTGGTCGCCGACCTGGTGGCGGTGGGTCCCAAGGCCCGCGGGCTGGCGGTCGGGCAGCGCGTCGTGCTCAATCCGTGGCTGTCGTGCGGGCCGCGTGGCATCGAGCCGCCCTGTCCCGCTTGCGAAAACGGCGACTACAGCCTCTGCTGGAGTTTCACCGACGGCGACATCAAGCCCGGCATCCACACCGGGGTGTCTGCCGACGTGACCGGCGGATACGCCGAGTTCATGCCGGCTCACGACAGCATGCTGTTTTGCGTTCCGGATTTCGTGCCCGACGAGCTGGCCGTGTTCGCCGACCCGTTTTCGGTGTCCCTGCACGCCATCACCCGCCACCCGCCGCCGCCCTCAGGCCGGGTTTTGGTTTACGGCGCCGGCTCGCTGGGGTTGTGCGCGGTCGCGATCCTGCGTGCGCTCTACCCTGACGTGGCCGTCGCGGTGGTCGCTCGCTTCGAGGCCCAGGCCGAACTGGCCCGCCGCTTCGGGGCCGCCTTGGTGCTGGCGCACGAACCGCGCCTGGCCGTCATCGAAGAGTTGGTCGCCTGGGGCGGTGGCCGGCTGCGGCAGCCGCTGCAGGGTTTGCCGATGGCTTACCCCGGGGCGGTCGACGTCGTCTACGACACGATCGGCAAGCCGGAGACCTTCGAAGTCGGGGTGCGCGTCCTCGTCGCCCGGGGGACGCTGGTGAAGGCCGGCGTCCATGCACCCGGCCGATGGGAGTGGAGTCCGTTGTATTTCAAGGAGATCGCCCTCGTGGGTAGCAATGCCTTCGGGATCGAGGAGGTCGAGGGCCAGCGCAAGCACGCCATCGCCCACTATCTCGACCTGGTGGGGGCAGGCCGAGTGGATTTGCGCCCCATGCTGACTCACACCTTCCGGCTGGAGCAGTGGCGCGAGGCCTTCCTCGCGATTGCCAACCAGGGCGACAGCGGCGCCGTGAAGGTCGCTATCGATCAGCGCTAGCCGGCACGTTGCGCACTCCGTGGATTGCGATGCCGACGGCGCGTTCGACCGCGACGCGTAGCTGTTCGGTGGTATCGCCTTCTTGCAGGCAAACCAGTGCGGCGGCAATCGCCGCGCCCATGACCGAGCCGATGACGGCGGCCGCGGCCGCCACGTCGAGCGCGGCGGCGTAGCCGCGCTGCAGCGCTCGGGCCAGTTGAGTTTCGGCAAGAAAGTAGCGGTGCAGGGTGGCCGCTTGCACGGCGGGCACCGACATGATCATGGGCAGCCGCACCGCCGCCAGGCCACCGTCGACTTCCTCGGTGAGGGCGTTGGCCAGCATGTGCTGCATCGCCGCCACCAGGATGTCGGCCATCTGATCATCGGGCCCGCGGTGTTCGATGAGGGCCTGGGCGGCGTCGATCCGGCGGGACAGGTGCGGGAAAAGGACCTCATCCTTGCTCGCGAAGTAGTTGAAGAACGTTTTGGTGGAAACCCCTGCGGCGGAGGCGATTTGGGCTACGGTGGTTTGCTCGTAACCCTTCTCCTCGAACAGTCGCATTGCCGCGCCGATCAGCTCCCGCCTGGTCTGCTGGCGCTTGCGTTCTCGTAGACCCATCTCTTCAGCCGTAGCCGCCCCTTTCCGATAGTTATACCTGCTGTAATATTACAGCGAATGTAATTAAGTCGAGGTAGCTCGCCGAGAGGACCGATCATGCAGCGGATCGAGAACGCGGTGGCGATCGTCACCGGTGGCGGAATGGGTCTGGGCGAGGCGCTGTGTGAGGAGCTGGGGCGTCAAGGCGCCACGGTCGTAGTCGCTGATATCGACGACGACGCCGCACGTCAGGTAGCGGCGCGCTTGGAGCAAAGCGGCACACCGGCACGTGCCGTGCGGGTCGATGTGGCCGACGAAGCCGAGGTGGCGCGCTTGATCGAGAGCACCGTGGCCGAGTACGGACACGTCGACTACATGATCAACAACGCCGGAATTGCGATCGGCGGGGATTCCCGCGACCTCTCGATTCAGCAGTGGCGTCGGGTGCTCGATGTCGACTTGCTGGGCGTGGTGTACGGGACGATCTACGCCTATCGGGTGATGGCGCGCCAGGGCCACGGGCACATCGTCAACATTTCCTCGCTGAGCGGGCTGATTCCCCAGCCAGGCAATGCCGCGTACTGCACGAGCAAGCATGGGATCGTGGGTCTATCGCTTTCGCTGCGGGCTGAGGGATCAGACCTGGGCGTCAAAGTCAGTGCGGCATGCCCGGGCGACATGAAAACGAAAATCTACGACAACATGGTCGTGGTCAACATGCCGCGCGAGCAGGTGGCGACATTGAGTCGGCGCACCCACTATCTGATGCCCCAGGTGAGCGCCGAGGTCGCTGCCCGCGCGATCCTGCGCGGCGTGGGCCGCAATCGGCCGCTGATCGTGTTTCCGACTGCGGTTCAAGTCATCTGGCACTTGTATCGCCGGTTCCCGGGCCTGCTATATCGCATCAATGTCCATCGCATGAGACTGTTTCGCGGCCTTCGAGACACTGAACCCGAAATGCGATAGCTGTCAGAGGGATTCGATGTCCAACCACTGGTCGACGTCGAATCGGTCCGCGACGGCGCGGATCGTTGCCCCGCCGCGACCGGGATTGTGCGCGGGTAGCATGGCGGCCCGTGTCTGTGCGGCCTCGGTGAATATCCGGCGGCGGGTAACCCCCGCGGCGGCGGCGTCCACGTCGAAGGCGCAGGCATCGGCGGGTCGACGCAATTGCAGCGGGCTGTGGGTGAGGTCGCCGACGAACACCACCGGCTCGCCCGCATCGAGCCACAGCACCGAGGAGCCCGGTGTGTGTCCGGCGGCGGGCCGCAGTCGCAGCGACGGGCTGATCTGGTAGTCAT
>JARLGR010000011.1 GCA_031292665.1 Mycobacterium sp. | reverse complement strand
CGCGCAACTCGACTTGGGCACGGCCACCCGCAGCGGCCTGTGGTCTCCCGGAGAAATCAGGATCAAGCCGTAGCGTGGCGAAAAAGGTTGTATCGGAACGGGCTCGAACCATTCCACGCTAATTCGTCATTTGCCTAATAACGATTCTATTTTCGACCGAGTAATTGGCGATAATGGGTTTACCGAAACCGGGCATTGGTCGATACCATTTGCGCTGCGATCCAGCTAACAGCAGCGGCGGGGAGTGATCCAATGCGCAAGGCGGCACGCGTGGCGACATGCTCGGCGGCGATCGCGCTGATGGTCTGCTCGGCGGCGACATCCGAAATGGCCACAGCCGCCGCCGAGGGCGGCACGAGGGTCACTACGGACAACAAGCTGCGACGATGCGATTTCAGCCTGGTGAGCACCTACACCATGTTGCCCGGCCCCGCGCTCGCCACCGGCACGGCCATAGTTCGCCGAGCCGGGTCCCAAGCAATCGCGGAGGTACACCTGGTCGATGCCCCCGAACCCGGTGCCCACTTCGACGTCGGCCTCATCGAAGAGCCGCGTCCGGCGTCCGCCACCTGTGGTCCCGGCGATCCGGGCACGTCCTTTACCGGCCTGGACACCGACGCGGCGGGCAGCGGAACGACGACCGTCCAAGACACTATTCGGCCGGGCACGACCGGCGTCTGGGTGATCGTCGAGCGGCCGAATGGCCACTCCCAGAATCCGGCCGAGTTCTACACCTCCGAGTTCCTGGCGCCGGTATAGCCGGATAGCTGCCGGCGCGCGTCCGGCCATCCTGGGACAAATTCCCCGACCGGAACGGGACTTCGGTCCCTATCTCGGCGCCTGGGTTCAGTGGTCCGATAAAAGAGGTCGAGACTGACCCGCGTCAGATGGAGGTACGGGAATGGACGCTTCGCCACAATCGCAGACCACGACGCGCATGTTCTCCCGCGTGCTGGGTCCTTTTCTCGTCATAGCCGATGTCACCGCTATAGCGCGCGCCTCGGATATGCAGGTACTGCTGTCTCAGTTCGAGGCCAATTCGTTGTGGACGTGGGTGGCCGGCGCCTTCGTCCTGATATTTGGTCTCACCGTCGTCGCGTTCCACCAGTACTGGCACGGCGCCGCGGCGATCATCATGTCCGTGCTGGGCTGGCTGATCACGCTGCGCGGACTGCTCCTGCTGTCGTTTCCCACGACGTTTGTCTCGGTGAGCGACAGCATGGTCGGCGCGCAGGGTTGGTGGATCTCCCTCTGCGTCGTTTTCGCCCTGATCGGCGTGTACCTCACCTACGTCGGCTGGGCTCCGCCGGCGAAGCAGCCGACACCACAAGCGGCAAGCGCGACGCCGGATCATCCGCGGGCTGCGTGATCGGGCCTCGGTGTCGTGACCGAACAGACCCAAACGCCCGAGGACAGCACCCGGCACCTCGCCGCGCTTTCACGCACCGACGCTCCTGACGAGTTCGACACGTCGGCGGCCGTCGCCAGCGCTGCTGTGGAGGACATGGCAACGTTGGCGCGCGGGTCGGGCGTCCTGGTCGTCAAACGCGGTCCCAACGCCGGATCGCAGTTCTGGTTGGACCAACCCGTCATGTCCGCAGGCCGGCACCCCGCCTGCGACATCTTCCTCGACGACATCACCGTCAGCCGCAGGCACGCCGAATTCCGGAAGGAGGGCGGCCAATTCCGCGTGGTCGACCTCGGCAGCCTGAACAGCCTCTATGTCAACCGTGCACCCGTCGACTCGGCGGTGCTGGCCAACGGCGACGAGATCCAAATCGGCAATTTCCGCCTGGTGTTCCTCGCCGGGCCGGACGCCTTGACATCAGCGAGGGGGCGCTCATGAGCACAACCGCGGACATCGAACGGCTCGGGGTCCACCAAATCCTCGACCGCGCCGGAATCCTGGAATCCGTCGAACCCGACGCGGCCGCGGCACTGATCGAGCGGCTGGATCGGGCCGAATTCGCGGCGGGCCGGACGATTTTCCACGAGGGTGACCCGGGTGACCGGGTGTACATCATCATTGCGGGCAAGGTCAAAATCAGCCTCCGCGGCCCGGGCGGTCGCACCAATCTGCGGGCGATCATGGGCCCGACGGACCTCTTCGGGGAATTGGCGGTATTCGACCCCGGCCCCCGAACCTGTACCGCCACGGCGATCACCGACGTGCGAACGGTGTGGTTGGACCGTGCCACGCTGCGGGCGTGGATGGCCCAGTGGCCGGCGATCGCCGAGCAGTTGCTTCGGGTGCTCTCCCGGCGGCTGCGAAACACCGACGACGAGCTGATCGACCTGGTGTCCAGCGACGTGGCCGCCCGGGTCGCCCGCCAGCTGCTGCTGCTGGCCGAGCGATTCGGCACGCCGGACGGCGACGCGCTGCGGGTCGTGCACGAGCTCAGCCAGGACGAGATGGCCCAACTGGTCGGCGCGGACCGGACATCGGTCAACAGGGCGTTGCGCCGTTTCGCGAGCCGCGGGTGGATCGTCGCCGAGGGCAAGGCCGTGCTGATCGTCCAGCCGGACGGGCTGGCCCGCCGCGCGGCCGCCAACAGCAGGACGGAGGTGCACCCGATTCGGCGGCGCCGCCCGCTGCGCGCCACCGCCTGAGGCCCGCGACGGTATACCGTCGACTGATGAGCGACTACGCCCCGGAGGCGGTCGACAGGCTGCCGTTCTCGACGTCGGAGAAGTCGCAGCGCTACCGGACCGAGAACTATTGCGGGGCGGTCGGTCTCAATTGGTACCTCACCGATCCCACGCTGCAGTTCACCATGGCCTACTACCTGCGGCCCGACGAGTTGGAGTTCGCCGAGCGCCACCTGACCCGCATCGGTGAGCTGATGGGCGGTCCGGTGGCGCGGTGGGCGGACGAAACCGACCGCAACCCGCCCCGCCTCGAGCGCTACGACCGGTGGGGACACGACATCAGCCAGGTCGTCATGCCCGCGTCGTTCACGCAGTCCAAGCGCGCGATCCTGGACGCCCAGCAGGAGCTGCGCGCGGAGGCCAAAGCCGCCGAGGTGAGCTCGTCGCTGACGCTGTTCGCGTCCAACTATCTGCTGAACCAGGCCGACATCGGGATGGGCTGCGCGCTCGGCACCGGCGGCAGCATGGTGCAGTCGCTGGTGGCCGCGTACGCCCCGGCCGACGTGCGCGACCACGTGCTGGCCAAGTTCGCCTCCGGCGAGTGGGCGGGCGAGACCGCGCAACTGCTGACCGAACGCACCGGCGGCTCCGACCTGGGGGCGCTGGAGACGACCGCGACCCGGAACGGCGACACCTGGCTGCTGAACGGCTTCAAATGGTTTGCGTCCAACTGCGCCGGCGAGGCGTTCGTCGTGCTGGCCAAACCCGAAGGCGCGCCCGACTCGACCCGCGGCGTCGCCAATTTCCTGGTGCTGCGCACCCGCCGCGACGGGTCGCGGAACGGGGTGCGGGTGCGGCGGCTCAAAGACAAGCTCGGCACCCGATCCGTCGCGTCCGGCGAGATCGAATTCGTCGACGCCGAGGCGTTTCTGCTGTCCGGTGAGCCGACCGGGGACGCGGGCCCGTCCGACGGCAAGGGGCTCGGCCGCATGATGGAGCTGACCAACGCCGCGCGGCTTGGCATCGCGCTGTTCGCCCTCGGCAATGCGCGTCGCGCCTTGGTCGAGTCGCTGTGCTACGCCCGGCAGCGGCAGGCGTTCGGCGGGGCGCTCATCGACAAGCCGCTGATGCGGCGCAAGCTCGCCGAGATGATCGTCGACGTCGAAGCGGCGCTGGCGATGGTCTTCGACGGCACCGGCGCCACCAACCATCGCCAGCCCGGCAGCAGGCGCCAGCGCATCGCGGTGCCCGTCACCAAGCTCAAGGTGTGCCGGCTCGGGATCACCGCGGCGTCGGACGCCATCGAGATCCACGGCGGCAACGGCTATATCGAGACGTGGCCGGTGGCGCGACTGCTGCGCGACGCGCAGGTCAACACCATCTGGGAGGGCCCCGACAGTATCCTGTGCCTCGACGTGCGGCGCGGTATCGAGAAGGCCCAGGCGCACGAGACGCTGTTGGCGCGGATGCGCGACGCGGCGTCGGTCTCCGACGACGACGACACCACTCGCCTCGTCGCCGACCGCATCGAGGATCTGGACGCCGCGATCACGGCCTGGGGCAAGCTCGACCCTGAGGTGGCCGAGGCGCGGCTGTTCCCGTTGGCGCAATTCATGGCCGACGTCTACGCCGCGGCGTTGCTCACCGAGCAGGCCGCCTGGGAGCGCGCCACCCGCGGCGGTGACCGCAAGGCACTCGTCGCCCGGCTGTACGCGCAGCGCTACCTCGCCGACCGCGGCCCGCTGCGTGGGATCGAGACCGAGTCCGACGAGGCGCTGGAGCGGTTCGACGAACTCGCCGACGGGGCTTTCGCGATATAGCGCGATATGGGCGGTGTGCGATGACCCGTCAGCGGTTTTCTCGGCCGCGGCCGCGGCTTAGCCGAAGCGTCGTAAGCTCAGTGTCGTTCAGGGCAACGCCGGATCCGAGGGAGCCATGACCGAACGTATCGAGATCCAGCGCACCATCGCGGCACCCGCGGCCGATATCTTCGCCGTGTTGTGTGACCCGCAAGGCCACGTCGCCATCGACGCATCCGGGATGCTCCAGGACGCCGAAGGCGGACCGGTAACCGGCGTCGGCGACAGCTTCGTGGTTCACATGGATCGCGAAGCGCTCAACGATTTCCCGGAGTTCGGCAAGTACGACGTCACGGTCAGTATTACGAGTTTCGAGCCGGATCGGCTGATCTCATGGACCGTTCTCGGCAAGATTCGCCCCCAGATCGGTCACGTGTACGGCTACAAACTCCAGCCGACCGACGATGCCGCTGCCACCGTGGTCACGTCCTTCTACGACTGGTCGGAGATTGACCAAAGTTGGCGGGAAGCCGGGATCTTCCCGGTTGTGCCTGAGGTCGCTTTACGTGCGACGTTGGGCATCCTCGACCGCACCGTCCGCCGAGGCTACCCGCGGGGATAACCGGTCAGCGGCCCGATGCACCGGCCAAGGGCATCGACGTACGGATAAGCCGCTGGGTATGTGGAGCGGTTTGACGAACTCGCTTCACGAAGCGTCGTTGGTCGACTGGCTCCCGCGAACACCTCATGGTCGGCGAGACGATGCCGATATGGCAGATGGTCCCGGCGGCCGCGCTATACCGGGATCAGCCCGTGCTTGCGGGCCACCCGCCACCACTGCTGCTTGTCGCGCAGCAGGTGCATCGACTTGCGGATCAGCAGCCGGGTCTGGTGCGGCTCGATGACCGCATCGATGAACCCGCGCTCCGCCGCGATCCAGGGGACCGCAAGGTTGAGGTTGTAGCCCTCGATAAAATCGCGCTTGATGGCCTGCGCCTCGGGAGTGGTCGGGTCGGGGAACCGCTTCATCAGCAACTGCGCGGCCCCCTCGGCGCCGATTACCGCGATGCGAGCGGTGGGCCAGGCGAAGTTGAAGTCGGCGGTCAGCTGCCGGGAGCCCATCACGGCGTACGCGCCGCCGTAGGACTTGCGGATCGTGATCGTCACCTTGGGCACGTCGGCCTCGACGACCGCGTACAGGAACCGTCCGCCGCGCTTGATGATGCCGTTCTTCTCCTGCTGCGCCCCCGGCAGGAAGCCCGGCGTGTCCACCACGAACACCAGCGGGATGTCGAACGCGTCGCAGAACCGGACGAAGCGCGCCGCCTTGTCGGAGGCCTCGTTGTCGATCGCCCCGGACATGTGCATGGGCTGGTTGGCGACGACGCCCACGGTGCGGCCGTCGACCCGGGCGTAGCCGGTGATGATGGACTGCCCGGCCTGCGCGGCGACGTCCAGGAAGTCGCCGTCGTCGAAGATCCGCAGCAGGACCTCGTGCATGTCGTAGGCCATGTTGTCGGAGTCCGGCACGATCGAGTCGAGCTCCAGGTCGGTCGGGGTGATCTCCGGCTCCAGCCCGGGATTCACGACCGGCGGCTTGTCGACGGCGTTCGACGGCAGGAACGACAGGAAGTCGCGCACGTACTGGAACGCGGCGGCCTCGGACTCCACCACCTGGTGGATGTTGCCGTAGTGGGCCTGGGAGTCGGCGCCGCCGAGCTCGTCGAGGCTCACCTCCTCGCCCGTCACGTCCTTGATGACGTCCGGACCCGTGACGAACATGTAGCCCTGGTCACGCACCGCCACAACCAGGTCCGTCTGGATCGGTGAATACACCGCTCCGCCGGCGCATTTCCCGAGGATGATCGAGATCTGCGGCTCCAGCCCGGAGAGCAGCTCGTGGCGGCGGCCCAGCTCGGCGTACCAGGCCAGCGACGTCGCCGTGTCCTGGATGCGGGCGCCGGCGGAGTCGTTGATGCCGACGATCGGGCACCCGACCATCGCGCACCACTCCATCAGCCGAGCCACCTTGCGGCCGAACATCTCACCGACCGACCCCTGGAACACCGTCTGGTCGTGGGAGAACACCCCGACCGGCCGGCCGTTGATCATGGCGTGGCCGGTGACCACCCCGTCGCCGTACAGCGCGTTGGGGTCGTTGGGGGTTTTCGCGAGCGCACCGATCTCCAGGAAGGTGCCCGGGTCGACCAGCGCGTGGACGCGGGCGCGGGCGCTCGGGATGCCTTTCTTGTCGCGCTTGGCGGCGGCCTTCTCACCGCCGGGCTCCTGGGCCAGCTCCAGGCGAGTGTGCAACTCGGCCAGCTTCTCGGCCGTGCTGTGCTGGATGGGCGCCGGCCCCGAAGCTGGCCCAGAAGCCGGCAGAGTCTCCGTCACTACTTGCCTACCTCACTCGTGTGGCGCTCGATCTTATTGAGGGCCTCGCTCATGTGTGCGCCCACCTTGGCGATGTAGGGCTCGTCGATGGCCTGGATGTGCTCGCCGCCGATCGGTACCACCTCGAGGTCGGACACGTACTCGCCCCAGCCGCCGTCCGGCTTGCGGATGGCATACCGCGGCTCGAACATGATCGCGTCGTCATGGTAGCGATCGGCCAGGTAGAGCGTGACATGCCCGTCGTACGGCTGGATCCGGGCGGTGTCGATGGCCCGGTTGTCCAGATAGGACGTGCGCTGGTGCTCGACGATTCCGGCCGGGATCTGCACGCCGCTCTCCTTGACCGCGTCCAGCACGAACCGGATTTGGCCCTCGTCGTCGAGCTCCTCGAGCTGCTCGTACGGGATCGCGGGAATCGTGACGTTGAAGGTCTTCTCCGCGAAGCGCGCGTAGCGGTCCCAACGCTTGCGGATCTCCTCCTTGGTCTGCGGGACCTCCTCGCCGGCGCGAACGGCGTCGATCAGCCCGACCCACTCGACATCCTTGCCGAGCCGCTTGAGCCCGATCGCGCACGCGTACGCCAGCACGCCGCCCAGCGACCAGCCGGCCAGGATGTAGGGCCCGTCGCCCTGCATCTCGATCAGCTTCGGCACGTACTGCGCCGCGCGCTCTTCGATCGAGCCCTCGACCCGCTCGAGGCCGTACACCGGGGTGTCGGCCGGCAACCGGCTGAGCAACGGCTCGTACACCACCGTCGACCCGCCGGCCGGGTGGAAGACGAACACCGGCGGCTTCGAGCTGCCCTCGGGTCGCGCCCGCAGGGTGCGGACGAACCCGTCGATCTGGCCGGCCTCCAGGTAGTTGCGCACCCTGTCGGCCAGCGCCTCGATGTTCTCCGACGTCAGCACGTCCTCGGCGGTGATCGGGCCTTCGGCGCGCTCCGCGAGCCGCTGCGCCATCTTGGCGGCGGTGTCGCCGTCCAGCTTGGGCAGCGGGTTGAAGATGCCGCCCGGGGACTTGCCCGTCACGATCGCCCAGGTGGCGAAGGTGACCCGCTCGGCCGCGTCGCGCGGCGGCACGTCGGAGTCGAGCGCCTTGGCGACCGCCTCTTGGTTGAGCGCTTCGGCGGCGCCCTTCAGATTCGGCTGGCCGCCCCCATTAGTTGTGGGGGCCGAAGCCTTCGCGGGGCCCGACGGGTCCGTCGGCGGCGGCGGAATCGGCACCCCGGACGCTGGCGAGGACACCGGCGGCGGCGGCGCCGATTGGGTCTCCGGCTCCGCTTGCGGATCGGGCGCCGACGCTGCGACGGTGCCGGGTGAGGCGCCGCTGATCAATTCGGCCTGGGCCCGGGCCATCTCCTCCGCCGTCTGCGTCTTCTGGTGCTCGTGCAGTTGCTCGACCTCGTCGCGGTGCTCGACCGCGTACTCGATCAGCTTCTCGACGTTGTAAAGGTTGGCGTCGCGCACGGCCTGCAGCTGGATAGGCGGGAGGTCGAAGTCGTACTCGACGCGGTTCTTGATCCGCACCGCCATCAGCGAGTCCAGGCCCAGCTCGATCAGCGGCACCTCCCACGGCAGATCCTCGGGCTCGTAGCCCATGGCCGCCCCGACGATCGCGCCGAGCCGGTCGGCGATGGTTTCTCCCGAATCCGGTGACCATTTGCCCAAGCTGCTCGGCATGTAGCGGTTGGTGAGGCTGTCCGAAAGCGTTTCCGCTGCGGGCTCTTCGACGGGTGCTGACGGCGCGGCCGCCGTCGTTGCCGGAGCGGCGATCGCTGTGCCGGCGCCCACGTGGGCGACAGTGGCCGGCAGCACCGACTCGGAGCCGGACCGGGCGACCACCGCGTCGTACACCAGCGTGAAGGACTCGTCGACGCGGGCATGCACCTGAACCGAGGCGCCGCCCGGATGCCGGGTCATGGTCGTCACCAGCCGGGCGCCCTCCCCGGGGACCGCGCGCTGCTCGGCAGCCGTCACCCGTGCGTCCGGAATCACTTCCGCCGCCGCGGATTTCACCAACGACGCCAGATCCGTCAGACCCCGGGCCGCGTACTCCCAGACGTGGCGGCCATCCGGGAGCGCGACGTGGCTACCGGGCATGATCACCGAGCTGGTGCCGTGCGAGAAGTGCACGTCCAGCCAGTGCTCTTTGCGCTTGAACCGGGTGAGCGGGATGTTCGCGTAGTCCTGCGGGCCGGCCGCGCGCGTGAACAGAGTCCAGATATCCAGGTCGTGGCCGTAGACGAAGAGCTGCGCCATGGCCGAGACCATCGACTCGACCTCGTCCTGCTTGCGGGCCAGAGTCGGGATCAGCTGGGCATCATGAAGTCCGGCGCTGGCCGTCGTCAGACCGACCTGCATCAGGGCCACCGGGTTGGGCGCCAGCTCCAGGAACGTGGTGTGCCCGCTGTCGACGGCGTTGCGGATGCCGTGGGTGAAGTAGACGCTGTGGCGCAGGCCCTTCTTCCAGTAGTCGACGTCGTGGATCGGCTCACTGCCGGGCTTGATGTAGCTGCCCTCGTGCACCGTCGAGTAGGTCCCGAACGTCGGGCTCATCGGCTTGATGCCCTGCAGTTCCGCGGCGAGCTCGCCCAGCAGCGGATCCATCTGCGAGGTGTGGCTGGCGCCCTTGGTCTGGAACTTGCGGGCAAACTTGCCCTCGGATTCCGCGCGGGCGATGATCGCGTCGACCTGCTCGGGCGGGCCGCCGATAACGGATTGGATGGGTGCGGCGTAGACGCACACCTCCAGGTCGGGGAAGTCGGCGAACACCGTCTTGATCTCGTCGGCGGAATACTCCACCAGCGCCATCAGCCGGATGTACTCGCCGAAGAGCATCGCCTCGCCCTCGCCCATCAGGTGCGAGCGCGAGCAGATGGCCCGGGTGGCGTCGCGCAGCGACAGCCCGCCGGCGAAGTAGGCGCACGCGGCCTCACCCAGCGACTGGCCGATCACCGCGGCCGGCTTGGCGCCGTGGTGCTTGAGCAACTCGCCCAGCGCGATCTGGATCGCGAAGATGGTGACCTGGGTGGTCTCAATGCCGTAGTCCTGCGAGTCGTCGAGGATCAGCTCGAGCACCGAGTAGCCCAGCTCGTCCTGGACCACGGCGTCGACCTTCTCGATCCACTCGGCGAAGACCGGGTTGCGCAGGTAGAGGTTCTTGCCCATCTTGCGGTGCTGGGCGCCGAAGCCGGCCAGCACCCACACGGGGCCGTTGGTCACCGGGCCGTCGGCGCTGAAGACGTTCGGCCGCTGCTTGCCCTCGGCCACCGCCCGCAGGCCCTTGACGGCCTCGTCGTGGTCGTGGGCCAGCACCACCGCGCGGGAGCGGCCGTGATTGCGCCGCGACAGCGCCCGGCCGATCGACTCCAGCGAGGATGCCCGGCCCTCCGGGCTTTCCATCCAGTCGGCCAGCTCGGCGGCGGCCGCCTTCTTGCGGGAGGTCAGGAACGCCGACACCGCGAGGGGGATCAGCGGTGCCGGTTCTTCTTGTGCCGCAAGCTCTTCCAGCGCGGTTGCCTTGAGCCGCAGGGCCTCGTCGGTCACGCCCGGCAGCTCGGCCTCTTGCTCGTCGGCCGCGGGGCTGTCGGGGATGATGTTGCCGAAGTCGTCGAACCGCAGCGAGTGGCCTTCAAACGTTCCCGGTATGGGTGTCTCGGTCGGCCCGGCGGCCGCCTCGGGCTGAGCCACGGGTTCCGGTTCACGCTCGATGACGTCACGCGGCAGCACCTCGCGCACCACCACATGGGCGTTCGCCCCGCCGAAGCCGAAGCTCGACACCCCGGCCAGCGCGTAGCCGCCATAGCGTGGCCAGTCGGTGGCCTTATCGACCACCCTCAGGTGCATCGTGTCCCAGTCGATGTACGGGCTGGGCCCGGCGAAGTTGATCGACGGCGGCAGCTTGTCATGCTGCAGAGCCAGCACCACCTTGGCCATGCTGGCCGCACCGGCCGCGGACTCCAGGTGGCCGATGTTCGTCTTGATCGCGCCCAGCAACGCCGGGCGGTCGGCCGCACGGCCCTTGCCGACGACGCGGCCCAGCGCCTCGGCCTCGATCGGATCGCCGAGGACGGTCCCCGTGCCGTGCGCCTCGATGTAGTCGACGTTGCGCGGATCGATGCCGGCGTCCTTGTAGGCCCGGCGCAGCACGTCCGCCTGCGCGTCCTGGTTGGGGGCGATCAGGCCGTTGGACCGGCCGTCGTGGTTGATCGCGCTCCCGGCGATCACGGCCATGATCTGGTCGCCGTCGCGACGGGCGTCGTCGACCCGCTTGAGCACCACCATGCCGGCGCCCTCGGAGCGGGTATAGCCGTCGGCGTCCGACGAGAACGACTTGATCCGGCCGTCGGGAGCCAGAACGGCGCCGATCTCGTCGAAGCCGAGTGTCACCGCCGGCGTGATCAGGGCGTTGACGCCGCCGGCGACCGCCGCATCGCATTCGCCGTTGCGCAGGGCCTGCACGGCCTGGTGGATCGCGACCAGGGAACTCGAGCAGGCCGTGTCGACAGCGACCGACGGCCCGCGGAAGTCATAGAAGTAGGACACCCGGTTGGCGATGATCGAGGTGGCGGTGCCGGTGATCGCGTACGGATGGGCACTGGTCGGATCGGACACCGCCAGCATGGCGTAGTCGTTGTTGGAGACGCCGACGTAGACGCCGACGGGCTTGCCGCGCAGGCTGGACGCCGGGATGTGGGCCTGCTCCAACGCCTCCCAGGTCAGCTCCAGCGCCATTCGCTGCTGCGGGTCGATGTTGTCGGCTTCGGTCTTGGCCACCGCAAAGAACTCGGAGTCGAAGCCCTTGATGTCCTTCAGGTAGCCGCCGCGGGTGCGGGCCCTCGCCATCCGCTCGGCCAGCCGCGGCTCTTCGAGGAATTCCGACCAGCGCCCCTCGGGCAGGTCGGCGATGGCGTCGCGGCCCTCCATCAGCGCCTGCCACGTTTCCTCGGGGCTGTTCATGTCCCCGGGCAGGCGGGTGGACAGGCCCACGATCGCGATGTCGACCCGCTCGGCGGGGCCTCTGCGCGACCAGTCGGTGACGTCGACGCCGTCATCGGCAACTTCGGGTTCGCCCTCGACGATCCGGGTGGCCAGCGACTCGATGGTCGGATGCTGGAAAGCGACCGCGATCGACAGCGTGACACCGGTCATGTCCTCGATGTCGGCGGCCATCGCCACGGCGTCGCGCGACGCCAATCCCAGCTCGACCATCGGAACCGACTCGTCGATCTCGTCCGGCGACTTTCCGACCGCGTTACCCACCCAGTTGCGCAGCCACTGCCGCATCTCGGGGACCGTCACATCGGCGTTTTTGGCGGGCAGGCCCCCGCCGGTGACCGGCGTGGAGTCTTCGGGGGTGGTGTCAGATTCTGTATCAGCCATGGGTTCTCGGGTTCAGTCGGAGTCGGTGGCGAAAACCGTTGGGGAGGCGACGCCGCTACGCAGGCTGCCGTCGAGATAGGCGGCACGGCACGCGCGACGCCCGATCTTGCCGCTGGAGGTGCGGGGAATCGTCCCGGCCTGCACCAGCAGAACGTCGCGCACGGTGACCCCGTGCCCCACGGCGATGGCCGCCCGGATGTCGTCGGCGATGGGTTGGTAGTCGAGCTTGTGCGCACCCGCGGCGCGCTCCCCGACGATCACCAGCTGCTCGGAGGAGTCTTCCGGGTCGGACTTGAGGCCGACGTGCGGATTGTCGAATACCACCTGCGGAAACTGGTTGGCCGGGACCGAGAATGCGGCCACGTAGCCGACCCGCAACGCCTTGGTGGATTCCTGCGCCGTGTACTCGAGGTCTTGGGGGTAGTGGTTGCGGCCGTCGATGATGACCAGGTCCTTGATCCGGCCCGCTATGTACAGGTGACCCTCGTGGTAGGTGCCGTAGTCGCCGGTACGCACCCACAGGCCGTCGTCGGCGGCTCCCTCGGCGTGCGACTCGCTGATCCGCGACTTGAGGATGTTTTTGAAAACCTCGGAAGTCTCGTCCTCTTTCCCCCAGTAGCCGATGCCCAGGTTCTTGCCGTGCAACCAGATCTCGCCGATTTGGCCGTCCGGCAGCTCGCTGGCCGAGTCGGCATCGACGATCACCGCCCATTCGTCGACCCCGACCTTGCCGGCAGAAACCTGCGCGACGGCCTTCGGCGCATCGGCGGGCACCTCCACGAAGCGCTGGTTGTTCAGCTCGTCCCGGTCGACGTGGATGACCCTCGGCTTCTCGTTCATCGGGGTGGTCGAAACGAACAGCGTCGCCTCGGCAAGGCCGTAGGACGGCTTGATGGCCGTGTCCTTCAGGCCATAGGGCGCAAACGCCTCGTAGAACTTGCGCATCGACGCCGGGCTCACCGGCTCGCTGCCGTTGAGGATCCCCTTGACGTTGCTCAAGTCCAGCGGCGGCTCGTCGTCGCGGGGCAGGCCGCGCAACGCGGCGTGTTCGAACGCGAAGTTCGGCGCGGCCGAGAAGACCCCGCCGGTCTCGCCGGGCTTGCGCGCGAGTTCGCGGATCCATCGGCCGGGCCGGCGCACGAACGCGGCGGGCGTCATAAAGGTGAAGTTGTGGCCCAGCACCGACGACAACAGCGCCGTGATGAGGCCCATGTCGTGGAAGAACGGCAGCCACATGCACCCGCGGTCGCCTTCGGTGCCCTCCAGCGCGTTCAGCACCTGCAGCACGTTGGTGGGCAGGCTCAGGTGAGTGATCTGCACGCCGGTCGGTGTGCGGGTAGAGCCGGAGGTGTACTGCAGGTAGGCGGTGGTGCCCTGACTGGCGTCGGGCTCCTGCCAGGTGGCCGCGACTTCGGTGGGCACCGCGTCGACGGCGATCACGCGGGGCCGTTCCTTGGCCGCACGGGCACGAATGAATTTGCGGACACCTTCGGCGGAGTCGGTGGTGGTCAGGATCGTCGACGGAGCGCAGTCGTCGAGCACCGCGTGCAGTCGGCCGACGTGACCCGGCTCGGCCGGGTCGAACAACGGCACCGCGATCCGGCCGGAGTACAGCGCGCCGAAGAACGAAATGAGGTAGTCCAGGTTCTGCGGACACAGGATGGCAATCCGGTCGCCGGGCTGGGTGACCTGCTGCAGACGCGCTCCGACGGCGCGGTTGCGGGCGCTGAAATCGGACCACACAATGTCGCGCGCCACACCGTCACGTTCAGTGGAGAAGTCCAGAAACCGATACGCCAGCTGGTCGCCACGAACCCTCGCCCACTTCTCCACGTGACGAACCAGGTTGGTGTTATCCGGAAACCTGATCTTCCCATTCACGATGAACGGGTTGTGGTACACCATGCCGCTCTCCTGTCAGAACAGTGCTAGGTCGGCTACGCCGACGGGTCACTCTCGGTGTCGGCCGCGCCGACAGCGTTCTCTGCACGCAGGCCAGCTTCGACCCGATCGGGTCCGCGACGAAGTACTGATTGCTCTTAAATTTCTCTTAATGTTACGGGGCGGCTCGCGGCACACCAAATCACAAGGTACCGCTGATCGTGCCCGGCAAGCCGCTAGCAAACGGCTGTGTCCGTTCCCCATTACCCATGTTTGGGGTGTGGCGCGTTCTCGATCAGCCCATGAGCCCAATTCAACGTCCAGTCGGTCGCCGGTTCCCCGTCCAGGCTCCAACGCTGGGTGGTGGCGTAGAGCGCGTGAACCGGCTGCCCGGCGCCACCGGCCAGCGTGTTCAGCGTGCTGGGCAGATTCGCCATGCTGAACGCCTCGTCCGGGGCGGCGCAGATGAGGTCGCCCGGCGCGCAGATCTCGTTGGCCTTGTCGTTGAGCGCGCCGAAACCGCCCGGCCTGGCACCCGTCATCGTCAGGCCGAGTCCGGACAACACCGGCACCTCCTGCAAGGTGACTTCGGCGCCCTGGCCCGGCGGATTGGGCCCGATGTCGTTGCCCACCGCTTGCTGGCGACGACCGTCGGCGATCAACGTCACACCCAGCACCAGGTCGTCGTCGACGGGTCCGCGGCCGTTGCCGATATCGCTGGCGATGTCGCCGGCGATCACCGCGCCCTGGGAGAAGCCCGCGAGCACGTAGCTCGTCAACGGGCACTTGTTGTTCATGTCGGTCAGCGCTTGAACCGTCGCCCGCGTGCCCTCCGCCCGGCTGTCGTCGTAGGACATCTGCGTGTCACCGCTGAGCGGATTGTGGAACTGCGCCGTGTAGGGAACGGTGTACGTCTGCACCCGCGACGACGGGAACTGCTGGGAGATCGGCCCGGTCACCGTGTGCAGCAACGCGTTCGGGAACTGGGCCGGGTTCAGGGGATCGTCCTGCGGCGACGACTCCCAGGTCCCGGGAACGGCGATCAACTGCACGTCCGGGCAGGAGGCGTCCTGTGAAGCGGGTCGCGGCTTGTGCGGGTGGGTGGTCGACGACGACGGTGGCAGCACGCCGGGCGGCACCGCGCTGGGCGGTGACTCGGGCCTGCGGAGGAAAACCACCGCGGCCACGATGACCAGCAACACGACGCCGGCGACGGTGAGGGCGGCAACCCACGCCAGGGTTCGGTGGCGCTTACGCCGGGCGTTGGTGGCCATGTTCTCCTGCCGGCAGAGTAGGTCGGTTCGTCCAAAGTCTCCGGTGCGAAAGCGATGGGCCGTCGCGGCGTGCGCCGTGACCGTCCGGGGAGCCGTCCGAGGACCGTCCGAGCGCTATGCGCGCCGCGCGGTGACGCGGCCGTCTTGAGCTCTGCTGCACCATCTACACGGTACCGCCATGTTGCGCGGCACCGGTTTTCCCGGACTGGGCCCGACTAGCGGATCGCTCCGGCGATGTCGCCCGACATGGCCCCGAGTTGCCCCGACCATGAGCCCCAGCCGTTGTCGCCGCCGCCGGGGATGTCGAAGTGGCCGTTGTGGCCGCCGACGCTGCGGTACTGCTGGTAGAACTCCAAGCCCGTGCCCGTCGCCAGCTCTGGGACTCCCAGCACGGCCGCGGGATCACTGGCCCCGGACTTCGCGGACCAAACCCAGACACGCGTGTTGTTCTGCGCCAGCAGCGCGGCGTGCACCCACGGGTCGTGCCACTTCCACCGGCCGAGCTGTGGGGCTCCCCACATCCCGTTGCCGTCGACGCCGCCGAACTGCTGCAGGCCGGCGAGGATCGCGCCGTTGTAGTTGGTGCTCGACGGGTACAGGAAACCCGACAGGGAGCCGGCGAAGGCGAAGCGGTCGGGGTGGAAGGCGGCGAGTGCCATGGCGGCATAACCGCCCTGGGAGGCGCCGACGGCCGCGTGCCCACCGGGCGCCAGGCCCTTGTTGGCGGCCAGCCAGTTGGGCAGCTCGCTGGACAGGAAGGTGTCCCACTGCTTGCTGCCGTCCTGCTCCCAGTTGGTGTACATGCTGTAGGCGCCCCCGGCGGGCGCCACCACCGAGATGCCCTTGCCGGCCAGCGTGTTCATCGCGTTGCCCGCGGTGACCCAGTTGCTGACGTCCGGGGCGGCGTCGAAGGGGTCGAGCAGATAGACGGCGTGAGGACCGCCGGCGAGGAAGGCCACCGGGATGTCGCGGCCCATGGCGGCGGAGGGAACCATCAGGCTCTCGTATCCGGCGGCCCTCGCCTTGACGACGGCTCCGGCCGTGATCGCCACACCGCCCAGGCAGACCGCCACCGCGGCGACGAAGAACACCCGCAGCAGCGCCGACAGACTCCGCATGACCCTCATGTCCACCCTCCATTGTCTAGTCGCTGTGAGCACATTAGCCAGCGCCGCGGTACGCCCGGCCCGCGGGTAGTGAAATAGGCCACACTCGGATTGCCCGGACACGCACTGCCAAGTACCGACAAACCAACGGCGGCGACCCCGAGAGGTCGCCGCCGTCGATTACGTTGTTAGCGGTCAGGTGCCCTGCCCCTGGTTGGCGGCAGCAGCGGTAGCCGGACCGGCCCCGGGCGTCGCGCCCAGCGTGCGCTGCAGATCAGGCTTCATGGCGTTGACCTGCGAACCCCAGTACGGCCAGTCGTGCGTGCCGTTGGCGTCGAAGTTGAACACCGCGTTGTGACCACCGGCTCCGTTGTAGGCGTCCTGGAACTTCAGGTTGCTGGTCCGCACGAAGCCCTCCAGGAACTTCGCGGGCAGGTTGTCACCACCGAGGTCCGACGGCTTGCCGTTACCGCAGTACACCCAGATGCGGGTGTTGTTGGCGACCAGCTTGCCGACCTGGAGCGAGGGGTCGTTGCGGGCCCAGGCGGGGTCCTCCTTCGGACCCCACATGTCCGCGGCCTTATAGCCGCCGGCGTCACCCATGGAGAGGCCGATCAGCGACGGGCCCATGCCCTGCGAGGAGTCCATCAGCGCCGACAACGAGCCGGCGTAGATGAACTGGTCGGGGTGGTAGGCCGCCAGGATCAGCGCCGAGGAGCCGGCCATCGACAGACCGACCGCGGCGCTGCCGGTGGGCTTCACCTGCTTCTGCGACGACAGGTACTGCGGCAGCTCGCTGGTGAGGAAGGTCTCCCACTTGTAGGTGGTGCAGCCTGCCTTACCGCAGGCGGGCTTGTACCAGTCTGAGTAGAAGCTGGACTGACCGCCGACCGGCATGACCACGGCGATGCCCGACTGGTTGTACCACTCGAACGCCGGGGTGTTGATGTCCCAGCCGTTGTAGTCGTCCTGCGCGCGCATCCCGTCGAGCAGATAGAGCGCGGGCGCGTTGGCGCCACCGCCTTGGAACTGGATCTTGATGTCGCGGCCCATCCCGGCGGAGGGAACCTGCAGGTACTCCACCGGCAAGCCTGGGCGCGAGAACGCCCCAGCCGTCGCGGAGCCCCCCACGACGCCAATCAGTCCCGACAGCAGGGCCGCACCGGCGGCTCCCACCACGAGCCGTCGCGGCATACGTGCCACGGCGCCGCTCAACCTGTCAACAAGCGTCATTCTTGCTTCCTCATCCTTTCGGCGCATCCCTCATCCGGGTGCATGTCGAATTGGGTCGGACTGCATGCGCGTATCCGATTACCCGGCTCCTCATCGAACCGTCCCGGCCCGCATAGTCGCCGCGCTCAGCGCAGCAGTGCCCGTGTAGTCAACCACACGATGGGCCATTCGCTCTCATCGAGCCGGGCGCACAAAGCGCCGTCGAGCCGACATTACCCAACGAATTCGTGATCAAACATGCGTCTAATTACAACCGTTTTCGCATGTGCCTGGCGGTTGATGGCCGCTGGTGAGCGCCTAAATGTGATGTTGCTGTGAATGTTTGGGGCGTGACGCGTCGTGATGAGTTCGAGATTTGTTGAAAATTCTTCTGCGCAGGCCTCATTCGCGGGGGGGCGGTGGGGTGGCCTCGGGCACCGGTAGCCCGCACCTCGCGAGCTCGTAGAGCGGGACACGGTCGATGCGGTACTGGGTGAACTCGTAGGCGTGCACCACGTTGGAGACGAACCGGTGCAGGGTCATCGGCGCCCGCACCGAACTGAGCACCGCCTCGGTCTCGGGACATTTCAGCGCCGCGACCGCCTGGGCGACCCAGTCCGCGTCCAGATAGCCCGGAATGCCGGGGTGGATCTGCACCCAGGGGCCGTCGGCTATCACCCAATCGGGGAAAAGGTTCTTGTCGTGCCCGATGCGGCCGTGTTTCAACCGCTCCGTGTGTTGGGCGAGCGGATTTGCCAGACCAATCTGGTCGATCACCCTGACGTCAAGACCGACGTTCATGCCGACCATGCCCAGATTAGTGAAAAATACCGTATGCTGCGGCTTTTCGGGCGCCTGACCATTCGGTGCGCCGCCCGGGGGTGGCGGCGCCATCGGCACCAGATCCCACTGAATATAATTGCCCGACGGCAGCAGCAACGCCCCCTCCGGGGTGTTGTCGAGTGCGGTGAGAATGGCGGCCATCCGCGGATAACCCAGGTAGTCGGCGGCCGTCAGCGGGTGTGCGTGGCCGGTGGCTTGCGCGTAGAAGCGACGCTCGTCGACGATGCCGGAATAGGTGACGCGGGTGGCGTCGTCACCCATCCCGGGTGAGTTCGCCGCCCAGAGCGACCAGCCGGCGATTCCCAGCCAGAGCGCACCGGCCGCGCCGGCCACCCAGTAACCCGTCTCCCGTGAGTAATCCTTACCGTCGGGGATCAGCACGGGGATGACGGCCACCGGGGCCAGCAAGCAGAACAGCGGCGCGAGCAGCACCCGTCCGTGCATGAAGTCGCCGCCCTGGCGGATCCAGTAGAGCGCCTGCAACAGTCCGCTGACCAGCATGAAGGCCACCACGGCCGGCGGGCTCTGCACGGCCCGGGCCGCCCGGCCGTAGTTGGCCTCCGACACGGGACGCAGGAAAGACGGCCTGCGGCGGGCGGCCAGCACCAGCAGCCCCAGCGGCACGAAAAGCACCAGCGGAACCCATACTGCGTAGGGCCCGTCAAAGTTCAACAGGTAGATCATGCCCTGCGACCACTTGTCTCCGGCCGCATCCTTGGCCAGGGCGGTGCCGGGCACCAGCAGGCCGTAGTAGCCCATGCGGAAGATCTCGGAGGCGACCGGCACGAGTCCGCCGGCCACCACGATCAGCACGCGACGGCGCCAGGTGCGCGCGGCGATCAGCATCATGATCAGCGCCAGCCCGCCCATCAACGCCAACTCGGGGCGGACCAGGACGCTGAACCCGGCGACGAAGGCGAGGGCGCCGGTGAAGGCGCGGCCGTCGAAGCGGCCCCGCACCGGCTGCGACCAGCACACCATCATCCACCACAGCAGTCCCAGGTAGGCCAGAGTCAGACCGCTCTCCAGGCCGGACGTGGCGAAGTCGCGCGCCGGAGGAAGCGCGACATAGACCAACGGCCCGGCGGGCAGCATGATCGCCCGGCGGCCGCGCAGGCTGGGCGCGAACAATCGGCCGGTACCCAGCATGACGAACGCCACACCCAGCACGGAGAGTCCGAGGGCCAGCGCCAGCGCCACATACTCGAGGCGCATCGGGCCGCCGACCCAGCCGCCGGCGTACATCAGGTAGGTCCACGCCGTGGAGGTGTTCGCCTCCACCCGCTCGCCCTGGTTGAACACCGGCCCGTTGCCGGCCAGCAGATTGCGGACCGTGCGCAGCACGATCAGCCCGTCGTCGGCGATCCAGCGTCGCTGCCACGCGCCCCAGGAGAACAGCGCCGTGACCAACGCCACGCTGATCCCGAGGCTGACCCGAACCGCGGCGTTGTACGGAAACAGCGGCCAACCGACCCGGCTGAGCACCGGACGGCGCCGCATCACTGCGCCATTGAGGGCTCGCAGCCCTGTCAGTCCGGGGCTAACCGAAGACAACGGCGGCTCCCACTGTTGCGATCCAGGCCAGCGCCAGCAGCTGTAGGACCCGGTCGCGCAGCGCGATGTCTTCGGGCTCCCCGGCCAGCCCGCCGTCGACGTCGACCGCGTAGCGCAGGATCGCGATGGTGAACGGAATCATCGACACCGCGTACCAGGACCCGGAGTGGCGGTCGCGTTCGAAGGCCCACAGGCCGTAGCAGACCACCACCGCGGTGGCCGACATCGTCCAGACGAACCGCAGATAGGTACTGGTGTAGCTTTCCAGCGCCTTACGGATCGCCGCGCCGGTGCGCTCGGCAACTTGCAGCTCGGCGTAGCGCTTGCCGGCCACCATGAACAGCGACCCGAACGCCATCATCAGTAAAAACCATTGCGAAAGAGGGATATTCGCCGCCACACCGCCGGCGATGGCACGGATCAAATACGCCGAGGACACGATGCAGATGTCCATCACCGCTTGGTGCTTGAGGCCGAAGCAGTACCCCAACTGGATGCCGATGTAGACGGCAATCACCAGCGCCAGGTTCGGTGTCAACCACCAGGAGATCGCCAGCGAGGCGACCCCCAGCACCACGGCGAGGGTGTAGGCCAGCCACTCGGGCACCACACCCGCCGCGATCGGGCGGAACCGTTTGGTGGGGTGCTCGCGGTCGGCCTCGACGTCGCGGACGTCGTTGACCAGGTAGATCGATGAGGCCGCCAGGCAGAACGCGACGAACGCCACCGACACCTTGGTCAGCACCTCGGCGTAGTCGTAGCGGACCGAGCCCCCTAACGCGGCCAGCGGCGCGGCCAGCACCAGCACGTTCTTCACCCACTGCCGCGGGCGGATCGCCTTGACCACCCCGATCAGCAGGTTCCCCGACGGTCCGGTCACCACGTCTTCACTCATGTTCGGTGTCTTTGGTCATCTTCGATGTTTCTCATCATCTGAAGTCCCAACTCTGATCCGGTCGTCGAACCGGACGGCGACCGCCGCGATGACGGCACCGAGGACAATGCCGAAGGCCACGTCGCTGGGGTAGTGCACCCCCAGCACCAACCTCGACAGCGCCATCGGGGGAACCAGGACCGCGGGTAGCGGCAGCCCCGTGGCCCGGCCCATCAGGATCGCCGCGGCCGTGGTGGATGTGGCGTGCGCGGACGGAAAGCTCAGCCGGCTCGGTGTGCCGACGTTCACCGCGACGGCCGGATGATGCGGGCGTTGCCGCCGCACCACCCGCTTGACCAGAACGGCGGCGGCGTGCGCGACGAACGCGCCGGCCCCGGCCACCAGCCAGCCGCGGCGACGCGCCGGCATCAGCACGGCGCCGAGCGCCGCCACCGCCAGCCAGCCGAGGCTGTGCTCCCCGAAGTACGACAGCCCGCGGGCAGCGGTCAGCACCCCGGGGGGGCCGGCCAGCGCCGACTGCACGGCCACCAGCGCGGCCACCTCGCCGCTCGGAGGCGCCGATTCAGGCATGTCGGCGCTCTTTTGTGGTGGGCGGGTCGGCCGTCGGCTGGAGCACCGTCTCCCACTTCTGCTTGCCGGACAGCACGGGCAGCGCTTCCCGGTACACCCGGCGCATCTCGTCGAACCGGCTCGCCAGCTGACGCTGGCGGCGCAGCGAGGACATCAGCAGCGACACCATCTTGGCCCGGTCGCGCTGGCGGTAGACGACGCCGCACCCGTCTGCGGTCGTGACGGTGGCGCCGTCGACGGTGCACAGCCGGAACCAGCGGGCGTCCTGGGTCGCCACGTTGTACTCCGGCCGCTCGTGGTGCGCCGGGTCGGCCGCGGTCATGTTGTGCAAGATGCCGCGGGCCAACCGGTAGCCGATCGACAGCGGGTTCACCGGCGGCTTCATGACCTTGCTCTGGTGCACCGGCGCCGGCAGTTCGCTGGCCGCCGGCAAGACGACCGCGTCCGGATACTCCTTGCGGATCCGATGCACTTCCGGCAGCGCCGATTCCAGGATCGAGAAGATGTGCTCGGGGCCCGCCAGGAAGTCGTCGATCGCCTTATTCTGGATGGCCACCGTCGAATACTCTAGGCAGGCAAGATGTTTCAGCGTGGCCTTGAGGTGGCTGCGGACCAGTCCGGTGACGTCACCGTCCCAGTGCATGGCCGCCACCACCAGGCGGTTGCGCAGGTGGAAATAGGCCTGCCAGTCGATGGCGTCGTCCTTGTCGCTCCAGGCCATGTGCCAGATCGCCGCGCCGGGCAGCGTGACGGTCGGGTACCCGTGCTCGGCGGCCCGCAGGCCGTAGTCGGCGTCGTCCCACTTGATGAACAGCGGCAACGGCTGTCCCAGCTCTTCGGCGACCTGCCGCGGGATCATGCACGTCCACCAGCCGTTGTAGTCGACGTCGATGCGGCGGTGCAGCAGCTTGCTGCGAGAGTCCTTGTCGTTCAACGGGTATTCGGCGAAGTCGTGGTCGTACTCGGCGTGTGGCGCGGCGGTCCACATGAAGTTGGACCGCTTCACGATTTCGCCCATGATGTGCAGGTGTGACGGCTCCTGCAGGTTGAGCATCTGGCCGCCCACCAGCGTCGGGGTCTTGGCGAAGCGGTGCATCGCCAGCACCCGCAAGATCGAGTCGGGCTCGATGCGGATGTCGTCGTCCATGAACAGGATCTGTTGGCAGTCGGTGTTTTTCAGCGCCTCGTACATCACCCGGCTGTAGCCACCGGAGCCACCGAGGTTGGGTTGGTCGTGGATGGAAAGCCGGTTGCCCAGCCGGGCGGCCGCGGCGGGGAAGTCGGGATGGTCGCGCACCTTGCGGGTGCCCTGGTCGGGCACGATCACCGCCCCGATGACCTCGTCGACAAAGGGATCCGCGGTCAGTTCGGCCAGCGCGTTGGCGCAGTCCGCGGGGCGGTTGAAGGTGGGGATGCCGACGGCGATATTCGCCGTGCCCGGGGCGGGTTCGGTCGCGTACCAACCTCCGCTGCGCAGCGTGATCGCGGTGTCGGTGGTGACGTCGAACCAGATCCAGCCGCCGTCCTCGAAAGGCTTTAGGGCAAACTCGATTTCGAGCACCTGTGGCTGGTCGTCGGTGCCGCCGAACTGGCGGCCCTCGACGAAGATGCGCGCACCGGTGGCCTTGGTGCGGTAGACGTCGACGCGGCCGGCGCCGCTCAGCTCGACGCGCAATACCACCGACTCGCATATCGTCCACCGGCGCCAGTAGCTGGCCGGGAAGGCGTTGAAGTACGTCGCGAACGACACCTCGGACTCCGCGCCGATCTGCAGCGACGTGCGGCTCGTCGCGTGCGCGCGCCGCGCGTTGGTGGTCGACTCCTCGAGGTACAGCTTGCGCACGTCGAGGGGCTCACCCGGGCGCGGCAGGATGATTCGGGACAGCAGGCTGACGGCGGTCACGCGCTCGCCCCTTCCTCGACCAAAGCTTTGCCGTCGCCAAGGTGCGGCGCCAGGACGTTGTCGTACATGTTCAGTGCGCTGGCAATGGCCATATGCATATCCAGATACTGGTAGGTGCCCAGCCGCCCGCCGAACAGAACTTTCGACGACGCGGTTTCGGACTTCGCCCTTTCTCGATAGGCGGCCAGCAGGGCGCGGTCGGCCTCGGTGTTGATCGGGTAGTAAGGCTCGTCGTCGTCGGCGGCGAACCGGGAATACTCCCGCATGATCACGGTCTTGTCGGTCGGGTAGTCACGCTCGGGGTGGAAGTGGCGGAACTCGTGGATGCGGGTGTAGGGCACGTCGAGGTCGTTGTAGTTCATTACCGGTGTGCCCTGAAAGTCCTCGATCGGCAGCACTTCCACCTCGAAATCCAGGGTGCGCCAGCCCAGCCGTCCTTCGGCGTAGTCGAAGTAACGGTCCAGCGGGCCGGTGTAGACCACCGGGGCGTCCGGGCTGTCCGCGCGCAGCTTGTCGCGGACGTCGAACCAGTCGGTGTTCAGCCGCACCTCGATGCGATCGTCGTCGGCCATGTTCTGCAGCCAAGCGGTGTAACCGTGAACGGGCAGCCCCTCGTAGGTGTCGCTGAAGTATCGGTTGTCGAATGTGTAGCGCACCGGCAGGCGGGTGATGTTGGCCGCCGGCAGTTCCTTGGGGTCGGTCTGCCACTGCTTGGCGGTGTACCCCTTGACGAACGCCTCGTAGAGCGGTCGGCCGATCAGCGAGATGGCCTTCTCCTCTAGGTTCTGCGCGTCCGCGGTGTCGATCTCGGCGGCTTGCCCGGCGATCAGCTGCCGGGCTTCGGCGGGACTGAAGTACTTGCCGAAGAACTGCGACACCAGGCCCAGTCCCATGGGGAACTGGTATGCCTGCCCGTTGTGCATCGCGAACACCCGGTGCTGGTAGCTGGTGAATTCGGTGAACTGGCGCACGTATTCCCACACACGTTTATTAGAGGTATGGAAGAGGTGCGCACCGTACCGGTGCACCTCGATGCCCGTCTGCGGTTCGGCTTCGGAGTACGCGTTGCCGCCCATGTGCGGGCGCCTTTCGACGACGAGGACGCGCTTCCCGAGTTGGGTAGCCACGCGCTCGGCAATGGTCAGGCCGAAGAATCCGGAGCCGACGACGAGGAGGTCGAAACGATCGGTCATCGGTTGCTTAGGTTATCCGACCGCGCGCGCCTAACCCATTTGGCGAGGCTGGGGAGTTGGCTTGGGTCCGGACAGGGCCGACGGAAGCCGCGTGGAAAGCCGCTTGAAAATCGGCGATTACGGGTGGGGGCGCAATTGCCTCACGATTCGATATCGCCACACGAGTAACACCTTTCTCACTCGTACCATCGACTCTGTGTGGATCATGCCGGACAGGACAGGCAGGACACGCCGACACAACACGCAGTTCCAATAGTTGTCCAGATTTGAGGAGACTTCCGTGCCGAACCGACGCCGACGCAAGCTTTCGACAGCCATGAGCGCGGTCGCCGCCCTGGCAGTGGCGAGTCCATGCGCATACTTCCTTGTCTACGAATCGACAGCGGGCAGCAAGCCGCCCGAGCACCACGAGTTCAAGCAGGCCGCCCAGATCAGCGACCTACCCGGTGAGCTGATGGGCGCGCTGTCGCAGGGGCTCTCCCAGTTCGGGATCAACCTGCCCCCGGTGCCGGCCCTGAGCGGGGGCGCGGCGACGACCACGCCCGGCCTGACCAGCCCGGGGCTGGGTACTCCTGGCCTCGGCGCCCCCGGCCTCACCAGCCCGGGCCTCACCAGCCCGGGCCTGACGAGCCCGGGCCTGACCACTCCGGGATTGACGAGCCCCGGTTTGACTCCGACGACGCCCGGCCTCACGGCACCCGGCGCGCTCCCGACGCTGCCGGGCGCGGGGGTACAGACCCCGGCCGCGGGCCTCAACCCGGCATTGACCAACCCCGGGTTGACCAGCCCGACGGGGGTGGTACCGGGCCTCGGCAGTCCGACGGTCTCGCCCAGCGAGGTGCCGATCACGGCGCCGTCCGCACTGGAGCCGGGCTCCGACGGCACCTACCCGATCATCGGTGATCCCTCGACGCTCGGCGGCGGTTCGCCGATCGGGAGCGGTACCGGCCTGGGCAGCGGTAGTGGTAGCGGTAGCGGCGGTGGCGGCGGGCTCATCAATGACGTGATGCAGGCCGCCAACCAGTTGGGCGCCGGTCAAGCCATCGACCTGCTCAAGGGTCTGGTGATGCCGGCGATCATGCAGGGCATGCACGGTGGCGCCGGCGTGCCGGCGGCTGCCGGTGCGTTGCCGGGTGCCGCTGCGGCCCTGCCGGG
>JARLGR010000010.1 GCA_031292665.1 Mycobacterium sp. | reverse complement strand
TGCCGCTGCGGGCGCTCTGCCGGCCGCGGCCGGTGCTGCGGGCGCCCTGCCGGCCGCCGCCGGCGCTGCCGCACCGGTCTTGCCGCCCGTCTAGCTCGGGGAACCTGTCACCAGACGGCACCGCAGAGAAGCGCATGGACTTCGGGATCCATCTGACCTCTGCGGTGCCGTCGAACCAGCTGTAGCGCAGTTTCCCAGCGCATTTGCCGTGTCGCCTCACCAATAACATCAGAAACATAAGTAACATCGGCTGGTGTCCCGCCGTCGCGCGCCAACGATGTTGCTGACCGCTGTCGCGGCGACCGTCCTCATCGTGTCGTGGGTGGCGGACGCGACGCACGATCGCCGCGCTCCCGACCCGCCGCGGCCGCGCGACACCCAGCTTGCCGAACAGCCACTTGTCGGGCTCGCGGGCGGCGTCACCGTGCGCGAGGTCACCCAGGACACCCCATTCTCGCTCGTTGCGCTCACCGGCGACCTGGCCGGCACCTCCATGCGGGTGCGGGCCAAGCACTCCGATGGCTCGTGGGGCCCGTGGTACCAGACCGAGTACGAAACGGCCGCCCCCGATCCGGTGACGGCGGCGGGTGGCGAAGGGCCGAGCGAAGGGCCCCGCAGCACCGACCCGGTGTTCGTCGGCACCACGACGACGGTGCAGATCACGGTCACCCGCCCGCTCGATGCCGCCGTGACGCTGGGGGCACCACCCGCTGGCGGGGGACCGCCCCCGGCGCCACCGAGCGCTCGTCCGGACGACCTTGGCTATCGGCCGGCGTCCCGGGAACAGCCCTTCGGGCAGAACATCTCCGCGATCCTCATCTCGCCGCCGCAAGCACCGGCCCACACGCAGTGGACGCCGCCTGCCGGGGTCTTGATGCCCGGCCAGGCGCCCGCCATCATCAGCCGAGCGGAATGGCGAGCCGACGAGTCGCTGCGATGCGGTACCCCGCAGTACGACAACGGTATTCGCGCCGCGGTGATCCACCACACCGCCGGCAGCAACGACTACTCCCCGCTTGAGTCGGCCGGCATCGTCAAAGCCATTTACACCTACCACAGCAAAACCCTGGGCTGGTGCGACATCGCCTACAACGCGCTGGTCGACAAGTACGGCCAGGTTTTCGAGGGCAGCGCCGGCGGGCTCACCAAAGCGGTCGAGGGCTTTCACACCGGCGGATTCAACCGCAACACATGGGGTGTGGCGATGATCGGCAATTTCGACGACGTACCGCCCACGCCGATACAACTCCGGACGGTGGGCAGGCTGCTCGGCTGGCGGCTGGGCATGGACGGCGTCGACCCCAAGGGCACGGTGCAACTGGAGTCGGCCGGTAGCCACTACACCACCTTCGCGGCCGGCACGATCGCGACATTGCCGACCATCTTCACCCACCGCGACGTCGGGAACACCGACTGCCCCGGCAACGCCGCCTACGCCCTGATGGACGAGATTCGCGATATCGCATCGCATTTCAACGATCCCCCGGAGGAGTTGATCAAGGCCCTGCGGGGCGGGGCGATCTACGACCACTGGCAGGAGATCGGCGGCATGAATAGCGTGCTGGGGGCACCGACCGCCCCGGAAGACAGCGCGGAGGGCGATGCCCGCTACGTCACCTTCACCAAGGGCGCGATGTACTGGTCACCGGTGACCGGACCGCAGCCGGTCACCGGCGCGATCTACGAAGCCTGGGCCTCGTTGAGCTACGAACGCGGCCCGCTGGGCCTACCGACCAGCGCGGAAATACAAGAGCCGCTGCAGATTACGCAAAACTTCCAGCACGGGAGCTTGAATTACGAGCGGCTCACCGGAAACGTCACCGAGGTCGTCGACGGGATTACCACGCCGCTGTCGACCCAATCCCCGAGCGGCCCCACGGTGCCGCCCGAGCACTTCTCGCTGCCGTCCCATCCCGGCACGTAGCCGGGCGTTACACCGTCACACTTCAAGCCACCAGCGTTCCAGCACCCGTGCCACCCCGTCGTCGCTGTTTGGCGCGGTGACCTCGTCGGCGGCGGCCATCACCTCCGGATGTGCGTTGCCCATCGCCACGCCGTGACCGGCCCACAACAACATCGGGATGTCGTTGGGCATGTCGCCGAACGTCACCACCTCGTTGCTGACGATCCCCAACGGTCGGGCGATCTCCTCCACCCCGGTGGCCTTGCTGGTTCCGAGCGGCGTGATCTCGACGAGCCCGTTGTCGGTGGAATACGTGATGTCGCCCTCGATCCCGACGTGCTTGGCCAGCGCCGCCGCCATGTCCGCGCTGCGCGCACCGGCCTGGCGGATCAGCAGCTTGATCGCCGGCGCGCTGAGCAGGTCGTCGATCGACACCTCGGTGTTGTCCGGGTTCAGCCAGGCGTGCTCGTACCCCGGCGAACTGATGAACTGGGGAGTCGCGGTGTCGTGGGCGCGTTCGCCGATCCGCTCGACGGCCAGGCCCGCCCCCGGGATCACGCGTGCCGCGAGTTCGGCCAACTCGGCCAACGTGTCGACGGGCAGCGTGCGTGACGACACCACCCGATCGGTCGCGGAGTCATAGACGACGGCGCCGTTGGCGCACACTGCCATCGGCGCGAAACCGAGCGCCTCGACGACCGGGCGTATCCAGCGTGGCGGACGGCCGGTCGCCAGGACGAACTGCGTGCCGTCGGCGACGGCGGCCAGGACCGCGGCGCGGGTGCGCGGGGTGATGGTTTCGTCGTCGTCGAACAAGGTGCCGTCGACGTCGCATGCGATCAGCGCCGGCTTCGTCATTTGGGGGTCATCGAGACGGTCCGCCTTCACCGGCAGCGGCCGCCGTCAATGCAGTCCGCTTTGGTTCAGCCCCGGTCGAGTCACCCCATCGCTTCCGTATTTCCTTGCCCGCTCCTGCAATTCGGCCAGACGGAGCGCCCGGGAGTCGTCCTGGGTCGGCGCGCTGCCGCCCAGCCGCTGCGGCACCCAGAACTCTCCGTCCGGATGCGGATACTCCTCCTGCACCCGGTACAGCAACCCCGTCATTGCCTCACGTAGCGCCGCGTTGAGTTGCTCACCCGTACCGTGCGGCGGCAGCGGACGCCCGACGGCCACGGTGATCGGAACTTTGTTGCGGAACACCTTCTTGGGATGGTCTTTGGGCCAGATCCGATGGGCACCCCAGACAATCACAGGAAGTATCGGCACTTGGGCCGCCAGCGCCATCCGCGCCGCCCCGGTCTTGAATTCCCGGAGTTCGTAGCTGCGACTGATGGTCGCTTCCGGATGCATCCCGATGAGCTGGCCTTCTTGAAGGCGCTGTACGGCCACCTCGAAAGCATCGTGTCCCGACCGGCGGTCCACCGGAATGAGCCGGGCGTGCTTGATCACGTAGTTGACCGACTTCACGCCAGCCATTTCCGCCTTGATCATGAAGTACATGCGGCGGCCCCGCTCGCGGACAGCGAACAAAGGCGGCAACCAGTCAAGGTAGCTGGTGTGATTCTGCGCCAGGATGGCACCACCTTGCGCAGGAATGTTGTCGAGGCCGTGGAACGTGAACTTGGTCCCCTGCATCGCCACCATCGGTGGGACTATCCACTCCCCCAGCCGGTAGAACGGCTCCGCCATTTCTGTTTCCTTCCCCCTATCGTGACCGAGGCGGGGTATGGCTCGCGGCCCTCGCCTCGGCCTCCTCAGCCTCCAGCGGAGCCGCCTCGGCCGGCGTCGGCGCCCCGAAGTCGACAAAGCTGGTGTGGTTGATCGCGACTACCGCGCCGCCCCGTCCGGGGACGTTGTCCTCGCCGCTGTAAGTCACCCGCGCTCCGGAGGCCAGGACCACCAGCCGGGCCAGGACCTCGAGGGTGCAGAAAGTGGGCTCCACCATCGATCGCTACCCCGGCGACTCCGCGGATCGGGCGCGGCGGGCCGCCCGGTCGGCGGCCTCCTGGGCGTCCATCCGGGTCGCTTCAGCTAACGTTGGGGCGCCGCCGCCCAGCCGCCGCGGCACCCAGTAATCACCGGCGGGATGGGAACCGTACAGTTCCTGGGCCCGCTCTAGCAAATGCTGCATCCGTGAGTGGAGGAGCGCGCTGAGTTCCGCCGTTCCCAGCGTTGGCTCGAGCGGTTCGCCGACGATCACCACGACCGGCACCTTCGGGCGGAACAGCTTCTTTGGGTGACCCTTGGTCCAGATCCGCTGCGCACCCCAGACGATCACCGGAACGATCGGCACACCCGCTTCGACCGCCATGCGGGCGGCCCCGGACTTGAACTCCTTGATCTCAAAGCTGCGACTGATCGTGGCTTCGGGGTAGACGCCGACGAGCTCCCCGTCCTTTAAGTTTTTGACCGCCTCTTCGTAGGACGCGGCCCCGTCCTGCCGGTTCACCGAGATGTGCCGCAGGTTGCGCATGATCGGCCCGGAGATCTTGTGGTCGAACACCTCTTGCTTGGCCATGAACCGCACCTTGCGCCCCAGGCCCTGCTGGTAGACGGGCAAGCCCGCAAAGGTGAAGTCGAGGTAGCCGGTGTGGTTGATCGCGACGACAGCACCACCGCTTTTCGGCAAGTTGTCGACGCCCTGGACGGTGAGCTTCAGACCCTGCATGCGCCAGATCAGACGGGCGATCTGGATGATAGTCCCGTATAACGGTTCCACGGGGGTCGAGCCTAGTGCTCCCGGCTGTGAGCCAGCCGGAGCGCCGAAGGGAAGGGGGCCCCTCGGCGAGCCGGAGTCGGCCGATCGCTCGGCTGGACTATCCCCGGTCGCGGGCGGGCGACCGGGAACGCGCGTGGCACGCTGAAGACGCCACCTCGCGCTAAGCTCGGGGGCTAAAAGCACTTACTGTCGGACGGCTCGGTCGTCCCTGAAAGGTATTTGTGCAGGTCACCAGCGTAGGCCACGCCGGATTTCTGATTGAGACCCGAGCGGGCAGCATCCTCTGCGACCCCTGGGTGAGCCCCGCCTACTTGGCGTCCTGGTTCCCGTTCCCGGACAACAGCACGCTGGACTGGGACAGGCTGGGCGCGTGCGACTACCTGTACGTCTCACATCTGCACAAGGACCACTTCGACGCGAAGCATCTGGCCGAGCACGTCAATAAGGACGCGGTGGTGCTGCTGCCCGACTTCCCCGTGCCGGACCTGCGGGGCGAACTTCAGAAGCTCGGCTTTCACCGCTTCTTCGAGACCACCGACTCGGTCAAGCACCGGGTCACCGGCCCCAAGGGCGACCTCGACGTCATGATCATCGCCCTGCGGGCGCCCGCCGACGGCCCGATTGGCGACTCGGCGCTGGTGGTCTCCGACGGCGTCACGACCGTTTTCGACATGAATGACGCCCGCCCGATCGACCTGGAGGTGCTGGCGAGCGAATTCGGCCACGTCGACGTGCACATGCTGCAGTACTCCGGCGCGATCTGGTACCCGGTTGTCTACGATATGCCGGCCCGCGCCAAGGAGTCGTTCGGCATCCAGAAACGTCAGCGCGGGATGGACCGCGCCCGCCAGTACATCGCTCAGGTCGGGGCGACCTGGGTCATACCCTCGGCAGGCCCGCCGTGCTTCTTGGACCCCGAACTGCGCCACCTCAACGACGATCACAACGACCCGGCCAACATCTTCCCCGACCAGATGGTATTCCTGGAGCAGATGCGCACCCACGGCCACGACGGCGGCCTGCTGATGATGCCCGGATCCACCGCCAAATTCACGGGCGCGACGCTGGATTCGCTCAGCCATCCGCTCCCCGACGACGAGGTCGAGGCCATCTTCACCACCGTCAAGTCGGCCTACATAGCCGCCTACGCCGAGCGGATGGCGCCCGTCATCGCCGCGGAGCGAGCCGGCTGGGCCCCCGCCACCGGCGAGCCGCTACTGGACCAGCTGCGCGCGCTGTTCGAGCCGATCATGCTGCAAAGTGACGAAATCTGCGACGGCATAGGCTATCCCGTCGAACTTGTCATGGGCCCCGAGACGGTGATCCTCGACTTCCCGAAGCGGGCGGTGCGTGAAAGGGTTCCGGACGAGAAAATCCGCTACGGCTTCGCGATAGCGCCGGAATTGGTCCGCACCGTGCTGCGCGACCGCGAATCGGACTGGGTCAACACGATCTTCCTGTCCACCCGTTTCACGGCGTGGCGGGTGGGCGGCTACAACGAGTACCTGTACACGTTCTTCAAGTGCCTGACCGACGAGCGAATCGCCTATGCCGACGGCTGGTTCGCCGAGACTCACGACGACTCCGCGTCAATCACGCTGGACAGCTGGCAGATTCAGCGCCGTTGCCCCCATCTCAAGGCAGATCTATCGAAGTTCGGTGTGGTGGAAGGCAACACATTGACCTGCAACCTGCACGGTTGGCAGTGGCGACTGGACGACGGCCACTGCCTGACCGCGCGGGGCCACCAACTTCGGACCTCGCGGGCATGAGCGAAACGTACGATGATGGCCTGGTCCAATTGGATCGTGCGGCGATCACGCTGCGCCGCTACCACTTTCCTTCGGGCACGTCGAAGGTGATCGCCCTGGACAGAATCCGCGGATACCAAGCCGAGGGGCTGGGCCTTTTCACGCAGCGATTCCGGATCTGGGGCAGTTCGGATCTGCGCCGCTGGCTCCCGCTGGATTTGCGCCGGCCGCTGAAGTCGACGTTGATCACGTTGGACGTACCGGGAACCTGGCCGAGTCCCGCGCTCACCCCGGAGCGCCCGGAGGAGTTCACCTCGCTCCTCGACGACCTGCTAACTCAGCGTGGTTAGCGGCGCACGCGAGTGCGCAAAGGCGCGACTGGCTCTGCCGCTGGCGACCCGGGCGTACGTGGCTTTCATCGCCTCGAGGTAGCGGGCGACAGATTCGCACGCGGTCGGGTTGTTGGGAAACAACACCGTGACCCTGGTTTCGTGCTGAAGTCGGGTCACCCACATCGACACCTGGTGGGAAACCCTTCCCTCGTCGTAGATCCGGAAATTCAGATCGGAGCTAGCGACTGCGGAAAGCGGCGCAATGCTTGCATCCAGGAAGGACATGACGAAATTGCCCGGCCGCGGTCTCCCGAGGCCCGCCTCGGGGGGCGCCAACTCCAGCACACGGTCAAACGGCACAGTCGCCAACTCGATCCCGGAATCGAAGGCATCTTGCGCTGAGCGCGCCGCATCCTCGAAAACCCCTGTGGCAGTAACAGTAATCGGAACCAAGCCGGTGAACCAGCCCGTCGTCATGAGTTCGGTTGGGGTACTGCGAGTATCAGTAGTGGTGACTACGGAAAAGCTATCAGCGCCGGTCAACTGGCTTTCGATGAGGGCCGCGCAACCGAAGACACCGCCGCTGAATCGGGCGTCCGCTGCGACGCAGGCGGCCTCGAATCGGTCCGTCTCTTGTTCATCCATCAGCGTCTCGATGACGAGTTTGCCGGCATAGGGCACCGATAAGTCACCGAGCGGCAAGGCGAAATACGGAAGGGTCCCACCATTGTGGGCGGCGAACTCGATCCAGCCGCGCACCGCGGGGGAGTCCGGTGTCAAGGCGGCCAGTTCCTCGCGCTGCTGAATGCAGTAGTCGCCGTAGCGGCCCACCGCCGGCAGTTCGATCGGCGGGGCACCGCCCACCAGGGCGGTGTACATCAGATGGATCTCCCTGAACAAGACGCCGACGATCATCGGGTCGACGCACAGATGAGCGATGCTCGCGTAGAAGGCGAAGTGGTCCTCGCTCTGAATAACTCCGAAGTAGAAACAATCCCACTGCAGCGGGTGCGGCGTCGAAATGTGGTCCCGCAAGTCCTGCGGCGTCATCTCCCCATGCTTGATCGCAACCAGCTCGATATCAGCGGGGTCGGCGATGGTGTGGCGGACGATGTGTCCGGCATCCTGATACTCAAACCAGCTGTGGTAGGTGTCGTGCCGGCGAACGTGCGCGTTGATCGCATAATTCATGGCACGAACGTCGCAGCGCCCTGGTAGGTCCCAGGTGAAGATCATCAGGCGCGACATGTCGAGACCTCGCGCTACGTGGTCGCTGTAACGGCGAAGATGTTGGGCCTGCTGATAACTGGGCGGCACCGGACTGACCGGCGCTTCCCGCGCTTCGGCTTTCGCTGCCGGCGTTGCGTGCCAACAGATGACGGGGCCCGGATCCGGCTTCCAGTCGTGAAGCGTTGTTATGCCAAACACTCGTGCTTCTTACCTTCCCGCCATTCGGCTTCGGCGCAGTCGCGGTGGGCGACCCGCCAAGCGATCGCTTCGCGCGATTTCCAGCACCGTCAGCGCCGTCGCCACGGAGCGGGCACCGCCAGTGTGCACCGCAGGACCCGCAACCGGGCATTTTTACCATTCATCCACGAAATTGCCTGTGTAAACTCCGGGACCGGTGAACCGGAACCGGGTGTTCAGCCGCCTCGAGGACTCTCCGCCGCGTTTGGTGTTGCTAGATACTCGAGTGTAACCGGCCCCCGCGGGGGACCAGAGCACGTATTCCAGCGTGTTACGCCCCGCTTGCGAACTGCTTACAAGACGTTTACAGGGAAGTTTCGCCGACTCATCGGGGTGAGTTTTCAGGACAGTGGCGCGGCAGGTCCGGTACGGTGGCCCAGCATGTGGGCCACCGTGCTGATCCTGGCGGGCTCGGTGATCTTCGAACCGATCCGGCTGGGATTGGTCATTCTTCTACTCAACCGGCGACGCCCGCTTTTCCAACTGATCGCGTTCTTGTGCGGTGGATTCACGATGGGCGTGGGGGTGGGCCTGGTCGTGCTTTTCGCCCTCAGGACCGCGCCGGTGATCGGCCACTTGACCGTCGCCGAGGTGCAGGTCGGCTCCGGGCTGATCGCGTTGCTGATCGCCGTTGTGCTGTCGATGACCGTCACGTTGCAGAACGTTTTCACCCGCGCCCCGGCACCGGTCGATGGGTACGGCGGCGTTACCCTGCTGGAACGGCCACCGGAGAGTGGCATGCAGAGGCTCACCGAGCGTGCGCGCGGTTTTCTGCAGGGCGACTCGCTGTACGTCGCGGGGATCAGCGGGTTGGGGGCCGCCCTACCTTCCGCCAACTACATGGGGTCGATGGCCGCCGTCCTCGCCTCGCATGCCGCACCGGTCACGCAGGTCCAGGCGCTTCTGGCGTTCAACCTGGTCGCGTTCACGGTGGCGGAGCTGCCGCTCGTCGGCTACCTGGCCGCGCCTCAGAAGACGCGGGCGTTCATGGCCGCACTGCACACGTGGCTGCGGTCTCGCAGCCGCCGAGACGCGGCAGCCCTGGTGGGCGTGGGAGGCGGCTTCATGCTGATGCTCGGCTTGACCAGCCTCTGAGATGCCCGGGAAGCCTAAGATGTCGGGAAGCCTAGCCTCGGCGCAGGTAACATTGCTGTACGTTGCTCGGCCCCATTGGAGGGGAGTTCGTGAATAAGTTACTCGCTCGCACGGTCGCGGTTGCAATGCTAACGGGCACAGCGATTTTCGGTGATGCTGTCGCATCGGCCGATACCGCGTTGATAGTGCCCGGCACCGCGCCGTCTCCCTATGGGCCGCTGAGGTCGCTATACCACTTCGAACCCGAGATGCAGCCGCAGATCGACGCGAACTACTACAGTCCCGACGCGGTCCGGCGCGTCGTTCCCTATCCGGGAAGTTTTTGGCCGGTCACAGGCTGGGATTCACCGACCGTCAACAGCTCGGTTAATACCGGAACCAACAATCTCGACGCGGCAATCCGGAGCACCGACGGCCCCATCTCGGTGGCCGGCCTGTCCCAAGGAACCCTGGCGCTCGACCGCGAGCAGGCGCGCCTGGCGCACGACCCGGCCGCACCACCGCCGGACCAACTCACGTTCATCAAGGCCGGTGACCCCAACAACCTTCTCTTCAAGGCATTCGGGCCGGGCACCCACGTGCCGATCATCGACTACACGGTCCCGGGGCCGGTGGAGAGCCAATACCGGACGATCAACATCGTGGGGCAATACGACCCCTTTTCCGATCCGCCCAACCATCCGGGCAATCTGCTGGCCGATGTGAACGCGTTCATCGCGGGCGGGTATTACGGGCACAGCGCCACGGCGTTCTCCGACCCGGCCCGCGTCGCTCCCTGGGACATCAAGAGGACAACCAACAGCTTGGGTGGCACCACGACGACGTATTTCATCCGGAGCGGAGAGCTGCCCCTTTCTCGGGCGCTGGTGGACATGGCAGGCATGCCTCCCGAGGATGTTGGCCGGGCCGACGCGACGCTGCGGCCGCTGATCGACCGGGCCTATGACCCGGGACCTGCGCACAATCCGTTCGGACTCATCAACGGTGTCACCCACATCCCCTCCATCTTTTCCGCGGTCTCTATCCCCGTCCGCGCCACCACGGCCGGCGCCACGAGCGCTGTAGCCGCCAGCAACGTGGCCCGAGCCGTTCTTCCCGGTCCGAAGATCGTTAAGCCGGGCATTTTGCTGACTGTCGGCCGGCTGCTGCTCAGCGGCAAGTAATCACCGGGCGTGGCCGGAGTCCTAGAGTCTCAGCCCGTCGTGCAACGAGAAACTGATCAAGTCGTCGTCTGTCCACGCCGGCAGGTCCTCTGACGCAGGCAAGAGCGATTTGCGTTTGACTGGCTGAGCCCGGCCGCGCGCCCCTTGTAGCAGCCACCGCAGTGGCCACCAATCCGTCAGCGCACGGGCCGACGGCCGCCACCAATTCGCCTGCCCGACCAACACCGCGATCGCGGGCACCGTGACGGTGCGCAGCAGGAAGGTGTCCAACAACAGCCCGGTCCCGAGGACGAAGCCGCTCTGCACGACGTTGCTGAGGCTGGCGAATACCAGACCGAACATCGAGGCGGCCATGATCAGCCCCGCCGCGGTGATCACACCGCCGGTTGAGCCCACGGTACGGATGACGCCGGAACGCATGCCCAACTTGGACTCGTCACGCAACCGGGAGATGAGCAACATGTTGTAGTCGGCGCCGACCGCGACCAATATGACGAACGTCAATCCGGGTACGCTCCAATGCATTTCCCCGCCGAGAATGAATTGGAACACGATGACGCCGATACCGAGCGCCGACATATAGGAAATGATCACCGAACCGATCAGGTACAGCGGTGCAACGACCGCGCGCAGCAACGCGATCAGAATGAGCAGGACAACGCAGATGGTCATGACGATGATGAACCGCAGGTCGTGACTGTAGTAGTCGCGCGTCTCCTTCACGAAGACGGGTAGCCCGACCACCGACACCTTGGCATCGGCCAGGGTGGTATTCGGTTGAGCCCCCTGGGCGGCGGCCGTGATGGCGTCGACCTGATCCATTGCGGCCGTGCTGAACGGGCTGATTTTGGTTTGTACCAGGTACCGCACCGCATGACCGTCGGATGAAACGAACGCAGCGGCAAACTTTTTGAGCTGATCGGTGTCCAACCCGCCCAGGAGGTCGCGGACCTCGCCCGGCATCGCCGCCGGGCCGTCCCCCTTGCCGGTGGCATACGACAACGCCTGCGCGGGGATGTAGAAACCTGCCATCGCCGGGGTCGTCGCGTCATTTTTCATGTTCATCAGGAACGCAGAGGCCTCACGGAGCCCGAAACCCATTTTTTTGACCTGGTCGACCAATTGCTGTACACCGTCGGCCAATTGGCGGCTGCCGTCGGCGAGACTGTTGGCACCCTGCTGCAGGAAGTTGATCTTCGCCCGCATGCCCCCCGGACTGCCCATCCCCAACGAACCCATAGCGCCGACTACGGCGGACAGTGTCCGACGCAACCCGGATACCGTCGCCGCCAGGGTCTGCACGGCTTGCGTCGCCCGCAATTGTCGTGCCAGCTCGGATATCTTGCCGAGCGTTCCGTCGTCGCGCGCCGTGACGAGTCGCTGCAGTTCGGTGCGCGCATTGACGCAGGCGGGCTCGGCACTGCACATCGGGCTGTTGTCGAGTGCGCCCAGCACCGGCGCGGCCCAATCGGAGTTGCTGGCGACGAAGTCGGAGTTTGCGCCGATGGCGTCACCCAGTCCACGCATGCTGTCGATCAGCTTTTGCGCGCCCGCGAGTTCGCCGAGCGCCCGATTACCGCCGAACACGTTCTGCAGATATCCCAGTGCGTCAACCAGACCGCTGACCGCCGACACCGCCTGGTTGACTTGGGTCCGTACATCACCGAGCCTGCCGGCCAATTCGTTGGCGCCGCCCGCCAGCTTGTCGAGATCACCGGTGTGGTCCACGATCTGCCGGGAGCCCTCGTCGAGCTTGTTGCCGACTTCGCCTGCCTGCCAGGAGAGTTTGGCCTGCTCCAGGGACTCGCCGGTTGGTCGGGTGATGCCCCTGACACTGGCGACACCCGGCACTTGGTTTACCCGCTGCGCCATCTGCTCCAGGTCGGCCAGCGCCGTCGGGGTGCGCAGATCGTGCGGCGACTCGATGAAGAGATATTCGGGAATGATCAAGTTGGGCGGGAAATGCTTGTCGAGAGCGGCATACCCAATCGAACTTTCGACCGACGCCGGCAGTGAGCTGCGCTCGTCGTAGTTGTAATGGGCCAGACCCGCACAACTGGCCAAAATGATCAGTACGAGCGCGCTGGCGAGCAGATGCGCCTTCGGCTTGCGCACGATCTGGATGCCCGAGCGCCGCCACAGTCGGCGGGTGAGGTCACGGCGCGGCGCGATCCAACCACGGCGTCCGGCCAGCACCAGCAGGGCCGGCAGGAGGGTCACCGCGGCGAAGAAGACCACGGCTACCGAAATTCCCAACGCCGGGCCGGCGCTTCGCAGGATTCCCAACTGGGTGAAGATCATTCCGAGGAACGTGACCGCCACGGTGGCTGCGGAGGCCGCGATCACCTTGCCGATGGATGTCAATGCCCTGGCGACCGCTTGATCCGAATCCAGGCCCTGACGCAGGTAGTCGTGATACCGACTGATGAGAAAGACGGCGTAATCCGTTCCGGCGCCGACCATCATCCCGGTCATGAAGATGGTGGTTTGGTTGGCAACACCAAGGCCGGCCAGTCCCACTATCGCCACAATGCGCTGGGCAACCACCACCGACAGGCCGATCATCACCAGCGGCAGCACCATCGTGACCGGGTTGCGGTAGATGACCAGCAAAATGACGAACAACAGGATGATGATGGCGAGTTCGATCCGGGTCCTGTCCCCCTGTCCGGTGAGGTTCAGGTCGGCGACGGTGGACGCGGGCCCGGTCAGGTTCGCCGTCAGCGTGGACCCCGCGACGTCACGTTTGACGATGTCGGCCACCCGCGCGAACGCGTGTTTCGACTCAGGTGAACCCAAGTCGCCGGGCAGACCGACGGGCAGGATCCAGGCCTGGTTGTCCTTGCTGGTCAACAGCTCTCGCAACGGCGGTGTCTCGAGAAAATCCTGCAGCGACACCACATTTCGGGTGTCCCCACGCAGGGTGTCAACCAACTTTTTGTAGGTGCCTTCGTCGGCCGGGCTGAGCCCCTTGGCATCGCTGAGCACTATCACCGCGATGCTTTCCGACTCGGGTTCTCCGAACGCCTTTGTCATGTTCTCGGTCGCGACCAGCACCGGTGCTGCCGCCGGCAGCAGATCGACCGGGTGCCGCTGGGAAACCTCTTCCAGGGACGGCATGGTCGCCGACAGCACGCCCGCGAGTACGACCCAGACGCCGATCACCAGCCATGGCCAGCGCGCGATCAGGCGCCCCAGCCGTGGAAAAACGCCGACCGGGATGTCTTGGCCGGGGCTGCCGACCTGTTCTCGCTGCCCCGACATTCACAACCGCCTGGAAATTAGGAGACCGCCTGCGTTGAGAGGTTGGCGACCTTACGTTCGCATTCCGCGGCCCCGCCATCGGCAACGCGGACACACACGGATTTTAGCGCCCTCAGGTATCGGGTAACGGAATCGCGAGCATCCGCATTGTCCGGGAACAACACACCCGCCGCGGTCCGCTCGAATCGACCCACCATCGTGCTCAGCGGGTAAGGGACCCTGCCGTCGCTGTGGCCACCGACGGTCTGGCCCTCGAACATCTGGGTCAGCACCGAAAGCGGGGCAACCTGCGCGTCGAAGAAGTTCACCAGCGAAAAGAGCGGCGGGGGGTTGCGCAACGACGGTGCCAATTCCACCACGCGTTCAAATGGCACTTGCGCCAGGTCCGCGCCCGAATCGAAAGATGTCTGCGCTTTTTGCGCCATAGCGGTGAAGCACGATCCGGCGACCGGAACGGTCACCGGGATGTGGCCGGTGAACCAGCCCTGGGTCGTAAAATCCGCCGGTGAGCGGGTGTCTTTGGGAGTGATGCCGAAATATGTTTCGGCGCGGGTCAATTGGTGCAGTGCGATGGAAATGCAGGCGAACATGCCCCCGATGAATCGGGCGCCCGCCGCCACGCAGGCGGCTTCGAATCGCTCGGTCTGACGCTCGTCCATCAGCGTCATCGTCATCAGGTCGCCGCCACAGGGCACGGACTGATCGCCCAGCGGTAGCGGGAACTTGGGGAATGTCCCGCCATTGGCTTCGGCGAAGTCGATCCAGGCCCGTACCTCCGGCGAATCCACGGTCAAAGCGGAGGCGTACTCACGCTGCCGGACGCAGAAGTCGGCGTAACTGCCGGCGTCTGGTAGCCCAAGCGGTGGCTTTCCCGTGACGAGCCCGGCGTACATGGTCTGGAATTCCATCAATCCCAGCCCGACGAACTGCCCGTCGGCATGCAGATGATCGATGCTGGCATAAAAGGTGAAACGGTCCGGGTGCTGGATGATGCCGAAGCCGAAGCAGTCCCACTGCAGCGGATCCGGTATGGATACGATGTGGTCTCGCAGTTCCCCGGTGGTCAGCTCGCCATGTTCGGTCGGGACAAACTCGATATCGGCCGGGTCGGCGACGGTGTGCCGGACGATGTGATCGGCATCGTGGTACTCGAACCAGCTGCGGTATGTGTCGTGCCGGCGCAGGTGTTTGTTGATCACGTAGGTCATGGCGCGGAGATCGCAGCGGCCGGACACCTCGCCGGACGCAATCAGCAGCCGGGAGTGGTCGAACCCCCGGGCGGCCTGTTCACAGAAGCTCCGAAGGTGACGAGCTTGCACATAGCTGGGCGGCACGGCACTCACGGGCGCCTCGCGGGCCTTGGCGAGCGAAGCAGCAGACGCGCGCCAAGAGACCAGCGTGCCGGGTGCCGGCTCCCACTCGTTGACCGTGGAGACGTCCAACGGCCCGACTAGCATTGCTACCTCCTGTCCTGCAGCACCCGAGCCCCGGTCCCGGCGCCGAATCGCCGCCCGCATAGCGCAGCCGGCGCGGCACCTCCGTCACGTCGACACGGGGTGGTCAGGTCCTCGGTAGCCTAGCCGTCGTTCCTATGAGCCGCGTCGGTTCGAGCGGCTCGTCCACCAGATGGGCGGGCTAGCCGGTACGGTCGGCGAGCGCCTGGCGCGCGGCGTTGTAGCCGGGAATGAACGTGATCCCGGGCCCACCGTGGCAACCAGCGCTGCCCAGGTAGAGCCCCTCGATCGGAATGGGCTGGCCGACGAAGCCCGTCGGCCCGGGCCGGTTGGGGCCGATCTGGTCGGGGTTCAACAGCCCGTGGCAGTAGTCGCCACCCGGGGCTCCGAACATCACGCCCATGTGCTTGGGCGTGAAGGTGGTGTGCCGGATGATGCTGCGTTCGAAGTTCGGCGCCATCCGCGTGATCTTGTCGATCACACGCTGACCCATTTCGACCTTCGCTTGTCCATAGTCGGCACCGCCCTCGATCGGGAACCACAACGCGAATGCCGACGCGGCGTGCTTACCTTCGGGCGCCAGGTCGGGGTCGTTCTGCGACGGGATCTGCAGCACCAACGTCGGGTCATCCGGAACGATCCCGCGGCGGCAGCCCTCCCACTGTTGCTGCACTTCCTCGGGCGTGCAGAACAGGCCTATCGACGCCTGCATGGCCGGGTCGTTGAGCGCCTCGTAGGGCGCGGCGAACGCCGGCGCCTCGTCCAGCGCGAAGTGCATCTGCAGGTAGCTGCCGCGGTGGTCGGTCCGCGCGTACCGCTGCCGGATGTCGGCGGGCAGCGCGGCGGGGTCGATCAACTCGTTGAGCGTGACGTCGGGCGCGATCCCGGAGACGACGATCGGGGCGGTGAGGGTGTCTCCGGCCTCGGTGCGCACGCCACCGACCCGCCCGTCGGCGACCAGAATCTCGGTCACCTTGGTCCGCAGCCGCACTTCGCCGCCGTGGCTTTCGAGCAGTTCGCACAGATGCGACGTGAGGGCGCCGATGCCGCCGCGCAATTTCTTCATCTGCATGGTGTCGCCGTCGGGGACACCGAGCCCGAACGCCAGCGCCGCCGCGCTGCCCGGCGTGGCGGGCCCTCGGTAGAGCGTATTGACGGCCAAGACGGTCATCGAGCCGCGCAGCGCGCCGTGCTTCTCGCGGTCGGGGAGATAGCGGTCCAGCACGTCGGTGACCGAGCCGAACAGCATGTCGTCGATGGCGGAGCGCTCGAATTCGTTTGTGGCGCAGGCGTACATCTCGTCGAAGGTTTTCGGGGGCTTGCCCGCCTCGAACCGGCCCAGCGCCCGCGTCGGGGCCTGGCTCCACGCCATCAGGCCCGCCATTCCGTTGACGGCGTCCGACCCGTGCACCTCGTTGAGGTGGGTGAACAACTTGATCGGATCGCTGTACTGGACCAGCGGATCGTCACCGACACCGCGCACCGCCACCGACATCACGTCCAGGTCGATGGTCGGCAGGGTGTCCAGGCTCAATTCCCTGACGACTTCGGCCGCTGTCGGGAACTGCACCGAGCCGGCGATCTCGAAGTGGTACCCGTCGAAGAGTTCCACCGTGGATGCCATCCCACCTGCATAGAGCTTGGCGTCCAGGCAAACGGTCCGCAGCCCCGCCTTCTGCAGCAGCACCGCCGCCGCCAGACCATTGTGTCCGGCACCGAGAACGATCGCGTCGTAGTCACTCATGTCCCTGCCCTCCGAGAAGGGAGGCTGGCA
>JARLGR010000062.1 GCA_031292665.1 Mycobacterium sp. | reverse complement strand
GTGCGCTTCAACATCGAAACCAAGGTGGAGGCCGATAAGCCGGGCGACTCGGCCGGACCGCAAGAATTCGTCGACGTGATACTGGCGGCGGTCAGGTCGGCGGCCAAGGTCGACCGCGTGGAGATCCAGAGCTTCGACTGGCGAACCCTGCCCATGGTGCACCGCGCGGAGCCGTCAATTCCGTTGGTGAGCTTGTACAACGAGCAGACGTGGGCACCGGATTCACGCTGGCTTGCCGGCGAGAATGCAGCCGTCATCGGCGACCCGATGATCGGCGCGAAGCTGGTGGGCGCGGATGTCATCTCGCCCCGGTACACGCTTGTCGATGGCAAACCATACGTCGACCGTGCGCATTGGATGGGCCTAAAGGTCATTCCGTGGACCGTCAACGACGTCGACACCATGCGTCAGCAGATCGCCGATGGCGTCGACGGCCTCATCACCGACTATCCGACTCTGCTGCGCAACGTCATGGCCGACCTCGGGATGCCGCTGCCGCCGCCCTACCATCGGTAGCTGATCAGGCATGGTGGCCGGGTGCACGGTCCTCCATCAATTCGCACGTAGACGCGATCCTCGGTCGGCGGTCCGAAGCTCAGGCCGCCCAGCCACTCGGACTGCGGGCGGCGGGCCCAGTGACCTCGAAGGCTCCTGGCAACCGTGCGCATTCATAGCGCAGCCGGGAATAATCCGGAGCGCCGGCTTTGCCGTCCATTGACCGAAATGCGAGGCAATCGCCGCACTTATGCGAAAACCCCGATATAGTCGCGGAGTGATCGGCGCCGAGCCGCTTGCGGGGCGTGATGATGAGTTAGGGGTTATTCGGCGCGCTCTGAACGGGACCGGCAACCACGCCGGCGTGGTGATCGCCGGCGCCGCCGGGGTGGGTAAGACGTGGCTGGCCCGCGAAGTGCTGCGCCGTGCCGAGGCGTTCGGTGAGCGGACAAACTGGATCGTCGGCACCGAATCGGCGCGCGCCCTGCCCCTCGGGGCGTTCATCGGCTCGCTGGGCGAGGCGATGTCAGATCCGCTGACCAACGTGCGACGCGTCATCAATTCGTTTGTTGCGCAACAACACCGGGGCCGGGTGGTGGTCGGGGTTGATGACGCGCACCTGCTGGACCGATTCTCCGCCCTGGTCGTTCATCAGCTGGCGCATTCGGGCGGGGTCAGGCTGGTGGTGACGGTACGCGTCGGCGGTGCGGAACCCGATGCGGTGACGGCGTTGTGGAAGGACGGGCCGCTGACTCGCCTCGATCTCGAACCGCTTTCAGCCGCGGCAACACGAGAGGTGATCGAGCGCACGCTGGGCGGTCCGGTCGATGCCCGCAGCGTGGCCCGGTTCCGGCAGCTGACCGGCGGCAACACCTTGTTTCTGCGGCAGCTGTTGGCCGACCAGGTGGCGGCGGGGCGGATGCGTAAGTCGGCCGGGGTGTGGGTGTGGGAGGGTGGCGTCGCCGTCTCGGCGAGCCTGTCCGACACGGTCGGGCGCCAGATGGGCCGGCTGAGCCCGCAGACGGCAATGGTGGTCGACATGTTGTCGCAGTGCGAGCCGCTGGCCGTCGACGTGCTGTGCGATCTGGTGGGCCGCGGCGACCTCGCCGCCGCCGAGCGCATGGGGCTGGTGAATGTCGAACGCACCGGCGGCGGGCCGATAGTGAGGCTGGCGCACCCGCTGTTCGGCGAGCTGCGTCGGGCGAGCACCGGAGAGATGTACTTGTCGGAGATCCGGGGCAGGCTGGCGACGCGGCTGGCCGAAGACGGTGATGGTGACATGCAGGCGACCGTGCGCCGCGCGCTGCTGCACCTGGAGTCGGATCTCGATCCCGACCCCGGGCTCTACATGGAATCGGCGCGGCATGCCATGACACTGCTGGATTTGGATCTGGCCGACCGGCTCGCCACGGCCGCCACGCGAGCGGGCGCACCCGGGGCCGCCGGCGTGCGGGCGATGAACCTGGTGCTGCTTGGGCGCGGCGAGCAGGCCGAGGCGGCGTTGCGCGAGATGGCCGACGGGGACCTGCCCGACGGGCATCACTGGGCCACCGTGCGGGCGGCCAACCTGATCTGGATGCTCGGCAAGCCGCAAGACGCGGCGGCGATCCTGGACGGCCTCGCCTCGAGATCCGAGACACCGGCCCAGGTCGCGGAGCGTCTGGCGGTGCAGGCCTGCCTGGACGCGGTGTCGGCGCGCTGCGAAGTTGCCGCCGAAAAGGCCCGGGCCGCTTTGGATTCAGAAGGCCTGCCGGATTTCCACGCGATGATGGCCTCGGTCGCGTTGATCATGGCCATGGGGGCGCTGGGAGTGGTCGACGAGCTCGCCGACGTGGCCGAGCAGGCGTTGCGGCGCGCAACGACGTCGTTTCAGGCTTCCCACATGCGCTTCTGGTTCGCTGCCGTCTACGGCCGAGCCTGCCGGCTGACCGGACATATCGACGAATTCGTCGGCATGGCAGAGCGACTGGCCGACTCGGCCCTCGACATTCCCGGCCTGGCCTACGCGAACCTGGCCTCGCTGTTGGGGAACGCCGCCCTGGCTCGCGGGGCTGTCGCCGAAGCTGCCCGGCTGATGCACGAAGCGCTTGCCGGGGTGCACATACACTCCGTCACAACGGGTTTGCGCCCGGCGAGCTGTTTCGCGCTGGCCGAGGCACACGCCAAACTGGGACAGCCAACCGAGGCGGATGACGCGGTCGCACAGGCGCGGTCGTGTGTGCCGTCCGACTATCTGTTCATGCATACCGCCTTGTCGCTTGCCGGCGGGTGGGCGATGGCGGCAAGCGGATGTTTGGGGGAGGCGGTGGCATGCGCGCAGGAGGCGGCACGACTTGCCCGCGACCGCGGCCAACCCACCCACGAGCTGGCCTGCATCCAGGCCGCGGCCCAGTGGGGCGATGCCTCGCAGGTGGCACGGGCACAGGAGCTGGCCGGAGCGTTGTCGCTGCCCCTGGCCGATGCCGTTGCGCTGCATGCGAAGACCCTGCTCGCCGGGGACGGTGAGGGCCTGCTGGCGGCCTCGGCCGCCTACCGGCGGATCGGTGATCGGGTCGCCGCCGCCGACGCGGCGGCGCAGGCTTCCGTTGCCTTCGCCGAGAGCCAGCAGCGTAAGCGTGGGCTGTATGCCGCGGCGCTGGCAAAGGAGTTGGTCGACGACTGTGGTGGTCTGTGTACGCCGGCACTGCGGACTCCGACGGGTCTTAAATTGTCGGGTCGCCAGCGCGATGTCGTCGAGCTCGTCGCGTGGGGTCTGTCCAACCGCCAGATCGCCGAGAAGTTGGTGATGTCGGTGCGCACCGTGGAGGGCCACGTCTACCGGGCCTGCCTGCGGGTGGGGGGGCAGTCCCGCGAGGAATTGGCGTCGATCCTCAGATCCGGACCGGGCGGCGGCGAGTCGGCTTGACCCGCCGCGGCTGCGCGCAACTCGCCGGGTAAGTCGAGTAGTCGACTACGCATGCGCACAATCGCATGCCGGCCATACCGTGCCTCCAACAAAGGAGTTGGCATGGTCGAGATTTTGGCGGAATCCGAAGTGAGCGCGCTGCCTTTGGTGCCGAAGAATCCGCTTCCGTATCGGCAGCAGCTCAAATCGTTGCGGTCATACATCGATGGGATGCAGGCGCTGGTCGACGCCGGGGGGCCAATCAGCCGGCTCGTGCTGGGACCGAAGTGGCTGATACCGAACGTCGTGCTGATTGCCAGCCCGCAGGGTGCTCGCGATTTGCTGGGCCGCAGCGATGAGGTCGCCGACCGCGGCCGTGCCCGGTTGCTCATCGAACTGCGCGCACTGATGGGCGGCAACCTGCTCGACCTTCCGCACGAGACGTGGCTGCCACGCCGCCGCGCGCTGCAGCCGATCTTCACCAAGCGTCAGGTGCCGCGCTATGCGGGACACATGGCCGCGGCCGCACGAGGGGTCGCCCGCGGCTGGTGCGACGGCGCCTCCGTCGACTTGGACGCCGAGTGCCGCAAGCTGACACTTCGGGCTCTGGGGCGCTCGGTGCTCGGGATGGACCTCGACGAGCGCGCCGATGAAGTGGGCGCTGCGCTGCGTGCTTCGTTGACATGGGTTGCCGACCGCACGACGCGGCCCGTAAACGCGCCGCGGTGCCTGCCCACCAGAGGCCAGCGCGCCGCTCGTCGGGGCAACCAGACGTTGCACCGGCTGGCCGCGGAGATCCTGGACGCGGTTCGCGGCGACCCCGACCGTGAGGCCCCGCTGGTGCGCTCCCTGATCGAGGCGATCGATCCGGAGACCGGCCGGCGGCTGACCGACGACGAGATCTGCGACGAGCTGGTGCTGTTCATGCTCGCCGGACACGACACCACCTCGACAACGCTGACGTACGCGTTGTGGTCGTTGGGGCACCACCGCCACATTCAGGATCAGGTGCGCGCGGAAGTCGCCGCGTTGGGCCTGCGGGAGTTGACGCCGGACGTGGTGCCTGAACTCGAGCTCACCGTGCGGGTATTACACGAGGCGCTGCGGCTCTGTCCGCCCGCAGCCGGAACGCAGCGCTGTCCTACCCGCGACATCGTGGTGGATGGCCACCGGGTCAAGGCCGACACCCTCGCCGTCGTCAGCTTCTACGCGATGCACCGTGATCCAGCGCTGTGGGAGGACCCGCTGCGCTTCGATCCGGACCGGTTCCTTCCGGAGCGGTCGAAGGGCCGGAGCCGTTGGCAGTACCTGCCGTTCGGCGGCGGTCCACGCTCATGTATCGGCGATCATTTCGCGATGCTGGAGGCCACGCTGGCGCTGGCGACCATCATCCGCGCGGTCGAGATCGAATCGCTGGACCGCGACTTCCCGTTGGAAACGCCGTTCACGGTGGTTGCTGCCGCGCCCATCCGCGCCCGGGTACAGGTCATCGGGGCACCGCTGGCGGCGGGTATTTGCGCCTAAACGCCCAGTAGCCGCACCGACGCCCACAACGCGACCACCGCCACCGCAAGCGAGATCGGCACCGTGCACACCCCGAGGCGGGTGTACTCGCCGACACCGGCGTCGACATCGTGCCGGCGCAGCACGCGTCGCCACAGCAGATTCGACAATGATCCGACGTAGGTCAGGTTGGGCCCGATGTTGACCCCGATCAGCACCGCCAGAATGGCCACCGGCCCGCCGGGCGCGACCAGCGGCAGCAGCACCAGCGTGGCGGGCAAGTTGTTGACGACGTTGGACAGGACGGCGGCTGTCGCGGCGATGGCGAGCAACGAGGCGAGCCCCGAACCCGACGGCAGCACCCTGGACATCGCCCTGTCCATCCCGTTGACCATGACCGCCTGCACCACGACGCCCAGCGCCAGCACGAACACCAGGAACGACGGATGCACCGAGCGCACGATGTCCACCGCCGTGGTGTGCCGGCGGCTCAGGCTGCGCACCGCCAGCACCGCAGCGCCCGCCAGTGCCACCCAGGCGGGAGCCACCCCCGCGGACTGGGCGACCGCGAACCCGGTCAGCGTCAGCCCCACGACCACCAAGACGAAAACCGGCGGCCGCGGCGGCGGCCCGAGTTGCTCGGGATCGGGCTGTACGCGCAGATCCGCGGCGAAAAACCACCGAAACACCACATAGAGCGTGGCGACGGCGCCCAGCCACGGCAGCGCCATCAGCAGGGTGAATCGGGTGAACGAGATGTTGGCCGTGTGAAAGGCCAACAGGTTGGTCAGGTTCGACACCGGCAGCAGCAGCGACGCGCCGTTGGCCAGGTGGGCGGTGGCGTAGGCGTAGGGCCGCACCGGGGTGCGCAGCCGGCGCACCGCGGCCAGCACCACCGGGGTCAGCAGCACGACGGCGGCGTCCAGGCTGAGGACCGCGGTGATCAGCGAGGCGACGACGAACACGCGCCGCAGCAGGCCGGCCGACCCGACGCGGCCCCGCGCGATCGCGGCACCCGCCGCCTCGAACAGTCCCTCGTCGTCGCACAGCTTGGCGAGCACCAGCACCGCGCCCAAGAATGCGACGACGCCCGAAAGACCGGCGACCTCCTGCGCCGCCTGACGTACCGAGATCGCGCCGATCGCCACCAGGATGACTGCCGCCGGGACCGCCGCCAGCGCCTCCGGCAAACCCCGCGGGCGGACCACCGCGAACGCGAGCACAACGGCAAGCAGCAACAGCCCTATGGTCAGTCCCAAGGTCTGAACCGCTTCACTCCCAAGGGTCCTGGCGCCGCCACACCGTCGGCAGGTGCAGCGCGACACCGTCCTCCGCCGCCAGCCCGTCGAGGACACGAACGGACACGTCCAAGTCGTCGCCCGCATAGGGCAACGCCCGCAACGGTTCCGACAGCGGACGGAAGAAGTCGTCCCAGTGGATGAGGACCACCCGCCGGGCCCCCACCGCGCGCACCGTCTCGGTCCAATAGTCGACCACATACGACCGCGGCTGCAGGCCCAACTGGCCGACGCTGAGATAGACGACGTCGGCGCGGTACCCGGCCAGTGCGCCCCTGACGAAACCGGCGCTGCCCTGGATGAGCAGCCGCCGGCCGGACGGCAAATGATGCACCAGCGTCGACCACGCATCGCCGCAGCGGTAGGCCGACGCCCGCACCGGCGGAACGAGCGGTTCGGCGATCACCCCGGGAAACCGGTCGGGCGGGCAATGATGGGAGTCCACCAGCGTTACCTCGAAGGCCTCCAACCGAATCGGCTCGCCGTCGACCGCGACGACGACCCGGTTTTCCGGCAGCCCGTACCCGCGCCCGACGTTGGCCGCCGACTCGCCGCCTACCAGTAGCGCGCCCGTGCGGTCGGCGACCAGCGCCGAGTCCATGACGTGATCGATGTGGGTGTGCACCGGGATGACCGCGACGAGCCGAGACACCTTGGCCCGCGCCAGGCAGCCGTCGACGCGCGCCGGTGACGGCGACACCTTGCCGGCCGCGACCCGCGCCAGGCCGGGGCGGGAGAAGTAGCCGTCGGTCATCAGCGCGCACGATCCGTCGTCGATGAGCAGCGTGGCCACCCCCATCCACGTCACCGAAAGCGGCGCATCGAGTCCGGCGGCGGGCACGTCGAAGCGATGCGCGTAGCGGGTGATGTCGGGGCGACCGAGCCGCAGGCGCATCAGCAGAACGCTTTGATCTCGGTGCCGGCCGCCGTCAGGCGATCGCGGACCGCACTCGCGATCTGCACCGCACCGGGCGAATCACCGTGCACGCAAACCGATTCCACGCTGACCGGGATGTCGGTGCCGTCGACCGCGGTGACCCGACCCGTCGCCACCATGGTCGCCACCCGTTCGGCGATCGCCGCGGTGTCCTGCAGCACCGCGCCCGGTTCGCGGCGGGCAACCAGCCCGCCGTCCGGCCGGTAGGCCCGATCGGCGAACGCCTCGGCCACCGTGCGCAAGCCGCGGCGGGCGGCCTCGTCGAAGAACGCCGACCCCGCCATGCCCAACACCGGCAGCGTGGCGTCCACCAGGCGCACCGCCTCGGCTACCGCGGCGCCCTGCTCGGAGTTGGTGACGATCGTGTTGTAGAGGGCGCCATGGGGCTTCACGTACGAGACCACCGAACCCGATGCGTGCGCGATGGCCTGCAAGGCTCCGATCTGATACACCACGTCGGCGACGAGGTCTTCGGCGGCGACATCGATGTATCGCCTGCCGAAGCCGGCCAGGTCGCGATAGCTCACCTGCGCCCCGATTCGCACGCCGCGCTCGGCGGCGGACCGGCACACCCGCAGCAGGCCGACGGGGTCTCCCGCGTGGAAGCCGCACGCCACGTTGGCGCTGGTGACGACCCCGAGCATGGCGTCGTCGTCACCGAGGCGCCAGACGCCGAAGCCCTCGCCCAAGTCGGCGTTCAGGTCGATAGCGGGCACCCACCCAGCTTATGGGGGTGCGAGAACCTCAAGCGGGCGCGTCCCGTCGGCGCCCGACGAGCCAGCAAATCAGGTAAATCGCAAAGGAAATGCTCGCGACGAAGACCGAGACCGGAACGCCGGGCGCCAGCGACAGCACTATGCCCCCGACGGCGGACATCTCGGCAAAGAGCACCGAGGCCACCATCGCCGCCGCCGGCGAGGCCACCACCGGGGCGGCCGCGGCCGCCGGTGTGATCAGCAACGACATCACCAGCAGCGCCCCGACGATCTGCACGGCCTGCGCCGCCACCACACCGACCAATGCGGCGAACACGATGCCGAGCGCCCGCACCGGCACGCCGCGGGCCGCCGCGACCTCGGGGTCGACGGAGGCGAACAACAGCGGCCGGTAGCACGTCGCCAGCACGGCGATGACGAGCAGGCAGACCAGCGCCAGCATGGCCAGCCCGGTGTAACCGACGCCGACGATCTGTCCGGTCAGCAACGCGAAACTGGTTGCCGTCCGCCCGGGGTAGAGGTAAATGAACAGCACCGCCAGGCCCAACCCGAACGCCAGGACCACGCCGATCACCGAATCGCGTTCGCGGGCGCGCTGGCCCAGAATGCCGAACAACGCCGCCGCCAGCGCGCTGCCGATGAGCGCTCCGGCACCCACCTGGAAGCCGATCAGCAGCGCGAACGCCGCACCGGTCAGCGACAATTCGCTGGATCCGTGCACGGCGAACGACATCTGGCGCATCACGATGAACGGCCCGATCAGCCCTGCCACCAGGCCGAGCAGCGCGGCGGCTACCAGCGCCTGCTGCACGAAGTCGTGGCTGAGCAGGTGGGCGGTGACGTCGAACGAGAACAGGTGGTCCAACACGTCCGCGAGCCGATGATTCATCGGTCGTACCCGTCATCCGGCTCGCCCACCACCACGTAGCCGCCCCTGACCTTCACCACCTGCATGTCGGCCCGGTACAGGGCCGACAGCGTCTCGGTGGTCATCACCTCTGCGACGCTGCCCACCCTGAACCGTCCGTCGACCAGGTACAGCACCCGGTCCACATACGGCTGGATCGCATTGACCTGGTGGGTGACGACGATGACCGTGGTGCCGGCATCCCGTCGGCGGCCGTCCATCAACGCCGCTACCAGCCTCGCGTTGGCCGGGTCGAGGGCCAGCAGCGGCTCGTCGCACAGCAGCAGCATCGGGTCGGCGGCCAGCGCCTGAGCGATGCGCACCCGCTGCAGCTCCCCTCCCGACATCACCCCGACCCGAACATCGGCCAGGTGCTCGCCGTCGACCCGGCGCAGCGCCTGGCGCACCGCCGCGCGCCGGCGGGCCCGGTCGGCGGACCGCAACGCGGTGCTGCCCCAGCGCCCCCCGTCAACGCCCAACCGAACCAGGTCGCGCCCGCGCAGCATCACATCCCGGTCAATGGGGCGGTGTTGCGGCACGTAGCCGATCCGCGCGCTGCCCGAGGCGATCGGCTTCCCGTCCACCAGAGCCACCCCGGAGTTCAGCGGCAGCTGCCCGAGCAGCACCTTGAGCAACGACGTTTTGCCGCTGCCGTTGGGTCCCAGGACCGCGATGAACTCGCCGGGAGTCACCGACAGGTCGAGGTGATCCCAGAGCACACGGTCACCGAAGGCAAGTCCGGCGCCGCTCAGTGAAACGGCGTCCGCATGGCGGCCGACGGCCTGGACCGCGTCGAGACTCACGGTTTCGCTTACCGGCTCGCCCGCAGCGCCGCCAGCAACTGGTCGACCGTTCTGCGCTGCCAGGTCAGATAGTCGGTGCCGTCGGGCAACGTCTCGGTCACCTCGGTCACCGGGACACCCGCTCGCCGGGCGGCGTCCTCGACGCCGGTGATCGCGGCGGTGGACGTCTGCGGGTTGACGATCAGCGCCGAGACCTGACGGTGGTCGATCAAGTCGAGAACGGACGCCATGTCGGCCGGCGACGGGTCGGTCTCGTTCTCGTTGGCCGCGGAGAAGGCGGGCGGGGTGCGGTTGACGAGGCCGGACGCCGCCATCAGGTAGTACCCGACGGGCTCGGTCGCGATGACCCCGGCCTCGGGATAGGCACTGGCGATGGCGTGTTCGGAGATGGCGACCGCGTCGGCGCCGCGGCAGAACTCCGCCGCGTTGGCGCGGTAATCGGCGGCGTTGCGGGGGTCGATCGACGCCATCCGGTCGGCGATCGAGGAGGCGACCGACTTGGCGACGCTCAGGTCGTAGAAGACGTGCTCGTTGGGCGGTCGCCCCCCGCTCGTGCCGTTCGTGACGAACGAGTAGGCATCGACGGACGCGACGGACCGGTGACGGGTCAGCACCTGGTCCACCCAGGGGTCGTAACCGCCGCCGTTGTAGACCACCAGATCGGCGTCGGCGATGGCGGCGGCATCCGAGGGAGTGGCCTGGTAGGCGTGTGGGTCGGTCTCGGCGCCGCGCAGGATCGACTTGACGGCGACATGGCGGCCCGTGACGGCGCGGGCCACGCTGCCCCACACGTCCGTGGACGCCACCACCGTGGCCGCGCGCGGGTGTGGCGCACCGGCACAGCCGGCGAGCACGGTCCAGCCCGCCAGGAGGAGAGCCGCGGCCATTACCTCCGGTGCCCCCCGCCTATGTATCAGCGCCATGCGCACGTCCGATTCCTCTCCCCGGCCCGCCGGCCGACCCCTAATACTAATGAAAATCGTTTCCATTAGAAAACACGGGAACGAAGCGACGTGGGCGCACCCACGTGTGCGTTGTAGCGTCACCCAACGTGAGTCCCACATCGCGCCGGCGTGCGACTCTGGCGTCGTTGGCGGCCGAACTGAAGGTCTCCCGCACGACGATCTCGAATGCCTTCAACCGGCCGGATCAACTCTCCGCCGACCTGCGCGAGCGGGTGTTCGCGACGGCGAAGCGGCTGGGTTACGCCGGTCCCGATCCGGTGGCCCGGTCGTTGCGGACGCGCAAGGCCGGTGCCGTAGGCCTGGTGATGGCGGAACCGCTGACCTACTTCTTCAGCGACCCCGCGGCGCGGGATTTCGTTGCCGGGGTAGCGCAGTCCTGCGAAGGCGTGGGGCAGGGGCTGCTGCTGGTGGCCGTCGGAGAGAGCCGCAGCCGCGAAGACGGGACCGCCGCCGTGCTCAGTGCCGGTGTGGACGGCTTCGTGGTGTACTCGGTGTGCGACGACGACCCCTATCTGGGGGTGGTCCTGCAGCGACGCCTGCCCGTGGTCGTGGTCGACCAGCCCAAAGGCCTCTCCGGGGTTTCCCGGGTGGGCATCGACGACCAGGCGGCGATGCGCGAGATCGCCGACTACGTGCTGAGCCTGGGCCACCGTGAGATCGGGCTGCTGACGATGCGGCTGGGCCGGGACCGCCGCCAGGGCCTGGTCGATGCCGACCGGCTGCGGTCACCGGCCTTCGACGTCCAGCGCGAACGCATCGTGGGCGTGTGGGAGGCGATGACGGCGGCCGGCGTCGACCCGGATTCGCTGACCATCGTGGAGAGCTACGAGCACTTGCCGGAGTCGGGCGGCGCGGCGGCCAAGGTGGCGCTGGAGGCCAATCCGCGGATCACCGCGCTGATGTGCACGGCCGATATCCTGGCCCTGTCCGCCATGGATTACCTTCGCGCGCATGGCATTTACGTGCCCGGCCAGATGAGTGTCACGGGGTTCGACGGCGTGCCCGAGGCGATCAGCCGCGGGTTGACCACCATGGCGCAGCCGAGTCTGCAGAAGGGCCGCCGGTCCGGCGAACTGCTGCTCAAGCCGCCGCGGTCGAACCTGCCGGTGGTCGAACTGCTGGGCACCGAGCTGATGCGGGGCCGCACCGCCGGGCCCCCAGGCTAACGGGCGCCCTAAGCCGGGCGAGCCTCGTCCTGGTCACCGATCAACAGTCGCACGGCCAGGTCCAGCCGCTTGCTGACGTCCGTCGCCGATGCCCGTCGGGTGAGCCACGCCAGCAGGTTCGACAGCCAGACGTCGGAGATCACCCGGGCGATGTGGTACTGGTCCTCGGTCGGTTCGCCGTCGGCCATCGCGCGCGCGAACATACCGTCGATGAGCTTCTCGACCTGGTCGACCTCACTGGCCGCCGAGGCGTCGGCGAAAACGTAGGCCCGCGTCATCGCCTCGGTGAGCAGCGGGTTGCGCTGCATCGCGCGGTTGAGCTTGCCGACCATGAAGTTCAGCCGCTGGAACGGCGTTCCCCCGGCAACCGTCGAGCGGTCGGTTTTGGCGTCAATGCGGGTGAACTCGCGGCCCAGCGCCGATACCAGCAGGTGCACCTTCGACGGGAAATACCGGTACAGCGTCCCCACTGCGACGTCGGCGCGGTCCGCCACGGCCCGCATCTGGACCGCCTCGTACCCGCCCTTGGACGCGATCGCCATCGTGGCGTCCAGGATGCGCTTCCGGCGTTCGCGCTGTGCCTCCGAGCCGAGTTCGGACTCGGCCAGTACCGCCACGCTCACGACCTCGCGCGGCTGCGAGTCGGGAACGTGGCCCGAGTTCGTGTTCGCTGGCATCTGACGGATTGCTCCTGTTCCGGGCGGTTCGTTCGCAAACGATACGCATTCTCAGTGTGAATCTCCCACCTCCGTACCGCCGGGACCCCCGCCTGTCCTGCCGGAATGGTGTTCGACTTGACGGTCGATCGCTGGCACTATTAGAACACGTTCTAGTCGGCCGACGATATCGTCGAAGCAAAAGCACGCGGAGGACCCAAGGGTGGTAGCGATCGTCACCGACGAGCAGTTTGCCGCGCGTGCGCTGGTGCGCGACTGGGCGCGCAATTCAACCTCTGGGCCCGGTGGGACGGCCGCGATCCGCGATGTCGAGCAGGGTAACGCCGATGCCTGGCGACCGGTCTTCACCCGCCTGGCCGACCTTGGAATCTTCGGCGTCGCAATCCCGGAGGACTCGGGCGGGGCGGGCGGCAGCATCGAGGATCTGTGCGCCATGGTCGAGGAAGCGGCCAAGGCGCTGGTACCCGGCCCGGTCGCGACCACCGCGCTGGCCACCCTGGTCGTCACCGAACCCGAGTTGCTCGCCGCGCTGGCCGCCGGTGAGCGCTTCGCCGGGCTGGCGCTCGAGGGTGACGTGCACTTCGACAGAGAGGCCCAGCGGGCGTCGGGCACGTTGCCGTTCGTGCTGGGCGCCGCGGACGGCGCCCTGCTGCTGGTGCCGGCCGACGGCAAGTGGCTGCTGGTCGACACCGCCCCCCAACGTCCCTCGCACGGCGTGCGGATCGAGCCGCTGCGGGCGACGGACTTCTCCCGGCCGTTGGCCCGGGTCGTGCTGACCTCGGCGCCGGCCACCCTGATCACCGGGCCGGTCGCGGACTCGCCGGAGCGGGTCGAGGAGCTGGCCGCGACCGTGCTGGCGGCCGAAGCGGCCGGCGTGACCCGGTGGTCGCT
>JARLGR010000061.1 GCA_031292665.1 Mycobacterium sp. | reverse complement strand
TGGTGATCAGCCGGCTGCCGGTGGACCCCACCGGGTGGCCCAGGGCGATGGCGCCGCCGTTGACGTTGACCCGGGCCATGTCGGGCTCGTGGACCCGCGCCCACGACAGCACCACCGACGCGAACGCCTCGTTGATCTCGACGATGTCGATATCGCCCATCTTCATTCCGGCCTTCTCCAGCACCTTCGCCGTCGACTGCACGGGACCGTCCAGGTGGTAGTAGGTCTCGGCGCCGACCAATGCCTGGCTGACGATGCGGGCCCGCGGCCGCAGCCCGAGCGCCCTGGCCTTGTCCTCGTCCATCCACAACACGGCCGCGGCCCCGTCGGAGATCTGCGACGACGTGCCCGCCGTGTGGATCCCGCCCTCCATGACCGGTTTCAGCGCGCTCAGCCCCGCCAGCGTGGTGTCGCGCAGGCCCTGGTCGCGGCTGATGGTTACCCGCTCCGACGTGGGTTGCTTGTTCTCGTCGAGAGCCGGTGCCACGATCGGAGAGATTTCGCGGTCGAAACGGCTTTCATCCCACGCCTGTCGCGCCTTGAGCTGGGACGCCAGGCCCCACTCGTCGATGTCTTCGCGGGTGATGCCACGCCGCTTGGCGATCCGCTCGGCCGCCTCGAACTGGTTGGGCATGTCGATGTCCCAGGACTCCGCGCGCCAGTTGTGGTCGGGACCCGCGTTTGCGCCGAGGCCGACCCGGCTCATCGCCTCGATCCCGCACGCGATGCCGATGTCGATGGCGCCGGTCGCGATCAGGCCGGCGATCAGGTGGTTGGCCTGCTGACTACTGCCGCATTGGCAGTCGACGGTGGTGGCGCCGACCTGTTCGGGCAAGCCCACGGTCAACCACGAGGTGCGGGTGATGTTGTTGGACTGCTCCGCGTATTGCGTCACGCAGCCGCCGATGACCTGCTCGACGTCGGCGGCGTCGATGCCGGCCTTCTCCACCAGTGCCTTCTGCACATTGCCCAGCAGCTCTGTGGCGTGCAGTCCTGACAGCCAGCCATTTCGCTTGCCGATCGGGCTGCGAGTGGCTTCGACGATTACCGGGTTACCCATGGGGCCAGGCTAGAACACGTTTCATTACTATGACAAGCGAGGATGCGTCGCCGCCTTTTGTCTACGGTGGAGGCATGTTTTACTGGCAATAAGGATCCACTAGGAGAGCTAGTGTTCTGGGACGGCCAGTGACACGGCCAGTCGCAAGACGAGCATATGCACGAGCATTAAGGAGAAGCACCGTGCCCAGCCCCCACTTCCCCCCCGGGTTCGATTTCACCGACCCCGACATCTACGCAGAGCGGCTTCCCGTCGAAGAGTTCGCCGAGTTGCGCGCGAGCGAGCCGATCTGGTGGAACGCCCAGGCGCCGGGCACCGGCGGCGGCTTCAATGACGGCGGTTACTGGGCGATCACCAAGCACAAGGACGTCAAAGAGGTCTCGCTGCGCAACGACGTGTTCTCCAGCTACGAGAACTGCGTGATCCCGCGGTTCAACAACGACATCGCCCGTGAGGACATCGACCTGCAACGGGTGGTGATGCTGAACATGGACCCGCCGCAGCACACCCGGCTGCGCAGGATCATCGCCCGCGGCTTCACGCCGCGCGCCATCGGACGCATCCGCGACGAACTCAGCGAACGCGCCCAGAACATCGCCAAGGCCGCGGCGACTGCCGGCTCCGGCGACTTCGTCGAACAGGTGGCCTGTGAGCTGCCCCTGCAGGCGATCGCCGGTCTGCTCGGGGTGCCGCAAGAGGACCGCGACAAGCTCTTCCGCTGGTCCAACGAGATGACCGGCAACGACGATCCCGAGTACGCCGACGTCGATCCCAAGGTGTCCTCGGTCGAGGTGCTGACCTACGCGATGCAGATGGCCGCCCTGAAGGCAGAGAATCCCGGCAACGACATCGTCACCACCCTGATCAATGCCGACATCGACGGTGAAAAGCTTTCCGACGACGAGTTCGGCTTCTTCGTGATGATGCTCGCGGTGGCCGGAAACGAGACCACCCGAAACTCCATCACGCAGGGCATGATGGCGTTCGCCGACTTCCCGGACCAGTGGGAGCTCTACAAGAAGGAGCGCCCCGAGTCCGCCGCCGACGAGATCGTCCGGTGGGCCACCCCGGTCACCGCCTTCCAGCGCACCGCGCTCGAGGACTACGAGTTGTCCGGTGTGACGATCAAGAAGGGCCAGCGGGTGCTGATGTTCTACCGTTCGGCCAACTTCGACGAAGATGTCTTCGACGATCCGTTCAGCTTCGACATCATGCGAAACCCCAACCCGCACGTCGGTTTCGGTGGCACCGGAGAGCATTACTGCATCGGTGCCAACCTGGCGCGGATGACGATCAGCATCATGTTCAACGCTATTGCTGATCACATGCCCGATCTCTCGTCGGTTTCGACGCCCGAGCGGCTGCGGTCGGGGTGGCTCAACGGCATCAAGCGCTGGCAGGTTGACTACTCCGGAAAGTGCCCGGTGGTGCATTGATGGATCTGAATACGACGATGGATTTCGACCTCACCGCCACACAGCAGGCCGTGGCCGACGTGGCCACGTCCGTGCTCGACCGGGATCTGACTTGGGACGCGCTCGTGAGCGGCGGTGTGACGGCGCTGCCGGTGCCGGAACGCCTTGGCGGCGACGGCCTGGGCCTCCCCGAGGTCGCGACGGTGCTGACCGAGGCGGGCCGTCACGGCGCCGTCACGCCGGCCCTGGCCACGCTGGGGCTGGGCGTGGTGCCGCTACTCGACCTGGCGTCCGACGCGCAGCAGGACCGCTTCCTGGCCGCGGTCGCCAAGGGCGGCGTGCTGACCGCGGCGCTCAACGAGCCCGGCACCGCGCTGCCCGACCGGCCCGCCACCACGTTGGTCAACGGACGGCTCTCGGGCACCAAGGTCGGGGTTGGGTATGCGCGACAGGCGGATTGGATCATCGTGACCGCCGACAGCGCGGTCGTCGTGGCGTCGCCGAAGGCCGACGGCGTGCGGCTGGTCCCCACTCCGACGTCGAACGGCTCCGAAGAGTACACCGTCACGTTCGCGGACGTGGCGGTCGATGACGCCGACGTCCTGGCGGGCGCGACCGCGCACCGGGTCAACCAGCTGGTGCTGGCGGTGATCGGCGCGTACGCCGACGGGCTGGTGGCCGGGGCGCTCCGGCTCACCGCTGACTACGTGGCCAACCGCAAGCAGTTCGGCAAGCCCCTGTCGACCTTCCAGACCGTCGCGGCGCAGCTGTCCGAGGTCTACATCGCCTCGCGCACCATCGACCTGGCGTCCAAGTCGGTGATCTGGCGGCTGTCCGAGGGGCGCGACGCAGACGCCGACCTCGACGTCTTGGGTTACTGGATCACGTCGGAGGCACCGCCCGCGATGCAGCTGTGCCATCATCTGCACGGCGGCATGGGAATGGACATCACCTATCCGATGCACCGGTACTACTCCACAATCAAAGACCTGACCCGGCTGCTGGGCGGGCCATCTCATCGCCTCGAACTGGTGGGAGCGCAATGTACATCGAACTGACCCCAGAGCAGCGACAGCTGCAAGCCGAGATACGGCAATACTTTTCGAACCTGGTCTCGTCCGACGAGATGAAGGAGATGGAGAGGGACCGGCACGGCGGCGCCTATCGCGCGGTGATCCGGCGGATGGGCCAGGACGGCATGCTCGGGGTCGGGTGGCCCAAAGAGTTCGGTGGCCGCGGCTTCGGCCCGATCGAGCAGCAGATCTTCGTCAACGAGGCCCATCGCGCCGATGTGCCGTTGCCGGCCGTGACCCTGCAGACGGTGGGTCCCACCCTGCAGGCCTTCGGCACCGAGCTGCAGAAGAAGAAGTTCCTGCCGGCGATCCTCGCCGGTGAGGTCCACTTCGCGATCGGCTACACCGAGCCCGAGGCGGGAACCGACCTGGCGTCGTTGCGGACCACCGCCGTGCGCCAGGGCGACGAGTACGTCGTCAATGGCCAAAAGATCTTCACCACCGGCGGACATGACGCGGACTACGTGTGGCTGGCCTGCCGCACCGACCCGGATACCGCGAAGCACAAGGGCATTTCGATCCTCATCGTCGACACGAAGGATCCGGGCTACTCCTGGACGCCGATCATCCTGTCCGACGGGGCGCATCACACCAACGCCACCTATTACAACGACGTCCGGGTGCCCGCCGACATGTTGGTCGGCGAGGAAAACGGCGGATGGCGGCTGATCACCACCCAGCTCAACAACGAGCGCGTCATGCTCGGCCCCGCCGGGCGGGTCGCCGGTATCTACGACCGGGTGCACGCGTGGGCCTCGAAGCCGGGTGCCGACGGCGTCACTCCGATCGATCACGACGACGTCAAACGCGCACTGGGTGAGATCTATGCGATGTGGCGGATCAACGAGCTGCTGAATTGGCAGGTTGCCGCATCCGGCGAGGACATCAACGTGGCCGATGCCGCGTCGACGAAAGTCTTTGGTACGGAGCGTATCCAGCACATTGGCCGGCTCGCGGAGGAGATCGTCTTCAAGTACGGCAACCCCGCCGACTCGGAGACCGCCGAGCTGATCAACTGGCTGGACTCGCAGACCAAGCGCAACCTGGTGATCACCTTCGGCGGGGGTGTGAACGAAGTCATGCGCGAGATGATCGCCGCCTCGGGCCTCAAGGTGCCGAGGGTGCCTCGATGACCGATATCCAAGACGCCATCGCGGAGATCAAGGCCGCCGGCGACGCTAAGCCGCGGGCGGCGCGGGATCCGGTGAACCAGCCGACGATCAGCAACTGGGTGGAGGCCCTCGGCGACCGCAACCCGATCTACGTGGATGAAGCAGCGGCTCGCTCCGCCGGGCACCCGGGAATTGTCGCCCCTCCGGCCATGATTCAGGTGTGGACGATGTTCGGCCTGGGCGGAGAACGTCCCAAAGACGATCCCCTGGGCCCCATCATGCAGCTGTTCGACGACGCCGGGTACATCGGCGTGGTCGCCACCAACTGCGAGCAGACCTACCACCGCTACCTGCAGCCCGGCGAGCACGTGAGCATCACGTCCGAGATGGGCGACGTGGTAGGGCCCAAGCAGACCGCGCTGGGGGAGGGTTTCTTCGTCAACCAGCACATCATCTGGCGGGTCGGCGACGAGGACGTCGCCGAAATGAATTGGCGTATCCTCAAGTTCAAGCCCCGGGAGGAGTCCGCAGCGTCTTCGGTACCCGTGGACCTGGACGCCGACGCCATGATGCGTCCCGCGTCGTCGCGCGACACGGCCTTCTTCTGGGAGGGGGTCAAGGCGCACGAGCTGAGGATCCAGCGCCGTCCCGACGGCAGTCTGCAGCACCCGCCGGTGCCGGCGGTGTGGCAGGACAAAGCTGCGCCGATCGACTACGTCGTGGCCAGCGGCGAGGGCACGGTATTCAGCTATGTGGTGCACCACGCACCCAAAGTGCCCGGCCGCACATTGCCGTTCGTCATCGCGCTCGTCGAACTCGAGGAGGGCGTACGGATGCTGGGCGAGTTGCGCGGGGCGGCCCCGGGCTCAGTGGAGATCGGAATGCCCGTGCACGCGACGTATATCGACTTCCCGGCCGGTGCCGCCGGCCCGGAGTGGACCCTCTACGCCTGGGAGCCCCTGGGGGCACGAGCATGAGCGCCCCGACCATCGAAGTGGGCACGACGCTGCCCGAACTCAAGCTCTACGGGGATCCCACGTTCATCATCTCGACGGCCATCGCCACGCGGGACTTCCAGGACGTGCACCACGACCGCGACAAGGCGCAGGCCAAGGGCTCGAAGGACATTTTCGTCAACATCCTCACCGACACCGGCCTGGTCCAGCGCTATGTCACCGACTGGGCCGGGCCGTCGGCGCTGATCAAGTCGATCGGGCTGCGGCTCGGGGTGCCGTGGTACGCGTACGACGAGGTGACGTTCACCGGTGAGGTGACCGCGGTGGACAACGGCCTGATCACCGTTAAGGTGCTGGGCAGCAACAGCCTTGGCCACCATGTCATCGCGACCGTGACGCTGACGATGGGGGATGCCTGATGTTGTCGGCTAAGGCGGCCATCGTCGGCATCGGTGCGACCGACTTCTCGAAGAACTCCGGTCGCAGCGAGTTACGGTTGGCGGCCGAGGCCGCGTTGGGCGCCTTGGACGACGCCGGGCTGAGCCCGGCCGACGTCGACGGGCTGACGACCTTCACGATGGACAGCAACACCGAGGTCGCGGTTGCCCGGGCGACCGGTATGGGCGACCTGAAGTTCTTCTCCAAGATTCACTACGGCGGCGGCGCCGCGTGCGCGACGGTCCAGCAGGCGGCGATCGCCGTCGCGACCGGGGTGGCCGACGTCGTGGTGGCGTACCGGGCGTTCAACGAGCGTTCCGGCATGCGGTTCGGTCAGGTGCAGACCCGGTTGGTGGGAGACGCTGCGGCGGAAGCCGATTCGACCGCGGCGGACAATGCGTTCTCCTATCCGCACGGGCTGTCGACGCCGGCGGCGCAGGTCGCCATGATCGCCCAGCGCTACATGCACCAGTCCGGTGCGACCAGTCGCGACTTCGGTGTGATCTCGGTGGCCGACCGCAAGCATGCGGCGAAGAACCCCAAGGCCTACTTCTACGAGAAGCCGATAACCATTGAGGACCATCAGAATTCGCGGTGGATCGCCGAGCCGCTGCGGCTGCTGGACTGCTGCCAGGAGACCGATGGCGCGGTGGCGATCGTCGTGACGTCCGTCGAGCGCGCGCGGGACCTCAAGCACCGACCGGCGATCATCGAGGCGGCCTCGCAGGGATCCAGCCCCGACCAGTACACGATGGTCAGCTACTACCGTCCCGAGCTCGGTCTGCCCGAGATGGGCGTCGTCGGCCGGCAGCTCTGGGAGCAGTCGGGGCTGAAGCCTGGTGATATTCAGACCGCCGTACTCTACGACCACTTCACGCCGTTCACCCTGATTCAGTTGGAGGAGTTGGGGTTCTGCGGTCGTGGCGAAGCGAAGGACTTCATCGCCGACGGCGCTATCGAGGTAGGCGGCAGGCTTCCGATTAACACGCATGGGGGCCAACTCGGTGAGGCCTACATCCACGGCATGAATGGCATCGCGGAAGGTGTGCGGCAGTTGCGGGGCACCTCGGTGAACCCGGTACCCGACGTCGAGCACGTCCTCGTGACGGCGGGAACGGGCGTGCCGACGTCGGGCCTGATCCTCGGCTAAGCCGGCTGTCAGGCCTCTAGCGTGAAGCCAGCTTCACGCTCGGCGGCCAACGTGAAACTAGCTTCACGCTCGGCGCGTGAAGTGACGCTCGCGGTGCTCCGTGCAACGCTGCGGGTCATGCGAGAGCCGTTTATTGGCAGCGAGGCCATAGCTGAAGGGACGCTGACGAAGAGTCAGCTGTGCACTCGCTACACCCGGGTTTTCCGCGATGTATACGTCGATCCGAGTGTCGAGGTGACGGCTGCGCTGCGTGCGAAAGCAGGGTGGCTGTGGGCGAAGCGTCGAGGGATAGTTGCCGGGTTCTCCGCGGCGGCGTTACACGGTAGTAAATGGGTGGACGACACGCTTCTCGTCGAGTTGATCTACGACAATCGGCACAGGCTCCCAGGAATACAGACGCGGGGAAATTGCATCGACGAGGATGAGATCGAGACTGTCGCCGGTGTGCCAGTCACTTCGCCAGCGAGGACGGCTCTTGACTTGGGATGTTGGTACCCAACCATGACCGCTGTCGCGGCCATCGATGCGCTGGCTCGCGCAACGGACATCAAGGCGGCCGACATCGAGCTGCTGGCTCACAGACGCCCCGGCCGCCGAGGCATCGTGCGGGCACGCCAGGCCGTGAGCCTGTTCGACGCTGGTGCGCAATCCCCGAAAGAGTCGTGGCTGAGGGTTGTCCTGATGCAGACTGGCTTACCCCGCCCGCAGACCCAAATTCCGGTGAGTGACGGATTCGGCGATGTGATCGCTTACCTCGATATGGGGTGGGAAGAGGTCAAAGTCGCGGTTGAGTACGACGGTGAGCAACATCGAACTGACCGGCGGCAATACACCTGGGATATCCGGCGGCTGGAAATGCTTGAGCGTCGAGGCTGGATCATTATCCGGGTAGTCGCGGGCGACAGGCCGGACGACATCGTCCGGCGCGTACGGGCGGCACTGGCCCGACGACTGTGAAACTAGCTTCACAGTCGAACTCGAACGTGAGGCTAGTTTCACGCTCGGCGCAAAGAGGGCACAGCGCGGAACGCTAGACCGGCACCAGCTCCACGCCGCTGAGCACCACGGCGTTGTCGCGCGAAGGCGCGACGACGCCGGCCAGGATGCGGCCGTCCTCCTTCCAGATGTTGACCGTGAGCGTTTCGCCGGGGAACGCGACGCCGGCGAAGCGCGCGCCGTAGGCGGCCACCGCCCCGGCATCGCCGTCGAGCACCGCGTCGACGATGGCCTTGCACGTCATGCCGTAGGTGCACAGGCCGTGCAAGATCGGCTGGGAAAAGCCTGCGGCAGAGGCGAATCCGGGATCGGAGTGCAGCGGGTTGCGATCGCCGCAGAGCCGGTACAGCAGCGCCTGCTGCGGCAGGATCGGCATCGCGACTTCGAGATCGGGCGCCCGGTCCGGGGTCGCATCCGACGTTGAGGCCCCGCGCTCGCCACCGAATCCGCCCTCGCCGCG
>JARLGR010000009.1 GCA_031292665.1 Mycobacterium sp. | reverse complement strand
CGCGGCGATCGCAAGCGCGGCGAAGCCGGGCGCAGCGGGTCGCCGCCCACCAGGCTCGGCGATCGCAAGCGCGGCGAAGCCGGGCGCAGCGGGTCGCCGCCCACCAGGCTCGGCGATCGCAAGCGCGGCGAAGCCGGGCGCAGCGGGTCGCCGCCCACCAGGCTCGCGGCGATCACCGCCATCTCGCGGGCGATGCCGCAAGCGGCGCTGGCAGGATTAACTTCCATGATCGGCATACGGGCCGACGGGGCGGGCGATGTGGCCCTGATCGTCGCGGTAAAGCGGTTGGCCGCCGCCAAGAGCAGGCTGGCGCCGGTCTTTTCCGCGCGCACCCGGGAGGGCGTGGTGCTCGCCATGTTGGTGGACACCCTGGCCGCCGCGGGGCGCGTGCAATCCGTGGGCTCGATCACCGTCATCACCCCCGACGACGCCGCGGCCGCGGCGGCGGCCGAACTGGGGGCCGACGCGCTGGCCGACCCGACGCCCGAAGGGCATGGCGATCCACTGAACAACGCGATCGTCGTCGCCGAACGGGTGCTAACCGAGTCGTTCTCCAATATCGTTGTGCTACAAGGGGATTTACCGGCACTGCAGAGCCAGGAGCTGGCCGAGGCGATCGCCGCCGCACGCCACCACCGGCGCAGCTTCGTCGCTGACCGGCTCGCGAAGGGCACCTCCGCGCTGTGCGCGTTCGGAGCCGCGCTCAAACCGCAATTCGGGCCGGATTCGTCGGCGCGGCACCGCCGTTCGGGCGCGATCGAGCTGACGGGTGCGTGGCCCGGCCTGCGATGCGACGTCGACACCCCCGCCGACCTGGCGGCCGCCCGCCGCCTCGGGGTGGGACCCGCGACCTCCCGGGCGCTTGCGCAACAATAATCAGCGCCAGCAAACTGTCCGCGGGATGAACGGCACGCCAACGGCGGATGGATGTCAATCGGGCGCTAGCAGCATTAGCGGGTGATAGGCGATGATCGCAGGGTGACCGAAATCGAAGCTGAGGCGCGGGCCGACGAGAACCTGTGGCATCCGGGCGACTCGGCCGTGTCAGCCCCACCACCCGCAGCCACCCCCGCCGCGATCGACGATCGGCTGCCGGAGGACCGCTATCTCAACCGGGAACTGAGCTGGCTTGACTTCAACGCCCGCGTTCTCGCATTGGCCGCCGACAATTCGCTGCCGTTACTGGAGCGCGCCAAATTTTTGGCGATCTTTGCCTCGAACCTCGACGAGTTTTACATGGTGCGGGTGGCGGGCCTCAAACGACGCGACGAAATGGGGCTGTCGGTTCGGTCGGCCGATGGCCTGACGCCGCGCGAGCAACTCGCGCTGATCGGCGAGCAGACGCAGCGGATCGCGACCCGGCACGCCCGGGTGTTCATGGATTCGGTGCGCCCGGCGCTCGCCGAGGAGGGCATCCACATCGTCACGTGGGCCGATCTGGATCGGGCTGAGCAAGAGCAACTGTCGACCTATTTCATGGAGCAGGTCTTCCCTGTCCTGACACCGCTGGCCGTCGACCCCGCCCACCCCTTCCCGTTCGTCAGCGGGCTGAGTCTCAACCTCGCGGTCACCGTGCGCCAACCGGAAGACGGCGGTCAGCACTTCGCCCGCGTCAAGGTGCCCAACAACGTCGATCGCTTCGTCGAGCTCGACGGCCAGTCCGGTGGCGGCGACGCCGAGGGGCAGGTCGTGGTGCGGTATCTGCCGACGGAGGAATTGATCGCGGCCTTCCTCCCCGTGCTGTTCCCGGGAATGGAAATCGTCGAGCATCACGCGTTTCGCATTACCCGGAACGCCGACATGGAGGTTGAAGAAGACCGCGACGAAGACCTGTTGCAGGCGCTCGAACGGGAATTGGCCCGCCGGCGCTTCGGTCCGCCGGTGCGGCTCGAGATCAACGACGACATGACCGAAAGCATGCTGGAGCTGCTGCTGCGGGAACTCGACGTGCATCCCGGCGACGTCGTCGAGGTACCCGGCCTTCTTGACCTCTCCTCCCTGTGGCAGATCTACGGGCTGGACCGCCCAGCGCTCAAAGACCGGGCATTCGTCCCGGACACTCACCCGGCTTTCGCCGACCGCGAAACACCCAAGAGCATCTTCGCGACGCTGCGCGAAGGCGATGTCCTGGTACACCATCCGTACGACTCGTTCTCCACCAGCGTGCAACGTTTCATCGAGCAGGCGGCCGCCGACCCCAACGTGCTGGCGATCAAGCAGACGCTCTACCGCACCTCCGGCGACTCGCCCATCGTCAGGGCGCTGATCCAGGCCGCCGAGGCCGGCAAGCAAGTGGTGGCACTCGTCGAGATCAAGGCGCGCTTCGACGAAGAGGCCAACATCCAATGGGCACGCGCACTCGAGCGGGTGGGCGTGCATGTCGTCTACGGACTCGTCGGCCTGAAGACTCATTGCCAGTCTTGCGTGGTGGTGCGCCGCGAGAGTTCGGCGATCCGGCGGTATTGCCACATCGGGACCGGCAACTACAACAGCAAGACCGCGCGGTTGTACGAGGACGTCGGCCTGCTCACGGCCGCCCCGGAGATCGGAGCCGACCTCACCGACTTATTCAATTCGTTGACCGGTTATTCGCGCAAGTTGTCCTACCGCAACCTGTTGGTGGCGCCGTACGGAATTCGCACGGGCATCATCGAACGCGTCGAGCGGGAAGTGGCCGCGCACCGCGAACGCGGCGAAGGACGCATCCGCCTGAAGATGAACGCCCTCGTCGACGAGCAGGTCATCGACGCGCTCTATCGCGCGTCGCAGGCCGGTGTGCGAGTCGAGGTGGTGGTGCGCGGCATCTGCGCGCTGCGCCCGGGTACGGAAGGCTTTTCGGAGAACATCTACGTGCGCTCGATTCTCGGCTGCTTCCTGGAGCACTCGCGGATCATACATTTCCGCAACATCGACGAGTTCTGGATCGGCAGCGCCGACATGATGCACCGCAATCTCGACAGGCGCGTCGAGGTGCTGGCGCAGGTCAAGGACCCGAGGCTTACCGCGCAGTTGAATGACTTGTTCGAATCCGCGCTCGACCCGTCCACCCGCTGCTGGGACCTCGGGTCCGACGGGCAGTGGACCGCGTCGCCCCAGGAGGGCCACACGGTGCGCGACCACCAGGTCTCGCTGATGGAGCGGCACCGTAGCCCTTGACCGCTGCGGGGTAATTTCTCGGTTGTTCTGGGCCACATCCAACTAGCGCGACCCCGACCGAACAGACCCGCAGGAGTTAACGTGCCCAGCAAGAGCTCGTCCGCCCCTCGTCGCTCGGGAAGCCGGATCGTGTACGCCGCCGGAGCGGTCTTGTGGCGACCGACTGATTCGGCCAGCGCCGCACTGGAGATCGCCGTGATCCACCGTCCCCGTTACGACGACTGGTCGCTGCCCAAAGGCAAAGTGGACCCCGGCGAAACCGCACCCCTAGCCGCAGTCCGCGAGGTGCGGGAGGAGACCGGCCACCGCGCCATCCTTGGCAGGCGGCTCGACATGGTGAGCTACCCCATCGACCAAGGCGTCAAGAAGGTGTTCTACTGGGCGGCGCGCAGTACCGGGGGGCACTTCGAACCGGGCAACGAGGTCGATGATCTGATCTGGCTGCCGATGGCCGACGCGATGCCGCGGCTGAACTATGCGCAGGATAAAAAGATGTTGCGCCACTTCGCAAAACAGCCGGCGGACACACATACCGTACTGGTGGTCCGGCATGCAACCGCCGGCCGCAAGTCACGCTTCTCCGGCAATGACGCCGAACGACCGCTGGACAAAAGGGGACGTGCGCAGGCCGAGGCACTGGTTCCGCAGCTACTGGCCTTCGGCGCCACCGACATCTACGCCGCCGACCGAGTCCGCTGTCACCAGACGGTCCAACCGCTCGCCCAGGAGTTGGGTGTGACCGTCCACAACGAGACCGGCCTGACCGAGGAGTCCTACGCCAACAATCGCAAACGGGGCCGTCAGCGGGTTCTGCGAATTGCCGAGCAGGACGGCACCCCGGTTGTCTGTACGCAGGGCAAGGTGATTCCGGATTTGATCGAGTGGTGGTGCGGACGCGACGGCGTACGCCCGGATAAGTCGCGCAACCACAAGGGCAGCACATGGGTGCTGTCGCTGTCGGCCGGGCGAATGGTGGCGGCCGACCACATCGGCGGCGCGCTGGCCGCCAACGTGCGCGCCTAGCACGCGAATACCGTTCGGGGGGCGCCGCTGCCACCCGAACGGTATTCGCGTGTGGAACCTGGTCGCTGCCCTACTTGCGGCCGCGACGCGCGGTCGCCTTCTTGGCCGGAGCCTTCTTGGCCGGGGCCTTCTTGGCCGGAGCCTTGGTGGCCGCCTTCTTGGCCGGGGCCTTTTTGACGACCTTCTTGGCCGGGGCCTTTTTGACGACCTTCTTGGCCGGGGCCTTTTTGACGACCTTCTTGGCCGGGGCCTTGGTCGCGGCCTTCTTCACCGGAGCCTTCTTGGCTGCGACCTTCTTGGCGGGCGCGGCCTTCTTGACCGGAGCCTTCTTAGCCAGAGCCTTCTTAGCCGGGGCCTTCTTGGCCACCTTCTTGGCCGCTCCCGCTCCAACACCACGTTTCACTGCGGGTCCTTCCGCTGGGAGGCGCTGCGCGCCAGACACAACCGCTTTGAATTGGGCACCCGGACGGAACGCCGGTACCGATGTCGGCCTTACCTTTACCGTCTCACCGGTGCGCGGGTTGCGGGCCACGCGCGCGGCACGCCGCCGCTGTTCGAACACACCGAACCCGGTAATCGTGACGCTGTCACCCTTGTGCACCGCGCGCACAATGGTGTCGACGACATTCTCGACGGCAGCAGTCGCGTGCCGACGGTCCGAGCCCAATTTCTGTGTGAGCACGTCAATGAGCTCTGCTTTGTTCATCCAATCCCTCCAAGCTAGTGGTCCTCATTTTGCGAACCGACTAGTGGACACGGTAAACCCTTACCCAGCAAATTTCCAAGAGCCACGCGCAATTTCACCGCACGCGTATGGGTTTTTTTGGCAATCCGGTTGCCGCCCTTAACCGGTGGCGGGGCCGGGAAATCGGTCCCGATTACTTAGATGACCGAGCAGAAATTCCGTTCCGACGGACCATTCAGGAGGCGGGCAGAGTGCGCGGTTTCCAGTTCGGACGCACCGCCTCGAATGACTCGATCTGCTTGAGTTTCCGCAGCGTAAGGGCTATATCGTCGAGTCCTTCCAGCAGTCGCCAGGCGGTATGGTCGTCAATCTTGAACGGCAACACCGACGTTCCGGCGATGATATTTCGATCTTGAAGATTGACAGTGATTTCCATGCCCGGGCTCTGCTCGATGAGCTTCCAGAGGAGTTCGACACCGTCTTGGGAGACTTCGGCCGCCAGCAGGCCCGCCTTCCCGGCGTTGCCCCGGAAAATGTCACCGAACCGAGACGAGATAACCACCCGGAACCCGTAGTCCATAAGCGCCCACACCGCATGCTCGCGGGACGAGCCGGTGCCGAAATCGGGTCCGGCGACCAGGACGGAGCCTCGGTCAAACGGGCTGAGGTTGAGCACGAATGAGGGGTCCGTCCGCCACGTCGCGAACAATCCGTCCTCGAAACCGGTTCGGGTCACGCGCTTCAAATACACCGCCGGAATGATCTGATCGGTATCCACATTGGACCGCCGCAGCGGCACGCCGATGCCGGTATGGGTGCGAAAGGGTTCCATCCCCGTCCTCGATTCTTTCCTCAGTTGGAGTTCAAGTCAGCCGGAGCGGAAATCGTTCCCCGAACGGCCGTCGCCGCGGCGACGGCCGGTGACACCAGATGGGTGCGGCCGCCTTTGCCCTGCCGCCCTTCGAAGTTGCGGTTGGACGTCGCGGCGCAACGCTCCCCGGGCGCCAGCTGATCGGGGTTCATGCCCAGGCACATCGAGCAGCCGGCCTGCCGCCATTCGGCGCCGGCGGCGGTGAAAACCTCACCGAGCCCTTCGGCTTCGGCCTGTGCCCGCACCCGCATGGAACCGGGAACGACGAGCATGCGCACCCCGGGGGCGATCTTGCGCCCGCGCAACACCTCGGCCACCGCGCGCAGGTCCTCGATACGACCATTGGTACACGACCCGACAAACACCGTGTCGACGCTGATGTCGCGCATCGGCGTTCCGGGTCGAAGGTCCATGTAAGCCAAGGCTTTCTCGGCGGCCTGCCGCTCGCCGTCAGCCATCAGGTCGGGATCCGGAACGGCCGCCGTCAGCGGCACCCCCTGGCCGGGGTTCGTTCCCCACGTGACGAACGGGCTCAACGAGCTCGCGTCGAGGTAGACCTCGGTGTCGAATTCGGCGCCGGGGTCGGTCCGAAGTTGTTGCCAGTACGCCATCGCCGCATCCCACTGCGCTCCCGTCGGTGCGTGCCTCCGGCCGCGCAGGTATTCGTAAGTGGTGTCGTCGGGTGCCACCATGCCCGCTCGGGCACCGGCCTCGATGCTCATGTTGCAGATCGTCATCCGGCCCTCCATGGACAGCGATTCGATGGCACCGCCCCGGTATTCGATGACATAACCCTGCCCGCCGCCGGTGCCGATCTTGGCAATCAGAGCCAGGATGAAGTCCTTGGCGGTCACGCCTTCGGGCAAACGTCCGTCGACATTGACGGCCATCGTCTTGAACGGCCGCAGCGGCAACGTCTGGGTGGCCAGCACATGTTCCACCTCGGAGGTGCCAATCCCCATGGCCAGAGCGCCGAATGCGCCGTGGGTCGACGTGTGACTGTCGCCACACACAATGGTCATTCCCGGTTGGGTGAGGCCCAATTGCGGTCCGACGACATGCACGATGCCCTGTTCGATGTCCCCCATCGCGTAGAGCCGGACACCGAATTCGGCACAGTTGCGCCGCAACGTCTCGACCTGGGTGCGCGACACCGGATCCGCGATCGGCTTGTCTATGTCAAGGGTGGGCACATTGTGGTCTTCGGTGGCCAGTGTCAGATCGGGGCGCCGGATCCCGCGACCGGCCAGCCGCAGGCCGTCGAACGCCTGGGGGCTGGTGACCTCGTGCACCAGATGCAGGTCGATGTAAATCAAATCGGGAGCCCCTGCCTGGTCGGAGCCGCCGGGCACCACAACGTGGTCTTCCCATACCTTTTCGGCCAGCGTGCGCGGCACGCCGGCTTCGCCCCCCTTGATGTCGGATCCCATCTCGAATTCGCCCCTAATCGGTCATTCCGGCTGCAATCTCATAATGCGAGACGCTAGTATCTTCTTGTGAGACAGCATAGCGGCATCGGCGTCCTCGACAAAGCCGTGGGATTGCTGCACACGATCGCCGAATCCCCCTGCGGACTAGCGGAACTGTGCGAACGAACCGAATTGCCCAGGGCCACCGCGTACCGGCTGGCGGCCGCCCTCGAAGTCCATCGCCTGCTGGCACGCGACGACGAAGGGCGCTGGCGCCTTGGCCCGGCGGTCACCGAGCTGGCCGCTCAGGTGGGCGATCCGCTGCTGGCGGCCGCCGCGGCGGTGGTCCCGCTGCTGCGCGAAACCACCGGTGAAAGCGTGCAGCTGTACCGCCGCGAAGGCACGTCACGGGTCTGCGTGGCCGCCCTCGAACCGGCTGCCGGCCTTCGCGATACCGTGCCCGTCGGGGCACGGTTGCCGATGACGGCGGGGTCGGGCGCCAAAGTGCTCCTGGCGTATAGCGACGCCGCCACACAGAAGGCGGTGCTGCCGTCGGCGAAGTTCACCGAGCGAGTGCTGGCCGACGTTCGGCGGCGCGGTTGGGCACAGAGCGTGGCCGAACGCGAGCCGGGAGTGGCGAGCGTCTCGGCGCCGGTGCGTGATGGCCGCGGTGTTGTGATCGCCGCCATATCGGTGTCCGGCCCCATCGACCGGATCGGCCGGCGTCCCGGGGCACGCTGGGCCGCCGATCTGCTGTCCGCATCCGAGGCCTTGACTCGCCGGCTGTAGCTCTGTGCCCAGACTGCGTTCACCGTGCCCCAATTGGTCAATCTCACGCGCTGTGCGCAGGTTCGCTGCCGTCACAGCAGGCTCGGGGCGCAATCACGGACGACGACCTGCCAGACTGACGCGATGGGAACCAATCAGCGCGCGACCATCGTCATGTCGGAGGACGAGGTCGCCGATTTCGTCGTCAAGAGCCGCACCGGGACTCTGGCCACCATCGGTCCCGACGGCCAGCCGCACCTGACCGCGATGTGGTACGCCGTGGTCGACGGCGAGATCTGGCTGGAGACCAAGGCCAAGTCGCAAAAGGCGGTCAACCTCACCCGCGATCCGCGGGTGAGCTTTCTGATTGAGGATGGCGACACTTACGACACGCTGCGCGGCGTGTCCTTCGAGGGCGTTGCCGAAATTGTCGACGATCCCGACGTCGCACACCGGGTCGGGGTCAGCGTGTGGGAGCGCTACACCGGCCCCTACAGCGACGAGATGAAGCCCTTCGTCGAGCAGATGATGAACAAGCGGGTGTGCGTGCGCATCGTGGCGCGGCGCGCGCGCTCGTGGGATCACCGCAAGCTCGGAATGCCGCACATGCCGGTGGGCGGGTCGACCGCACCGGCCGCACTGGGGACAGGCCAGTAAGTTTTGTAGCCCCGATGGGATTCGAACCCACGCTACCGCCGTGAGAGGGCGGCGTCCTAGGCCGCTAGACGACGGGGCCAGTACCGATCCGAGCAGCCAGCATAGCTCACGGTAGTAGGCCCACCTAATCGCCTGCGGTGGAGAGATTTTGCTGGGGTACCAGGACTCGAACCTAGAATGGCTGAACCAGAATCAGCTGTGTTGCCAATTACACCATACCCCATTGACTGCCTAAAACGGCTGGTCAGAGCGCATTCCGCTGCTGTAATGAGCCGCAAGACGTCGCCGCCGCCGACCGTTATCGACCGACGTGCAGACTACCAAAGACTCCCACCACTATCCCGCACGCCCAGGCTGGCGGGGTCTTCGCCCGTCAGGCGAGCGTTTCGCGCGCGTCGCGCAGCCGCCGCAGACTGCGGTCGCGGCCGAGTAACTCCAGCGACTCGAATAGGGGCGGGCTGATCGTTGTCCCCGTGGCGGCGACCCTGATCGGGCCGAAAGCCTTGCGCGGTTTGAGCGCCAGGCGCTCGATGAGCGCGGTCTTGAGAGCGGTCTCGATCTGCGCCGCGGTCCACTCCGCGACTACGTCCAGCGCCGTCAGTGCCGCATCGAGCACCGCGCCCGCGTCCGGGCCGAACTCCTTGGCCGCCGCCTTGGGATCGATCGCGTATTCGTCGTCGCTGAGGAACTTCAGCAGGTCCCACGCGTCGCCGAGGACCACGATGCGGGTCTGCACCAGGTCGGCGGCCGCGGCGAAACCGGCGTCATCCAGACCGATGTGGTGACCGTGGGCGTCAAAGAATTCACGCAGCCGGTGGGTGAAGTCGTCCGCGTCGAGCATCCGGATGTGCTCGGCGTTGAGCGCGTCGGCCTTCTTCTGGTCGAACCGGGCCGGGTTGGAATTGACGTCGACAACGTCGAACGCGGCCACCATCTCCTCGAGAGTGAACAGGTCGTGGTCGTCGGCGATCGCCCAGCCCAGCAGCGCAAGATAATTCAACAAGCCCTCGGGGATGAAGCCGCGATCGCGGTGAGCGAACAGGTTCGACTGGGGGTCGCGCTTGGAGAGTTTCTTGGTCCCCTCCCCCAACACCGTTGGCAGGTGAGCGAACTGCGGAATCCGGTCGGTGACGCCGATCCGGATCAGCGCCTGATACAGCGCGAGTTGGCGCGGAGTCGACGGCAGCAGGTCCTCGCCCCGCAACACGTGGGTGATCTTCATCAGCGCGTCGTCGCACGGGTTGACCAAGGTGTACAAGGGATCTCCGCTGGCGCGGGTCAAGGCGAAATCGGGCACGCTGCCCGCCGCGAACGTGGTGGTGCCGCGCACCAGGTCGTCCCAACTGAGGTCTCCGTCGGGCATCCGCAGGCGCACCACGGGCTGGCGGCCTTCCGCGAGGAATGCCGCACGCTGCGAATCGGTCAGCTGCCGATCGAAGTTGTCGTAGCCCAGCTTGGGGTTACGTCCGGCGGCGACGTGACGGGCCTCGACCTCGTCCGGCGTCGAAAAGGTGTAGTACGCCTCTCCCGCTTCGAGCAGCGAGGCCACCACATCGCGGTAGATCTCAGTGCGCTGCGACTGTCGGTACGGGCCGTAGGGACCGCCGACCTCGGGCCCCTCGTCCCATTCGAGGCCCAGCCAGCGCAGGGCGTCGAGCAACGCGAGATAGCTTTCCTCGGTGTCGCGCTGCGCGTCGGTGTCCTCGATGCGAAAGACGAAGGCGCCGCCGGTGTGTCGGGCATAGGCCCAGTTGAACAGCGCCGTGCGCACCATCCCGACGTGCGGGGTGCCGGTCGGCGACGGACAGAACCGGACCCGGACTTTGCCTGCCTGCGCGGCTGTCGTCACGACTTTCCCTTACGGATAACGGGATTGGTGAGGGTGCCGATGCCCTCGATGGTGACAGACACGGTGTCTCCGTCCTCGATCGGACCCACACCGGCCGGTGTCCCGGTGAGGATGAGGTCGCCCGGCAGCAAGGTCATCACGGCCGAGATCCATTCGACGATGGCGCCGACATCGTGGATCATCAGCGACGTCCGGCTGTTCTGCTTGACTTCGCCGTTGACCTCGGTGCGCAATTCGAGATCCGACGGGTCCAACCCCGTGACGATCCACGGACCGACGGGGCAGAAGGTGTCGTGCCCCTTGGCCCGAGTCCACTGGCCGTCGGCCTTTTGCTGGTCGCGCGCCGACACGTCGTTGGCGGTGGTGTAGCCGAGGATGTTGTCGGCGGCCTGCGCGGCTGGGACGTCCTTGCACGGCCGGCCGATGACCGCCGCCAGCTCCCCCTCGAAGTGCACGGGTGATGCGTTGGCGGGCAATTTGATCGGCACGTTCGGCCCGATGATCGCCGTGTTGGGCTTGAGGAATATCACCGGATCGGCCGGTGCCGGCCCGGTCAGGCCGCCCATCTCGGCGATGTGGTCGGCGTAGTTCTTTCCGACGCACACCACCTTGCCGGCGAGTATGGGAGCCAGCAGCCGGACATCGGCCAGCGGCCATGACCGGCCGGTGAAGTTCGGCGTGCCGAACGGGTGCTCGGCGATCTCGCGGACGATCATTCCGGCGGGATCGCCCGGTTCGCCCTCGACGCTGACGAAGGCGACACCGTCTGGACTGGCGATTCGACCAAGGCGCATTCGCTTGAGCCTAGTGACGATCGCGAGCGCGGCGCAGCCGGGCGCTGCGGGTCGGCACGGTTTGAGCCCAGTGACGATCGCGAGCGCGGCGCAGCCGGGCGCTGCGGGTCGGCACGGTTTGAGCCCAGTGACGATCGCGAGCGCGGCGCAGCCGGGCGCTGCGGGTCGGCACGGTTTGAGCCTAGTGACGATCCCGGTCATGGTTACCGCAGCGGCGATCACCGGCGATAGCGGGTTGCCATTCACCACGATCCCCGAAGTGGCAGGTTCGTTCTGGAGCGAACGCGCACTGAGCACCCAGAACGCCCTCGAGCGGCCGATGGTCGCCCTCGGACCTCCGGCCTTCGGTGAGGTAATCACCGCCGCGGGTTATCCGATCGCGTTTGCGATCTGCGCGTTGTTCCGGCTGGCAGCGCTGCCGTTTGTCCTGTCAGTCAGCCCGCGCGCGGGTAACGGGCAACTTTGCTGCCCGCTGGCTACCGTGGAAGCATGGGCAAATGACGGGGGATGGCACGGCCACGCTCAGCGCCGGCTTGCGCTGGAGGGTGATGGCCGTCTCACTGTTGGCGACGGCGAGTTCTTTCTTGTTCATCAACGGCGTTGCCTTCCTGATCCCCTCGTTGCAAGCCGCCCGCGGAATCCCGCTCGATGAAGCCGGTTTGTTGTCGTCGATGCCCAGCTGGGGCATGGTGGCCACGCTGGTGCTCTGGGGCTACGTGCTGGACCGGGTGGGGGAACGTGTGGTGATGGCCGCGGGCTTGGCGCTTACGGCAGGGGCGGCCTACGCCGCGGCGTCGGTCGATTCGATGGTGCTGACCGGTGTCTTTTTGTTCCTCGGTGGGATGGCCGCCGCCAGTTGCAACACCGCCGGCGGCCGGTTGGTGGCCGCTTGGTTTCCCCCGCACCAGCGCGGGCTCGCCATGGGCATTCGCCAGACCGCTCAACCGCTCGGGATTGCGCTGGGGGCCTTGGTGATTCCTGAATTGGCCGAGCACGGGCCCCGCGCCGGGCTGATGTTTACGGCGCTGGCATGCGCGATGGGGGCAGTGGCGAGTGCAGTCGGGATCGTCGATCCGCCGCGGAAACGCCGGGAAGCGGCAAGCGACCAGGAACTCGCCAGCCCGTACCGGGGATCGTTGGTGCTGTGGCGAATCCATGCGGTGGCGGGTCTGATGATGATGCCACAGACCGTGACCGTGACGTTCATGCTGGTATGGCTGATCAGAAATCTGCATTGGTCGATCGCCGCCGCCGGCATACTGGTCACCCTTTCGCAACTGCTTAGCGCGCTCGGTCGCATCATGGTGGGCCGCTGGTCCGACCGGGTGGGCTCACGAATGCGACCGGTCCGGATCATCGCCGCCGCCGCGGCCGTGACGCTATTTCTCTTGGCCTGGGCCGACTTTCTCGATTCCCGGTATCAGGCGCCACTGATGGTCGCCATCTCGGTGATCGCGACGCTCGACAACGGACTGGAGGCGACGGCCATCACGGAATTCGCTGGGCCGTTCTGGAGCGGACGCGCGCTGGGTTTCCAGAACACCACCCAACGGGTGATGGCGGCCGCCGGACCGCCGCTCTTCGGTGCCCTGATCAGTTCCGCCAAGTACCCGCCGGCGTGGATGTTGTGCGGCCTGTTTCCGCTCCTGGCGGTGCCCTTGGTGCCGGCCCGCCTGCTGCCACCCGGGTTGGAGACTAGAGCGCGGCGACAATCCGTTCGCCGACTGCGCTGGTGGCGAGCCGTTCGGTCCCACGCGTTGCCAGATGGCTCGCGACGGCGCGGTCCACCTGGGCAGCCGCGTCGTCCTGACCCACATGAGCAAGCAGCAGCGCCACGGACATGATTGCCGCGGTGGGATCGGCAATGCCCTGACCGGCGATATCGGGTGCGCTGCCGTGCACGGGCTCGAACATCGACGGGTTCGTCCGGGTGGCGTCGATGTTTCCGCTGGCGGCCAAGCCAATTCCGCCGCACACCGCCCCGGCCAAGTCGGTGACGATGTCGCCGAAGAGGTTGTCGGTGACGATCACGTCGAAGCGCCCCGGGTCGGTAACCAGGAAGATGGTGGCGGCGTCGACGTGCTGATACGCCACCTCCACGTCGGGATACTCTTCGCCCACCTCCGCCACGATCCGCGACCACAGCTTCCCGGCGAAGGTCAGCACGTTCGTCTTGTGGACCAGCGTCAGGTGCTTGCGGCGCTGCCGGGCGCGCTCGAACGCGTCGACCACCACCCGGCGCACCCCGAACGCGGTGTTCAGGCTTACCTCGGTGGCCACTTCGTTGGGTGTTCCGGCGCGGATCGCGCCGCCGGTACCGGTGTAGGGGCCTTCGGTCCCCTCCCGCACCACCACGAAGTCGATGGCGGGATTCCCGGCCAACGGACTGCTCACCCCCGGATACAGCCGCGCGGGCCGCAGGTTGATGTGGTGATCCAGCTCAAAGCGCAGGCGTAACAACAGGCCTCGCTCCAGCACGCCGCTGGGCACCGAAGGATCACCGATCGCGCCCAACAGGATGGCGTCGTACTCCCGCAATTCGCCGAGCACCGAGTCAGGCAACACCTCGCCGGTCGCGTGAAAGCGCCGCGCGCCCAGGTCGTAATCGGTCTTCTGCACGCCCGGCAGGACCGCGTCGAGAACCTTGAGCGCTTCGGCCACCACCTCGGGACCGATCCCGTCGCCGGCGATGACGGCCAACTTCATCGGCGTCGTCCCCCGCACGCTGGTGCTACCCCGACTGCATCGTCGCTGACGCGCTTCACGACAGATCAACCACCTCAAGCTTGTTGGCGCCCACCGCGGCCGCGATCGCCAACCGCACGTCGTCGGGCACGTCCTGGCTCAGGCGCAGCAGGATCGTCGCTGCCGGGCCTTCGACGTCCTCGGACAGTTGCGCGGCGTGAATGTTCACCCCGGCCGCACCAAGCAAGGTGCCGATCTTTCCCAGCGCCCCGGGCTGGTCGATGTAGTTGATTACCAGGTTGGTGCCCTGGGCGCGCATGTCGAAGTGGCGGCCGTTGATCTGCACGATCTTCTCCACCTCCTGCGGTCCGGCCAGCGCCCCCGCGACGGTCACGGCCGAACCGTCGGGGGCGACGGCCCGCACTTCGACGACACTGCGATAGTTGGGGCTTTCGGTGGCCGTGGTGATTTCGGCGGTCACGCCGCGTCCGGCGGCCAGCGCCGGCGCGTTGACAAAGGTCACCGGACCCTCAGTGACCGCCGAAAATAATCCGCGCAGCGCCGAAAGCTTAAGTATCTCAACGTCTTCGGAACTCAATTCGCCGCGCACCTGCACCGACAAGGACACCGGGGGCCCGTCGGACAGCGTGGCCACCAGCACCCCGAGCTTGCGCACCAGGTCCAGCCAGGGCGCCACCTCTTCGTTGACCACGCCACCGCCGACATTGACGGCGTCTGGCACGAACTCACCGGCCAGCGCGAGCTTCACGCTTTCCGCCACGTCGGTGCCGGCACGGTCCTGGGCCTCGGCGGTGGACGCGCCCAGGTGCGGCGTGATCACCACCTGCGGCAGCTCGAACAGCGGGCTTTCGGTGCACGGCTCCTTGGCGAACACGTCGAGACCGGCCGCACGCACATGGCCGCTGCGCACCGCGTCGGCCAACGCCGCCTCATCGACCAGGCCACCGCGGGCGGCGTTGACGATGATGACACCGGGCTTGGTCTTCGCCAACGCCTCCTTATCGATCAGCCCCGCCGTCTCGGGCGTCTTCGGCAGATGCACCGAGATGAAATCGGCGCGGGACAACAGCTCGTCGAGGGACAACAGCTCGATGCCCAGCTGCGCGGAGCGGGCCGGCGACACGTACGGGTCGTAGGCGATGAGGTGGGCGCCGAAGGCCGCCAGCCGCTGGGCGACCAGCTGGCCGATGCGGCCCAGGCCCACGACACCGACGGTCTTGCCGAAGATCTCGGTGCCGGAAAAGGACGACCGCTTCCAGGTGTGCTCGCGCAGTGAGGCATCGGCCGCCGGGATCTCGCGCGCCGCGGCCAGCAGCAGCGCCAAAGCGTGCTCGGCGGCGCTGTGGATATTCGACGTGGGGGCATTGACCACCAGCACACCGCGCTCCGTGGCGGCGTCCACGTCGACGTTGTCCAACCCGACCCCGGCGCGTGCGACGATCTTCAGTTTGGGCGCCGCGGCCAGCACTTCGGCGTCGACGGTGGTGGCCGATCGCACCAGCAGCGCGTCGGCCTCGCCCACCGCGGCCAGCAGCTTTTCGCGGTCGGGGCCGTCGACCCAGCGCACCTCGACCTGGTCTCCCAGCGCGGCGACGGTGGATTGGGCGAGTTTGTCGGCGATCAATACAACAGGCAGATTCACCCGGTCAGACTATCGGCTGCGATTTAGGCGTAGGAGTCGCCATCGGCGGCGGCGGATCGACCGGGTTGACAGGGGCGGACACGACCGCCACGGTGAAACCACATCCGCCACACGGGTCTCCGCCCGAGAGGGCACGCTGTGTGCCCGGCTTGCATCAAACGGGCCCGCGGTCCGGCGGGACACACGTTGACACCGGGCTCCTATGGGGCGGGCAGACAGTCGACCCCTTTGCGCCGAGGCTGGTGTGGCAGACAAGGCTCACGCGTCAATTCCGCATCGCGCGTGGCCTACGATGACGCGGTGACCAAACTCGCCGTCATCTACTACTCGGCCACCGGCCATGGCACCACGATGGCGCAGCGCGTCGCGTCCGCAGCCGAATCCGCGGGCGCCGAAGTCCGCCTGAGGCATGTCGCCGAAACCAACGACCCGGAGTCGTTCGCGCACAACCCGGCGTGGACCGCGAACTACGAAGCGACCAAGGACCTTCCGGCGGCCACCGGTGACGACATCGTGTGGGCGGATGCGGTGATCTTCGGTTCCCCAACCCGCTTCGGCTCTCCGGCAGCGCAGTTGCGCACCTTTCTCGACTCGCTCGGCGGACTGTGGGCCCAAGGCAAGCTCGCGGACAGGGTGTATGCCGCCTTCACGTCCTCCAACACCTTGCACGGCGGTCAGGAAACCACCCTCCTTTCGGTTTACATCACGCTGATGCATTTCGGGGGGATCATCGTGCCGCCGGGATACACCGACCCGTTGAAGTTCGTCGACGGCAATCCGTATGGGGCGAGCCTGGTCTCCACCCACGACAACATCAACGAATTCGATGACGCCACCGGCAACGCCCTCGACCATCTGGCTCGGCGGGTGGTGTCGGTCACGAACCGGCTGGCGTCCTAAACCCGAGCTAGGCCGTCTCGGTGATCGGGCGGTCCACCCAGCTCATCAGGTCGCGCAGCTTCTTGCCGGTGACCTCGATGGGGTGCTCGGCGTTCTCCTTACGCAGTTGCTCGAGTTGCTTGTTGCCGCCCTCGATGTTGGCGACGAGCTTATTGACGAAGGTGCCGTCCTGGATCTCGCGCAGGATCTCCCGCATCCGATCCTTCGTGCCCGCATCGATGATCCGCGGGCCCGAAAGGTAGCCACCGAACTCCGCGGTGTCGGACACCGAGTAGTTCATCCGCGCGATGCCGCCCTCGTACATCAGGTCGACGATCAGCTTGAGCTCGTGCAGCACCTCGAAGTACGCCATCTCCGGCGGATAGCCCGCCTCGACCATCACGTCGAAACCGGCTTTCACCAGTTCCTCTGTGCCGCCGCACAATACGGCCTGCTCACCGAACAGGTCGGTTTCGGTCTCGTCCTTGAAAGTAGTTTTGATGACACCGGCCCGAGTGCCGCCGATCGCCTTGGCGTAGGACAGCGCTAGCGCCTCGCCCCCTCCGGTGGGGTCCTGGTCGACGGCGATCAGGCACGGCACGCCCTTGCCGTCGACGAACTGGCGGCGCACCAGGTGGCCTGGCCCCTTCGGGGCAACCATCGCGACGGTGACCTCCGACGGCGGCTTGATCAGCCCGAAGTGGATGTTGAGGCCGTGGCCGAAAAACAGTGCGTCACCGGGCCGCAGGTTGGTCTCGATGTCGTTTTTGAAGATGTCCGCCTGGGCGGTGTCGGGCGCCAGCAGCATGATGACGTCGGCCCACTTGGCGACCTCGGCGGGGGTGTCGACGCCCAGGCCCTGCTCCTCCACCTTGGCCCGGGACTTCGAACCCTCCTTGAGCCCGACGCGAACCTGCACGCCGGAGTCGCGCAGGCTCAGCGAGTGCGCGTGTCCCTGGCTGCCGTAGCCGATGACACCGACTTTGCGGCCCTGAATGATCGACAGATCTGCGTCGTCGTCGTAGAACATTTGCAACGCGTCCCCAGATGGGTTTGCCACGTCAATATCTCCTTCGCTACTGAGCACTTGAGAGAGTTACTTGGCGTTGCCGATACCGCGGGAACCGCGGGACAGCGACACCACTCCCGATTGGACGATTTCACGGATACCGAACGGCTCGAGCACGCGCAGCAGCGCCTCGATCTTGCCGCGGTTGCCGGTGGCCTCGATGGTCAGCGCCTCCGGCGACACGTCGATCACCTTGGCGCGGAACAGGTTCACCGCCTCGATCACCTGACTACGGCTGCCGGCGTCGGCGCGCACCTTGATGAGCGCCAATTCGCGGGACACCGAGTTGTCCTCGTCCAGCTCGATGATCTTGATGATGTTGATCAGCTTGTTGAGCTGCTTGGTGATCTGCTCGAGGGGGGTCTCCTCGGCGGACACCACGATGGTCATCCGCGACATGTCCTTCTGCTCGGTCGGACCGACGGCCAGGGACTGGATGTTGAATCCGCGGCGGGAGAACAGCGCGGCAACCCGCGCCAGCACACCCGGCTTGTCCTCCACCAGCACCGACAACGTATGCGTAACCGCGTTCATCACGCGTGGCCCTCGCTTTCGTCGTCGAAGAGCGGGCGGATGCCGCGGGCCGCCTGGATTTCGTCGTTGCTGGTGCCGGCGGCCACCATGGGCCAGACCTGCGCGTCGGCGCCGACGATGAAGTCGATGACGACGGGGCGGTCGTCGATCGCGCGCGCCTGCTTGATCACGTCTTCGACGTCTTCCTCACGCTCGCAACGCAATCCGACACAGCCCAACGCCTCGGCCAGCTTCACGAAGTCGGGGATGCGATGCGAGTGCGTAGCCAGGTCGGTCTGCGAGTACCGCTCCCCGTAGAACAGGGTCTGCCACTGGCGCACCATGCCCAGGTTGCCGTTGTTGATCAGCGCCACCTTGATCGGCACGCCCTCGATCGCGCAGGTGGCCAACTCCTGGTTGGTCATCTGGAAGCAGCCGTCGCCGTCGATCGCCCACACCTCGGCGTCCGGGCGAGCGATCTTGGCGCCCATGGCCGCCGGGATGGCGAACCCCATGGTGCCCAGCCCGCCGGAGTTGAGCCTGGTGCGCGGCTTCTCGTAGGAGATGAACTGTGCCGCCCACATTTGGTGCTGCCCCACGCCGGCGACGTACACCGCATCCGGTCCGGCGATCTGACCGAGCTTTTCGATCACGTATTCCGGGCCGAGGCTGCCGTCGCTCTGCGGGCCGTAACTCAGCGGGTAGGTGGACTGAACCTGGTTCAGATACGCCCACCAGTCGGTCAATTCGAGGGTGGCCGGAATGTCGCGGTGCCGCAGCATCGCGATCAGCTCGGTGATGACGGCTTTGACGTCGCCGACGATCGGCACGTCGGCGTGCCGATTCTTGCCGATCTCGGCGGGGTCGATGTCGGCGTGGATGACCTTGGCCTCGGGCGCGAAGGTCTCGAGCTTTCCGGTCACGCGGTCGTCGAAGCGGGTGCCCAGCGCGATCAGCAGGTCGCTGCGCTGCAGCGCCGCCACCGCGGCGACCGTGCCGTGCATGCCGGGCATGCCCAGGTGCTGACGGTGGCTGTCCGGGAAGGCGCCGCGCGCCATCAGCGTGGTGACAACGGGGATGCCGGTCAGCTCGGCCAACTCGCGCAGCTGCTCGGTCGCCTCGCCGCGGATGACACCACCGCCGACGTACAGCACCGGCTTACGTGCGCCCGCGATCAGCTTGGCGGCCTCGCGGATCTGCCGGCTGTGCGGCTTGGTGTTCGGCTTGTAGCCGGGCAGGTCCAACTGCGGCGGCCAGCTGAACGTGCACCGGCCCTGCAGCACGTCCTTCGGGATATCGACGAGCACCGCACCCGGGCGGCCGGACGACGCGATGTGGAAGGCCTCGGCGATCACCCGCGGGATCTCGTCGCCGGAGCGGACCAGGAAGTTGTGCTTGGTGATCGGCATCGTGATGCCCGAGATGTCGGCCTCCTGGAAGGCGTCGGTCCCGATCAGCGTGCGGCCGACCTGCCCGGTGATCGCGACCACCGGTATCGAGTCCATCTGCGCATCGGCCAGCGGGGTCACCAGGTTGGTGGCGCCGGGGCCCGAGGTCGCCATACAGACACCGACCCTGCCGGTGGCGTGGGCGTAACCGCTGGCGGCGTGCCCGGCGCCCTGCTCGTGGCGGACCAGCACGTGGCGCAGCTTCTTGGAGTCGAACAGCGGGTCGTAGACCGGAAGCACGGCGCCGCCGGGGATGCCGAAGATGATCTCGACGTCGAGTTCCTCCAGCGACCGGATGACCGACTGGGCGCCGGTCAGCTGCTCCGGCGCAACGCGTTTCGCAGCGACAGCCGGGTTTTTTGCGGCAGCTTCCACCGCGTCCGAGGCGATGTCGACCGCACGCTGCGTCTGCGGGGCGTGTGGCCTGGCTGGTGCGCTCACTCTGGTCCTCTTGTCCTTTTAATTAATCTCGCTGTTGAAGTCTCGTCGTACGCAAGAAAAAACCCCCGTCAGCTCAGCTGCTGCACGAGGGTTGGCGCGTCGGTGCCGGATCGCTTCAAATGCTGAAGGGCTAGTCAGGCACCAACGCGCCGACTAAGTACTACGAGCATCCCGGGCTTTCCGGCGGCATTCATAGCGTCCGACGGTAGCCTTCGCACAGCTCAGCCGTCAAATCCGCTGCCCGCGGCCGAGGTCGGCCCGTGTGACACGGCAGCAGCCCGTATCGGGGCGGTGGGATGATGCGGAGGTGGTTATTGATTCCCCCGTCGTGATCAAGGTGTCACCGATGGCGCACCTCGCCGTTGGGTACTTGACCCTCGGGCTGCTCATACCCGTGCTGGTATGGCCGCTGTCCGCGCCGCTGCTGATCATCCCGTTGGTGTTGTCGGCGTTGATAGTGCGGTTGCGCACCGTCGCCGACGACGAGGGCGTGACCGTTCGGACGTTGTCGGGGAGCCGGACCGTGCGCTGGGACGACATCGACGGGCTGCGCTTCCACCGCGGCTCCTGGGCGCGCGCCCACCTCAATAACGGCGGAGAGCTGCGACTGCCTGCGGTGACGTTCGCGACGCTGCCGCTGCTGACCCAGGCCAGCTCGGGGCGCGTTCCCAACCCCTACCGCTAGCGCGGGCCTCAGGCGATCGGATTGACGCCGTTGAGCAGCACCCACACGGCCACACCGGCGGCGATGCCGACGAGTAGGGCCACGAACGACCCGATGAAGGGTCGATGGGCCCAGCCGCGGCCCGCATCGAGACCGTAGCGCCCGGGTCCGCACAGGATGACCGCGACGGCCAGCACGATCAGGGTGATCTGGTACTCATGCCCCTGCGGCAGGAAGAACGAGAACGCTTGCGAATGCGACCCGGCCGAGACGGTGGCCAGCAGGCCGTTGATCAAGAACGCCAGCGCGCCCGCCGCGGCGATCGGGGTGAACAACCCAAGTATCAGCAGCACGCCCGCCACGATCTCGCCGCCGGCACTCACGTAGGCGATGATGTCGGCATGGTGGTAGCCCACGTCGGACAGTGAGTTCTTGAACCCGGTCACCCCCGAACCGCCCCACCACCCGAACAGCTTCTGCAGGCCGTGGGCGCCCAGCACCACTCCGAGCCCGACCCGCAGCACCAGCAAACCGAGATTCTGGGTGCCGCGACGGCCGGCGGCGCGCATGCGGTCGCTGTCGTCGTCGGCGTCGATCTGGGCGGGCTCGGTGGCGGAGATCGGTGCCGGCTGTGCCGTCGACTGCGGCTGCACGTACGGCAACGGCTCCTGATGGTCGAGGATGTTGTAGGTCGACGCGCCCGGGCCGACGGCCAGACCGGGGTCCTGGTACGGGATGACGGTGGTGGTTCCGAAGTCGCCCGGATACCCGACCGGGGTCAGGTCATCTTCGGGGTCGACCAGACGGGCGGAGGCAGGGTGTCCCGGGGTAGGCGCCGGGCCTTCGCCGGGCCGCTGCCAAGGTGCGTCATTTGATTGACCGGTCACGGGTGTCAGGGTAAGGGCATTTGGTCCTGAATTGGGGATTTGAGCGGCGCTTCCGCGCGGTAATCGGCCGCGGGTGCGCCAACCAGGGCCAAATTGACCCAAAATCGCCCCCGCAACGTCCCGACGGGCCCCAAAAGGGCGTGTCGGGGCCACAACGGGGGCATCGGCAGGCCGACGCGACCGCATGCGTGTGGCGGCGTTCCTTGCACTGTCCGTAGCCTGTCGGTCATGCGGCTAGGGCGATCGGGGCGGTCGGTTCGATGCGGGCTCGCCGCGCTCTGCGCGGCGGTGCTGGTAGCGAGCGGGTGCGCACGTTTCAACGACGCCCAATCCCAGCCGTTCACCACCAACCCGGAACTCAAGCCCCAGCCCAGCTCGACGCCTCCACCGCCGCCGCCGCTGCCGCCGACACCCTTCCCCAAGGCGTGCCCCGCGCCCGGGGTGATGCAGGGCTGCCTGGAGAGCACCAGCGGCCTCGTCATGGGCACCGACAGCAAATCCGCGCTGGTCGCCGAGCGCACCACCGGCGCCGTCAAGGACATCTCCGTCAGCGCGGAGCCGAAGGTGAAGGTGGTCATCCCGGTCGACCCGTCCGGTGACGGCGGCCTGATGGACATCGTCCTGTCCCCCACCTACAACCAAGATCGCCTGATGTACGCCTACATCAGCACACCGACCGACAACCGGGTCATCCGCATCGCCGACGGCGACATCCCGAAGGACATCCTGACCGGAATCCCGAAGGGCGCCACGGGGAACACCGGAGCGCTGATCTTCACCAGCCCGACCACACTCGACGTGATGACGGGCGACGCGGGCAACCCGGCGCTGGCCGCGGACCCGAAGTCGCTGGCCGGCAAGGTGCTGCGCATCGAGCAGCCCACCACCATCGGCCAGGCGCCGCCGACGACGGCGCTGTCCGGCGTCGGCTCCGGCGGCGGCCTGTGCATCGACCCCGTCGACGGCTCGTTGTACGTCGCCGACCGCACCCCCACAGCGGACCGGTTGCAGCGGATCACCAAGACCTCGGAGGTCTCCACGGTGTGGACCTGGCCGGACAAGCCGGGCGTGGCCGGCTGCGCGGCGATGGACGGGACCGTGCTGGTCAACTTGATCAACACCAAGCTGACGGTGGCGGTCCGGCTCGCACCGTCCACGGGCGCGGTCACCGGTGAACCCGACGTCGTCCGTAAGGACACCCATGCCCACGCTTGGGCGTTGCGGATGTCGCCGGACGGAAACGTGTGGGGCGCCACCGTCAACAAGACCGCCGGGGACGCAGAGAAGCTCGACGACGTGGTGTTCCCGTTGTTCCCGCAGGGCGGCGGCTTCCCGCGCAACAACGACGACAAGACCTAAGTCTTCAGCGGTCAGAGACCGTCGAGTGTGAACCTCAAGCCGAATCGGCGTGTCGCGTCGCTCGGTGCGCTCCCGAAGAGCCGGTGCGGCGTCTCGTGGCCGGGATCCATGTCATCGAGATCGGAAAGATAGAGCGGATCGTCGGAGCTCTCGGGAGCCCGGGTCACGACGGGCTCCAGCACGTGCTGCACGTGATCCCCCATCTCGATCCGGCCCAGCGTCTTGCCGACGAACCACGCGATCGCATCGTCGAGCATGGGCATCCCCTGGGGGCCGGCGCGCCACCGACAGCGATGGAATTTGGTGCTTTCATCGCCATGGCTGCCGAACAGTTCGGCCAAAGCGCGGTGGTGTCGCGCCAGGACATGCACGGCCAGGTATTGCGACCGGCTCGCCACCCGGCGGGTGTCGCTGCTCTTGGGGATGCCGACCTGGAACATCGGCGGGTCCACACTGGCCTGGTTGGCGAGACTGACCAGGCAACCCGACGGCTGGCCTTCGGTCTGGGTTGTCACCACGAACACCGGGTAATCCAGCATGCCCATCAAGTCATCGAACGGTTCATCGACCACGGCACCATCATCAATCCGCTGGGCGGCTTCGAGGCCACTTTTCGCCGTTAAAGCCCTGCGACTGTGAATCTCACGACGCCACAACGGCACGTCGCGTCGCCGTTTTCACAGTCGCAGAACAAGGTCAGTCCTGCCCGCAGGCGGCCAGGACGAGTTCGCGCACCCTGGCGGCATCGGCTTGCCCGCGAGTGGCCTTCATCACCGCACCGACGATGGCGCCGGCCGCGGCAACCTTCCCGCCGCGGATCTTCTCGGCCACGTCGGGATTGGCGGCCAGCGCTTCGTCGACAGCGGCCTGGGTCACCGAGTCGTCGCGCACCATCTCCAGACCGCGGGCAGCCATCACCTCCCCGGGTTCGCCCTCTCCGGCCAGTACACCCTCCACGACCTGGCGGGCAAGCTTGTTGGACAGCTTGCCCTCTTCGACCAGCGCCACCACCACGGCAACCTGTGCAGGGGCGATGGCCAGCTCGTCCAGTCCGATGTTGGCCTCGTTGGCCTTCTGCACCAAGAAGTTTCCCCACCAGGCGCGCGCCTGCTCGCTGGGCGCCCCGTGCTTGATGGTCGCGGCGACCAATTCGACGGCGCCGGCGTTGACGAGATCGCGCATCACCTCGTCGGATACGCCCCACTCCTGCTGTAACCGCTTGCGGCTCAACCACGGCAGTTCCGGGATGGTGTGCCGCAATTCCTCCACGAGCTCGCGGCTGGGCGCGACGGGTTCCAGATCGGGCTCGGGGAAATAGCGGTAATCCTCGGCGGTCTCTTTAGTGCGCCCCGGGCTGGTGTAGCCGGCCTCGTGAAAGTGCCTGGTTTCCTGGGTGATACGACCGCCGTTCGCGAGTATGGCGGCCTGGCGCTGCATTTCGTATCGCACCGTGACCTCAACGCTTCGCAGCGAGTTGACGTTTTTGGTCTCGGTCCGGGTGCCGAACTCGGCCGTCCCCGCCGGCTTGAGCGACACGTTGGCGTCACTGCGCATCGAGCCCTGATCCATCCGCACATCGGAAACGTCCAAGACCCGCAAGAGGTCTCGTAATGCCGTCACGTACGCACGCGCGATCTGCGGCGCCTGTGCGCCGGCTCCCACGATGGGCTTGGTGACGATTTCGATCAGCGGCACGCCGGCGCGGTTGTAGTCGAGGAGCGACGTGGTCGCCCCGTGAATGCGGCCCGTTTCGCTGCCCAGGTGGGTCAGCTTGCCGGTGTCTTCTTCCATGTGCGCCCGCTCGATGTCCACGCGCCAGGTGGTGCCGTCTTCCAGCGGCACGTCGAGGTAACCGTTGATGGCGATCGGCTCGTCGTACTGAGAGATCTGGTAGTTCTTGGGCATGTCCGGATAGAAGTAGTTCTTGCGCGCGAAGCGGCACCACGGCACGATCTCGCAGTTCAGCGCCAGCCCGATCCGGATCGCCGACTCCACCGCGCTGCTGTTGAGGGCCGGTAGCGACCCGGGCAGTCCCAGACAGACCGGGCAGACCTGGGTGTTGGGTTCGGCACCGAATTTGGTGGAGCAGCCACAGAACATTTTCGTCGCGGTGGACAATTCGACATGCACCTCGAGCCCGAGGACCGGGTCAAACCGCGCGATGACGTCGTCGTAGTCCATGAGATCGGCGCCGGCAGCAACACTCATGCCGTCGATTTTAGTGGTGACCGCGAGCGCGGCGGAGCCGGGCGACGCGGGTCACCACCATCAGGCACCGCGGTTACCGCGAGCGCGGCGGAGCCGGGCGACGCGGGTCACCACCATCAGGCACCGCGGTGACCGCGAGCGCGGCGGAGCCGGGCGACGCGGGTCACCACCATCAGGCACCGCGGT
>JARLGR010000060.1 GCA_031292665.1 Mycobacterium sp. | reverse complement strand
TCGGTCTGTCCGTGGCGCAGCAACAGCAGCCTGGTCGGCGTCCCCCGCGCGCCGGTCCAGCCGGGCCCCGTCCGAGCCTGCTCGGCAATGGTTTTCGGGGGGTCAGCGGCCGGCACGGATTCCTCTGCTTCCTCTGCTTCCGCGGCTGGGTCGTCGGCGCCGGCCGCGGCGTCCATCGCCTCGTTGGCCAGTCGGTCCGCGTGCGAGTTGCGTTCCCGCGGAATCCACGTATAGGTGATCCGGTCGAACCCGGACGCCAACTCGCGCGCCCGGGCGTGCAGCTCGATCAGGTCGGGATGCTTGACCTTCCACCGTCCGGACATCTGCTCGACCAGGAGCTTGGAATCCAGGAAGACGGCGGCCTCGGTGGCGCCGAGGTTGAGGGCGTCGTCCAAACCGGCGATCAGGCCGCGGTATTCGGCGACATTGTTCGTCGCCCGCCCGATGGCTTGCTTGGCCTCGGCCAGCACGCTCGCCCGGTCTGCGCTGAGCACCACGGCGCCGTATCCGGCCGGCCCGGGGTTGCCGCGCGACCCGCCGTCGGCTTCGATGACAACTTTCACTGGTCGAATCCCTTGACCCGGAGCAGGATCGCGCCGCACTCCGGGCACCGCACCAACTCGTCGTCGGCGGCGGCCGAGATGCGGGACAGTTCCCCGCGGTCGATCTCCAGCCGGCAGGCGCCGCACCGACGTCCGAGCAGCGGCCCGGCGCCCGGGCCGCCCCCGGCGCGCTGCCGTTCGTAGAGGGCGGACAGGGCGGGGTCCAGCTCCGCGGTCAACGTGTCCCGTCGCGACGAATGAAGCTGCCGCGCTTCGTCGATTTCGGTGACAGCGTCGTCGAGGGCCTGGCGGGCGGCGGCGAGCTCGTCCTGCAGAGCCTCGATGGCCGCCTGCTCGGCGTTGCGCTGGGCCTGCAGCTCCTCGCGGCGCTCCATCACCTCCAGCAACGAATCCTCCAGGCTGCCCTGACGACGGATCAGGGTTTCGAGTTCGTGCTGGAGATCCGACAGCTGCTTGGCGTCGGTCGCACCCGACTGCAGCAAGGACCGGTCGCGCTCCTCGCGCCGGCGTACCGCATCGATGTCCGACTCGAATCTCGACACCTGCGCGTCCAGGTCGTCCAGGGCGATACGGGTCGCGGCCAGCCGGTCGTTGGCCGCGGCGCAGTCGGCCTGTATCCGCTCAAAGGCCTCCTGCTGGGGCAGATGGGCGGCCCGGTGGGTGATGCGGGATAACTTCGCGTCCAGCTTGGATAACTCGAGGAGTGAAAGTTGCTGCGCCACTTCGGCTTTCATGACTGGCCTTCCGCCGTCTGGTTGCCATGATGTCCCATGTTCCACGGGTCGGTGCGGAGGGTGCACACGCGCACGGGCAGCGACGCACCGAAACGGGCCCGCAGCAGGCCGGCGGCCTGCCCGCACCAGGGGAACTCGCTCGCCCAGTGCGCCACGTCGACCAGGGCCACGTTCGAGGCACGACGATGCTCGTCGGCGGGGTGGTGGCGCAGGTCCGCGGTGACGTAGACCTGCGGGCCGGCGCTCGCCGCGGTAGCCAGCAGTGAGTCACCGGCGCCGCCGCACACTGCCACCCGCGAGACGAGCGCGTCGGGGTCTCCCGCCGCGCGCACGCCCCACGACGTCTGCGGCAGCGCAACGCCGACGCGGGAGACGAAGGCGCGCAACGACTCCGGTGCGGCCAGCGTGCCGATGCGACCCAGGCCGGTGTCGCCCGGCGGGGGCACCAGCGCGAAGATGTCGAACGCGGGTTCTTCGTACGGGTGGGCGGCGCGCATGGCCGCCAGCACGGCGCCACGGAGCCGCGCGGGTGCGATGACCTCGAACCGGTCTTCTTCCACCCGCTCGACGGTGCCGACGCTGCCGATGGCGGGTGACGCGCCATCGTGCGGCAGGAACTGCCCGATCCCGCTGACACTCCAACTGCAGCGCGAGTAGTCGCCGATGTGGCCGGCGCCGGCCTCGAAAACGGCCGCCTGCACGGCCGCGGCGCTCTCGCGCGGCACGTAGATGACCCACTTGTCCAGATCGGCCGCGGCCGCGTGCGGTTCGAGCACCGCTTCCACGGTCAGGCCGAGGGCGTCGGCCAGCGCGTCGGACACCCCCGGTGCCGCCGAGTCGGCGTTGGTGTGCGCGGTGAACAGCGAACGCCCGGTCCCGATCAACCGGTGCACGAGCGCGCCCTTGGGCGTGCTGGCCGCCACCGTGTCGACACCCCGCAGCAGCAACGGGTGATGAGCCAGCAGCAGGCCGGCCGGCGGCACCTCGTCAACGACCGCCGGCGTCGCATCGACCGCGACGGTCACCGACTCCAGCACGTCGTCGGGGTCGCCGCACACCAAGCCGATCGAGTCCCACGATTGGGCGAGCCGCGGCGGGTAGGCCTCGTCGAGCACCTCGATGACGTCGGCCAGGCGCACACTCATCGACAGCTCCCGTCCATGGCTCGCACCAGCAGCGGCCATTCCCGCCGCACCGCGGCCCGCAGGTACCGCTCGTCCAAGCCGACAAAGGTATCACAGCGGCGAATCGCAATCCCCTTGCTGTCCAGCCTGTTTCGTATCTGGGCGGCGTCCGGCCTGCGGAACAACACGAACGGGGCACGCCCGTCGATCACGTCGGCTCCCGCCGACGCCAGCCCGGCCACCATCTCGGCGCGCAGCTCCGACAGGCGCACCGCGTCGGCCGCGGCGGCGGCGACGGCGTCGGCGGCGCAGCAGGCCGCGATGGCCGTCAGCTGCAGGGTCCCCACCGGCCAGTGGGCGCGCTGGGCGGTCAACCGCGCCAACACCTCCGGTGCGCCGAGGGCGTAGCCCACCCGCAACCCCGCCAACGCCCACGTCTTGGTCAGGCTGCGCAGCACCAGCACGTCGGGCAGGCAGTCACCGGCCAGCGACTCCGGCTCGCCGGGAACCGAGTCGGCGAACGCCTCGTCGACCACCAGGATTCGCCCCGGCCGGCGCAGCGCCAGCAGATCCTCGCGGGTGTGCAGCACCGACGTCGGGTTGGTCGGGTTGCCCACCACGACCAAGTCGGCGTCGTCGGGCACCTTCCCCTCCCTCAAAGCACCGCCCAGACCGAACGGCGGCTCGAGCACCACGTGGTGCACGGGCACCCCGGCGGCGGTCAGCGCCGCGGCCGGTTCGGTGAACGAGGGCGCAATGATCGCAGCCCGCGCCGGGCGCAGGTTGCTCAGCAAGGCGAAGCCTTCGGCCGCCCCGGCGAGCGGCAGCACCTCGTCGCGGGCGCGGCCGTGCCGCTCGGCGGCCGCGTCCTGGGCCAACTGCGTGTCCGCGAGGCTCGGGTAGCGCGCCAGGTCGGGCAGTCGCTCCGCCAGGCGCCGCAGCAGCCATTCCGGCGGGTGCGCGTGACGGACGTTGACGGCGAAGTCGAGCATTCCGGGCGCGACGGCTTGATCGCCGTGATATCGCGCCGCTGGCGGGCTCGGGCCGACATCAGCCATCCGGGACGCCATTCGTGAAACACTAGTTGGCCGCCCTGGGCACGCGGCTGGGATGCTCGAACGAAGCGCTGAGTCTGCGCTAGTGGCGGTCCCTACTCGCACTTTTCCGCCAAGGACGCAGAGTCAATGCAGCCGACGACTAAATTGCCATTGGCGTACGAATACCAAGGCAGACCGATCGAGGACAATGGTGAGGTGATAGGCACAATGTCAGCTGATCGGTCAGCCGATCGCCCTGCGCCGGGCAGGACGCCGCAGCTGGTGATCTTCGATCTCGACGGCACGCTGACCGACTCGGCGGAGGGGATCGTCGCCAGCTTCCTGCACGCGCTGGCCCACATCGGCGCCCCGGTGCCCGACGGCGACCTGTCGGCGCAGATCGTGGGCCCGCCGATGGACGACACCTTCCGGTCCCTGGAGCTCGGCCGGGACACCGAGGAGGCGATCGCGGCCTTCCGGGCCGAGTACGGCAGCCGCGGCTGGGCGATGAACACGCTGTTCGACGGCGTCGCGCCGCTGCTGGCCGACCTTCGCGCCGCCGGTGTGCGGCTGGCGGTGGCCACCTCCAAGCTGGAGCCCACCGCCCGGCGCATCCTCGCCCACTTCGGGCTGGACCAGCACTTCGAGGTCGTCGCCGGCGCGGCTCCGGATGGTTCCCGCAAGACCAAGGTCGAGGTGCTGGCCCACGCTCTCGACCAGCTGAAGCCGCTGCCTGAGCGGGTGCTCATGGTCGGCGACCGCAGCCACGACGTGCACGGCGCGGCCGCCCACGGCATCGACACGGTGCTAGTCGGTTGGGGCTACGGCCAGGACGATTTCGCCGACGGATTCAGCGCCACCGGCGTGACGCATGCCGCGACGATCGACGAGCTGCGGAGGGCGTTGGGTGTCTGAGCTGCACGTCACCTTCGTCTGCACCGGCAACATCTGCCGATCGGTGATGGCCGAGAGGATGTTCGCCGACCAGCTGCGTCGACGCGGCCTGGGCGAGGCGGTGCGGGTGACGAGCGCGGGCACCGGCAACTGGCACGTCGGCGCGTGCGCCGACGTGCGGGCGGCTCGGGTCCTGCACGCCCACGGCTACTCCACGGAGCACTGCGCAGCGCAGGTCGACGACGACCACCTGGAGGCCGATCTGGTGGTTGCCCTGGCCCGCAACCATCTCCGGATGCTGCGCCACTTGGGCGTCGACGAGCGCCGCGTGCGGATGCTGCGCTCGTTCGACCCCCGTTCGGGCGCCCACGCCCCGGACGTCGACGACCCGTATTACGGCGACGCGAAGGACTTCGAGAAGGTTTTCGCCGTCATCGAGGCAGCCCTGCCGGGCCTGCATGACTGGGTCGACGCGCGGCTCGCGGAGAACGGATCGGGTTGATGCGCAGTTTGATGCGCAGTTTGATGCGCAGGCTTTCGTTCCTGCTGCGATCGGGCTGGATAGCGCTGGCCCTGGTGGTCATTGCCTTCACCTACCTGTGCTTCATGGTGCTCGCGCCCTGGCAGCTGGGAAAGCACAACCGGACGTCGCGGGAGAATCAGCAGATCGAGTACTCCCTCAACACCACTCCCGTGCCGCTGAAAACGCTCTTGCCACAGCAAGATTCGTCGGCGCCCGACGCCCAGTGGCGCCGCGTGACGGCAACGGGGCACTACCTTGCGGACGTCCAGGTGCTGGCCCGACTGCGGGTGGTCGACTCCGACCCGGCGTTCGAGGTGCTGGCGCCGTTCGTGGTCGACGACGGACCCACCGTCCTGGTCGACCGTGGCTACGTGCGACCGCAGCAGGGCTCCCACGTCCCGCCGTTCCCCCGCCCACCGCGGGAGCCGGTGACCATCACCGCGCGGCTGCGCGACTCCGAGCGCACCGCCCCGGGCAAGGATCCGTTCTCCGCCGACGGTGTGCAGCAGGTGTACTCGATCAACACCGCGCAGGTCGCGGCGCTGACCAAAGTCCCGATGGCCGGGTCGTACCTGCAGCTGGTGGACCGGCAGCCCGGCGGGCTCGGGGTGGTCGGGGTGCCGCACCTGGACGCCGGACCGTTTCTGTCCTACGGCATTCAGTGGATTTCGTTCGGCATCCTCGCGCCGATCGGGTTGAGCTACTTCGCGTACTCCGAAATCAAGGCCCGCCGCCGGGAAAAGCTGGCACGCCCCCAGAGGGTAGGGGCGCCTCCCGCTTGCGGAGGAATACCCCCACCCGCTTGCGGGGGGCAAGCGCCCGCCCCGGAGGCCCCGACCACCGTCGAGGACAAGCTCGCCGACCGCTACGGCCGTCGGCGTTGACTGTGCGCTGAGGGTGTTCATTGTGAACACGCGGCGGGAAAACGGCGCTACGGCCGCCCTAGCCTCACGCTCGAAGCCGTGCCATCACACTCGAGCTCGCCGACCGGGACGGCCGTCGGCGGTAAGCCAATAGCGCGGCGACCAACGCCGCCCCCGCCTGCACCAGCCGCGACAGCGTCACGGCGCGGCGCAAGTCCGCCACATCCGGCTGCCGCCCGTCGCCGAGCGTGGGCCGGGTCTGCAGCCCGTGCTGATACTGCGTGGGCCCCCCGAGCCGAACGCCCAGCGCCCCAGCGAAGGACGCTTCCACGACGCCGGCGTTGGGGCTGGGGTGACGGGCGGCGTCACGACGCCACGCGTGCAGGGCGCCCGACGGTGACCCGCTGACGAACGGCGCGAACATCGCCACCAGCGCCGCCGTCACCCGCGCGGCGACATAGTTTGCCGCATCATCCAATCTGGCTGCGGCCCAACCGAATCGGAGATAGCGCGGCGAGCGGTAGCCGATCATCGAATCCAGGGTGTTGATGCCGCGGTAGGCCAGCACCGCCGGCACGCCGCCCGCTGCCGCCCACAGCAGCGGCGCCACCTCGGCGTCGGACGTGTTCTCCGCGACCGATTCCAGGGCGGCGCGGGTCAGCCCGGCGCCGTCCAGCCGGGCCGGATCACGCCCGCACAGGGACGGCAGCAGCCGTCGCGCGGCCTCGAGGTCGCCGCGCTCCAGTAGCTCCGACATCGCCAGGCCGGTGCGTGCCAGCGACGTGCCGCCCAAGGACGCCCAGGCGGCGACGGCGATCGCCGTGATCGACCCGAGCCGGCCGGCGCGGCCCGCGGCCCGTTGCGCGACCGCGCCCAGCAGGCTGACGGCACCGACCAGCACGGCCACGTGCAGCGCCCCGGCGAGCCTGCCGTCGCGGTAGGTCAGCCTTTCCAGCCCGGCGGCCGCGTGCCCGAACGCGGCGACCGGGTGCCCTCGGCTCGGGTCGGCCAGTGCGAGGTCAGCCAGGTACCCGACCAGCACGCCGGCGGTGCGGGGGCGCGTCGCAAACACCCCGGCAGCGTCTCACACGCGGCTGGGCCACCGACACGATCACGGCCGCTACGGCAGCGGTAACGAGGACGGTCAGCAGCGCGCTTTCGGGCGGAACTCGTACGAGTTCCTGCACGCCACCGCCGACGCCGTGTACTGCGACGCCAAGCGGCTGGCGACCACGCTGCGGGTGCCGGAGCGGATGTGGCCGCCGGACCGGGCCGCCTTCGACGGACATGCTATCTCGCGCGCGCCCGGGCCGGCGCATCGTCTGACGGCGCCCAGTGTGAAACACGCGACGCCCAATCAGCGTGTCGCGTCGCAGGATTCACGCTCGGCTGAGCAGGTTTAGCGCACCGTCGCGAAGAACGCACGGACGTCGTCGACGAACAGTTCGGGCTGCTCGAACGCGGCGAAATGGCCACCGCGCGGCATCTCCGTCCAGTGCGTGATGTTGTAGACCGGCTCGCACCACGACCGCGGCGCGCGCAGGATCTCGCCGGGGAAAGACGCGATGCCGGTGGGCAATTCGACACGCTTGATCTGCCCCCACACCCTGAAGCTCTCCCAGTAGAGGCGGGCCGACGAGGCCCCGGTGCCGGTCACCCAGTAGACCATCACATTGTCCAGGAGCTCGTCGCGGCTCAGCACGTTCTCCGGGTTGCCGTCGCAATCCATCCAGGCCCAAAACTTTTCGACGATCCACGCCATCTGCCCCACCGGCGAATCGACCAGCCCGTAGCCCAACGTCTGCGGCCGGGTGGACTGCTGCTTGGAATACCCGGTGCCCCATGTGCGGTGTTCTGCCAACGCGGCCAAAGCCGTCCGCTCTTCGGCGGTGGGGTTTTTCATGGCTTCCGGGGTGGGCCGCCCGATCGGCATGTTCAGGTGGATGCCGGCGCAGTGGCCTCCAGAAAGGCCACAATTGCGCCCTATCTGTGTGGTCACGGCCGCGCCCCAGTCGCCGCCCTGGGCGCCGTAGCGGTCGTAGCCGAGGCGCAGCATGAGCGCCTCCCAGGCCTCGGCGATCTTCTCGACGCCCCAGCCGGTTCGGGTCGGCTTGCCGGAAAACCCGTACCCGGGAAGGGACGGGCAAACCACGTGGAAGGCGTCCTCGGCGCGGCCGGACGGCGGATTGGTGAGCGGCTCGATCACCTTGTGGAACTCCACGATCGAGCCCGGCCAGCCATGGGTGATCAGCAGCGGGAAAGCGTCATCGTGCGGGGACCGTTGATGGACGAAATGGATATCGAGCCCGTCGATCTCGGTGGTGAACTGGTCGAACCTGTTGAGCGCCGCCTCGCGCACCCGCCAGTCGTAGTCGTTGGCCCAGTAGTCGGCCAGGGCCCGGGTGTAGGCCAGCGGGATGCCCTGGCTCCAGTCGTTAACGCACTCGGCGTCGGGCCAGCGGGTGCGCGCCAGGCGGGAACGCAGATCGTCGAGCACATCGTCGGGAACGCCGATGCGAAACGGGTTCACCATTCGTCGTCGTCGAAGCGCGGCCGGTGGCCGGCCTCTCCCCCGGCACGCTCGAGGTCGGTCACGCGGCGGTCCGCCTCCGAGATCAGCGTCCGGACCATATCCATCAGTTCGCGCATATCGGCCCGCAGCGCGTCCACCGCCGCGTAAAGGTCCGCTTTGGTCGCCGGTTGCTGGTGCGACGACAAGGGCCGCACGGGCGGCGCCGCGCGGCCCGCGGTGGCAGTCTGGAGATCGGGGTCCTCGGCCACGCCCAAGACCTTGCCACACCAGGTCGAAGAATTGCGAGCGTAACGGCACTGCGAAATTCGGCTCCGCTCGGATTTTCGCAGCGGCGTTACGCTCGGCGAAGCGCCGTTAGCCCCGCGGGCTATCCGCCCGCCGAGTCACGACGGTGTCGACCCGCTCTTTCCGTTCAGGCCGCCAATGAGATACCCGCCGAAGCCGCCGGGGCCGCCGACGCCCGGGGTGATCCCGATGCCACCGTTGCCGCCGGCGCCACCGATGCCGAAGAGGAGGCCGCCGTAGCCGCCCTGGCTGCCGTTACCCCCGAAAGCCAGGCCGGCCG
>JARLGR010000059.1 GCA_031292665.1 Mycobacterium sp. | reverse complement strand
GGGGTGGCCTGCTGATCGGCAACGGCGGCGCCGGCGGTAACAGCTACTTCGCCGACGGCACCGTCGGACAAGGCGGCAACGGCGGACTGCTGCTCGGGATCCCCGGGCCGAACGGGCTGCTTCCCTAGCCGCCCGTCAGTCGCTGGCGGGCAGCGGCTTCACCTCTTTGAGGTGCAGCGGGGTCTGGCCGACGCTCAGGCTTCCGGCGCCCGGCTTGGTGACCAGCACCTCGGCGCCGGCGTCGTCGACGTAGCGCTTGCCCATAACCGAGCCCTCGGCGAACGCCGAGTCGAGCTCGCCGGAGCGCTCGGCGCCGACCGGCACCATCGGCGCGCCGCCGCAGCGCAGGTCGTCGAGGCTGTCGGCGCTGCGCACGACGATGACCTGGGTGTCGCAGACCTGGCTGGCCAGGCGGGTTCCGTTCTTGACCATGTTTCTTCCTTAACTCCCCGACTGCTCGGCCGGCGCGGCGCGCAGTTCCCGGACGATCTCCCGGCGCAGCACCTTGCCGGTGGCAGTGGTGGGCAACTCGTCGCGAAACACTACGCGGTCCGGGGTGCGCGAGCCGCGCAAGTGCTTGCGGACATGCTCGCGCAGCTCCTCGGGATCGGGGTCAATCCCGACGGCCGGCACGATGACCGCGACGATCGCCTGGCCCCATTGCGGATCCTCGACACCGACCACGGCGACATCGCGCACGTGGGAGTGCTCGATGAGCACCTCCTCCAGTTCGGCCGGCGCGATGTTCTCACCCCCGCGGATGATCGTGTCGTCGCTGCGGCCGCTGATGAACAGGTAGCCGTCCCGGTCGAGCAGGGCGACGTCCCGCGTCGGGAACCAGCCGTCGTCGTCGAGCACCGAACCGATCCCGGTGTACCGTCCCGACACCTGCTCACCGCGCACGAACAGCTCACCGCTTTCGCCGGGCCCGCAAACCTTTCCGTCCTCGTCGCGGATCTGCACCTCGATGCCGGGGACCGGGCGTCCGACCGATCCCAGCCGCTTGGCGACGTGCGCTTCCGACGCCGAGTGCGCCTCCCGGTGGTCATCGGGGCCCAGCACCGCGATCGTCGAGCTGGTCTCGGTCAGGCCGTAGGCGTTGACGAAGCCCACCTGCGGCAGCAGCTGCAGCGCGCGGCGCACCAGCGGCAGGCCCACCCTGGAGCCGCCGTAGGCCAGGTTGCGCAGCGACGGCAGCTTATGCCCGTCGCTCTCCAGCACGGCGACGATCCGGTCCAGCATGGTGGGTACCACCGTCGCGGTGGTCACCTTCTCGGCATTGACCAGCCGCACCCATTCGTGCGGGTCGAAGGTGGACAGATAGACCATCTTTCGGCCGGCGTACAGGTTCGACAGCGCCGCGCCGACCCCGGCGATGTGATACGGCGGCACGCAGATCAGCGCCGTGTCGTCGGGCTCGGCCGAATCGAACTCCACGGTGCCCATCACATAACTGGTCAGGTTGTTGTGCGAGAGTTCGACGGCTTTGGGTTGCGACGTGGTGCCCGACGTAAAGAGCACGATCGCAACGGATTCCGGGTCGGGGAACGCTAGAAGTTCAGTGGCGGATTCGGCGCCGCGCGCGGCCGTCAGGAATTCGTCGGTGGTCATCAGCCGCGGCGACGCAGCCCCGAGCATGTCGCGATATCGGTCGTCGACGATCACCAGCGGCTCGGGCAGCCGCTCGATGAGCGCCCGGATGCCGTCGGCGGACAGCCGATAATTGATCGGCGTGAAGGCCACCCCGGCGCGGGCCGCGGCGAAGATGAGCGCCGGCAGGGCCGCGCCGCCGGTGCCGACGTAGGCCACGTGCTTGGCGTTCGACGCCGCGATCACCCCGGAGCCGCCGTCGGCGAGATCGCTGAGCTGCTGCGCCGTCAGCCGAATATCTCCGGAGACAACGGCAGTCCGATCGGGGTTGCCCGACGCTGCCATCTCGAGCAGCAACGAAATGCTCATCCTCGATCTTTCCGATTCCCCAACGATTTACAAATCTAAGCATTAGTGTAACCCGCTTGCGTCACCTCCGGCCCGGCCGTTCAGGTGCCCGTCCATTGCGGCGGACGCTTCTCGGCGAACGCGATGGCGCCTTCCTTGGCGTCGTTGGACACGAACACCGGCATCAGGATCTTGTTCTGGTCGGCGAACATGGTGTCGCGGCTCCAGCCGCGCGACTCGACGATGATCCGCTTGGTGGCGGCCACCGCGAGCGGCCCGTTCGCGGCGATCTTCTCCGCCAGCGCGATGGCCGCGTCCAGCGCCGACCCCGGCTCGGCCAGCACGTTGACCAGACCCAGCTCGTGAGCGCGCGCGGCCGGCAGGCTGTCGCCGGTCAGCGCCAGCTCCATGGCGATGGCGTACGGGATGCGCTCGGGCAGCCGCAACAATCCCCCGCCGCCGGCCACCAGGCCGCGCTTGACCTCCGGGATGCCGAACGCGGAATCCTTCGACGCCACGATGAGGTCGGTGGCCAGCGCCAGCTCGGTGCCCCCCGCCAGGGCGAATCCCTCCACCGCGGCGATGAGCGGCTTGTCCGGCGGACGCTCGGTGAACCCCATCCCGCGGCCCTCGACGATGGGCAATTCGCCCCGCGCGAACGCCTTGAGATCCATGCCCGCGCAGAACGAGCCGCCCGCGCCGGTAATGATTCCCACCGACAGGCCCGGGTCGCCGTCGAGCCGATCCATGGCATCGGCCAGACCGTTGGCGACCGCGGCGTTGACCGCGTTCTTGGCCTTCGGCCGGTTGATGGTGACGATCAGGATCCGATCCCTTTGCTCGACCAACACCTCGGGTTCGGCCTCGGATTCGGTTTGGCCGGCCTCTTCGTTCCCAGTGCTCACGGTGCTGCGCAACTCCTCACAATCGGTGGCGGTTATCCGACCGATGGTAACGGCCGACGGAGATGGCATTCACCCCACCCGAGATCCCTATGTCCGCGCCGGCGGACGTCGACGATTCGGCCATGTCGCAGGCTCGCGCCGAGCGTGCACTGAGCGCGGAAAATTCGCGAGTTTCTCGCAGTGAGTGCACGTTCGGCGCGGATCAGCCCTGCAGCCCGCCGGACGGGGACGCCAGCTGAGGTGAGTAGGTCAAGCCCACGCCATCGCGGCTTCGATGGCCGTCATATCTTCGGAAATCCCTGCGGCCCTTCGTATTTCGATGAAGTCGGCGATCATGGCCTCGGTGACCTCATGCGGGTCCTGCAGGGTTCCGTCGCTGAGCACCGAGATGTTGAGCTGATCGACGTAACTCCAGACGGTGATGTTG
>JARLGR010000058.1 GCA_031292665.1 Mycobacterium sp. | reverse complement strand
GATCGCCTGCTCGTCGGCCGCCCGTGCGGCGGGAGTGCGGCGGGGACTGCGCCGCCGGGAGGCGGCGGCGCGTTGCCCGCAACTGCACGTCGCGACCGCCGACGCCGACCGTGATGCCCGCTTCTTCGAGGGGGTGATCGCGGCGGTCGACGATCTGGTGCCCCGCGCCGAGGTGCTGCGGCCCGGTCTCTTGGTGTTGCCGGTGCGCGGGGCGGCCCGCTACTTCGGGTCCGAGAAAAACGCCGCCGAGCGGCTGATCGACGCGGTGGCCGCGGCCGGCGCGGAGTGCCAGGTCGGCATCGCCGACCAGTTGTCAACCGCGGTCTTCGCCGCGCGGGCGGGCCGTATCGTCCAGCCGAGGGGCGATGCAGAGTTTCTGTCGGTGCTGTCCATCCGCCAGCTCGCCACCGAGCCGAGCCTGTCCGGTCCCGGGCGGGAGGAACTGACGGATCTGTTGTGGCGGATGGGGATTCGCACCGTCGGGCAGTTCGCCGCGCTGTCGGCCACCGACGTGGCCTCCCGGTTCGGCGCCGACGGGGTGACCGCGCACCGGTTGGCCCGCGGCGAACCCGAGCGGGGACCGTCCGGGCGGGAGCCACCGCCGGAACTCGAGGCGGTGCTGGACTGCGATCCGCCGATCGACCGGGTCGATGCCGCGGCGTTCGCCGGACGATCGCTGGCCGGCGCGCTGCATCAGAAGCTGATGGCCGCCGGGGTGGGATGCACCCGGCTGGCCATTCACGCCGTCACCGCCAACGGCGAAGAGCTGCAGCGGGTGTGGCGGTGTGCCGAGCCGTTGACCGAGGACGCCACCGCCGACCGGGTGCGTTGGCAACTGGACGGGTGGCTGAGCAACCGGACGCGCGATTCGCGTCCCACCGCGGCGGTGACGCTGCTGCGACTGCAGGCCGTAGAGGTGGTGTCCGCAGAGGCGCTGCAGTTGCCATTGTGGGGTGGCTTGGGTGAGGAGGACAGGCTGCGGGCCCGCCGGGCGCTGGTGCGGGTGCAGGGCCTGCTCGGCCCGGAGGCGGTGCAGGTGCCGGTGCTGTCAGGCGGTCGCGGACCGGCCGAACGCATCACGTTGACCCCGCTGGGCGACGAGCCGGTCCCGCGGGCCGACCCGGGTCTGCCGTGGCCCGGTCAACTGCCCGAGCCGTCGCCGGCGGTGTTGCTCGACGATCCGGTGGAATTGCTTGATGCCCAGGCGAATCCGGTGCGGGTGACCAGCCGGGGAATGTTCTCCGCCGACCCCGCGCGAATGGTCGCCCGCGGTCAAGACGAGCGGCTGCGTTGGTGGACGGGTCCCTGGCCGGTCGACGAGCGGTGGTGGGACCCCGACCCAGGGACCACGGGGCAGGGTAGCCGCACCGCCCGCGCCCAGGTGTTACTGGAGAACGAACGCGCGCTGCTGCTGTGCTATCGCCAGCGGCGCTGGTACCTCGAGGGGAGCTACGAGTGAGCCTGCGCCTCAAAGTATTCGACAGCACGCAACGACTCGGGCGTCAGATCCTTGAGCGAGGGATACCCGTCGACGGCCATGATCAGGTCCGCTTCGGCCAGCAGGGAACGCAGCACGTGCACGACGCCGTCGACGCCGCCCAGGGCCAGGCCGTAGGCGTAGGGCCGGCCGATCCCCACCGCGGTGGCCCCGATCGCGAGGGCTTTGATGATGTCGGCGCCGCTGCGGACACCGGAGTCGAACAGCACCGGCATCCCGTCGGCGGCCTCGAGCACCCCGGGCAGGCAGTCCAGCGTCGGCAACCCGCCGTTTGCCTGCCGGCCACCGTGATTGGAGCAGTAAATGCCATCGACACCAATGTCTTTGGCGCGGCGCACATCGTCGGGGTGACAGATGCCCTTGACCATCAGCGGCAGGCTGGTCTCCGACCGCAGCCACTCCAGGTCGTCCCATCGGAACGGGCCACCGAAGATCGGCAGCTTGCGCACGGCTGCCTCGGTGGCGTCCTCGCCCGGTTGCAGGCCCGCGCGGAACACCGGGTCGCTGGTGTAGTTGGCCAGGCAGCCGCTGGGCACCTGAGGATAATTGCCACCACTCAGGTCGCGTGGCCGCCAACCGGTGACCCACGTGTCGAGGGTGACGGCGATGCCCTTGAAGCCGGCCGCCTCGGCGCGGTGCACCAGGCTGGCGGCCATCTCGCGGTCCGGGGGCGTGTACAGCTGGAAAAACGCCGGGGTGTCGCCCAGTTCGGCGGCCAGGTCTTCCATCGGGTCGGCCGTCAGCGTTCCCACGAAGAACGGGACGCCGGTGCGGACCGAGGCCGACCCCGTGGATGTGGGTGAGCACACCGGCGGGAGCCGCCAGCAGCACCGCACCCCATCCCGCGCATCAGCTCGAAGCCCCGAATTTCATGCGCCTGGCCGATTCGCGAAGGACCCGACCCGTTCGATGAACCGGTCGAAAAACGCCGTCGGCTCCACGCCAACACCGATGAGGGCGTTGGGGTTACGGCTGCCCGACCAATCGGCCACGGTGATCCCGCGGCTCGGGTTGTCCGCCAGCTCGACGTCGACGGTCGCGGCCCGGGTCGCGACGAGCGGCGGGTCCAGCGCGACCGCGGCGGCCAATGGATCGTGCATGTAGGCGGTATACCCATATCCGCGGGTCCGGTGGGACTCGAAGTAGAACCGCATCGCATTCTCGAGTACCTCGATCAGTCGGGACGGGCCCGCTTCAGAACCCTCAGTGGCCAGCCTGGCCATCGTGTCCGGCGTCATCGCGACGCGCCGGGTGAGGTCCAACCCGCAGACGATCGGGAGTTGTCGTTGCCCGGACCAGCCGGCGAAGACCTCGCTCGCGGCCTCCGGGTCCACCCGGATGTTCCATTCGGCCAGCGGATTGGTGTCGTCGGTGAACGCGCCGCCCACGATCACCAGCCGCTTCAGTAGCGTCGGCAGCGCAGGCTCGGCGCGCACCGCCAGCGCGAGGTTGGTCAGCGGCCCGGTGACCAGGCCGACTAGGGTTCCGGGATGGGCGCGCGCCGCCTCCACCCAGGCCGTCGTGGCGTCGTAGCCGGTGAGCCGCCGCGCGGTGCGGGGGAGTTCGGCGTACCCTAAGCCCTTGGGCCCGTGGAACTTTGAGTGACGGGGCCATTGGCCACACAGCGGGTCGTCGGCACCCTTGGACACCGGAATATCTGGGGCGCTGCACAATTCGAGCAAGCCGAGGTTGTTCGCGCAGACCTGCTCGACGTGGATGTTACCGCCGGTCGAGGCGATGCCGACCACGTCGGCGTCCGGGCTGGCCAGCAGGTACACCAGCGCCATCGCGTCGTCGATGCCGGTGTCGACGTCGACGAAAACGGCGCTCACCGGAGCCTCACGGGGCAACGATACGCCCGGGGCTCACGGCCAGCGGGACGCGAAGGTGATCACCAGGACGTCGCGCTGCGCCGGCCCGGAGCGGTCGATGGGACGGACCGGGGAGGCGCCGTGCAGGGTGCGGCGGTCGTCGCCCAGCAGCAACGTGCCGGGCTCGGCCAGCGTCGTCGTCAGCAGGGTCCGGCCGTCCGAGTCGCACACCAGACTCTCGCCGCCGATGGCGTTGCGCCGGCCGACCAGCAGCGAGGCGACCAGGGTGACGCCGTCCCGGTGCAGGCCTTCGGGCGTGGGCCGGCCATCCCCACAACCGGAGTTGTCGGCGGCGGAACGGATCCGGAAGGGATGCACCTTGACGTTCCACACGGCCACGTCCTCCAGCGCCGCGGCCGCGCGGGCCAGCAGCTTCACCATCGAATGCAGCAAGTGGTCGCGGGCGAACGCGTCGCTGAGCGGTTCCAAGTCGCGATCTCTGCCGACGTGGAGCGAATTGGAGTTCTCCGGTCGGGCGAACGCCCGCGTGGGCATCGGGCACATGGTCCCGTGGCGAAAGGCGTACTGGCCGAAGCGGCGTAGGCGGGTGACCCCCGATTCGGCCGCATACGGGTCGGGGGCCAGATGCTCCCAATGCCGGGCGAACCGGACCCACTCTTCGCGGCCCACGCCGAGGCAGCGCGTCACGTCGAGCGAGGGGACCAAGGCCACCCCGGTCGCGGCGAGCCGGGCAGTCGCGGCAGTCAGCGGGTCGGTCCGGTGGTCGCCGAGAATGCGAGTCACCGCGCCGGGATACCGCAATCGCGTGTTGCTGAAACTTCTGGTTTTACCAGTGCACGCCGGGCACCAAGCGCACCAGACGCTTGACCGGCCGGGGTGCCCGGATGCCGCGGGCGGCCCGTCTCGGATTGCGCCGCGCCGGTGGTGGAGCCGTGGCCATTCCGCGGGCCGCCGCCGAGTCCGGGTAGCCGAGGTAGAGCTGGTGCAGGATCCGCCGGGAGGTCTTGGGCGCGAGATAGTTACCGGCCTCGGCGAGCGTGCCCAGTGGGGTGTCGATGCGCGCCGGCTTCTCGACGAGGCCGCGCACCACCATGGCCGCCGCCCGCTCGGCGCTGATGGGCGGGACTGGGTTGAGCCGGTGGGACGGCACGATCATGGGTGTCGCCACGAGCGGCATGTGGATGTTGGTGAACGTGACGTGGTCGGACAGTGTCTCGGATGCCACCACGTCGGCGAACGCGTCGAGCGCCGCCTTGGTGGGGAGGTACGAGCTGTACTTGGGGTTGCGGGCCTGCACGCCGGCGCTGGAGACGTTGACGACGTGACCGAATCGGCGCTCGCGCCAGTGCGGCAGCAGCGCCAGCACCATCCGCACCGCGCCGAAGTAGTTCACCGCCATCACCCGTTCGTAATCGTGCAGCCGGTCGGTGGAGTTGACCACCGAGCGCCGAATCGACCGGCCCGCGTTGTTCAACAGGTAGTCGACGTGGTCGAAGCGACCCAGGATGTCCTTGATGGTGTGCTCCACCGATGTCGAATCGGTGACGTCGCAGGTGAAGGCGTGCGCGTCGCCGCCGCCCGCGCGGATCTCGGCGACCAGCGCGTCCAGCGCGTCGGCGTTGCGGGCCAGCGCGAACACGGTGGCGCCGCGCTCCGCGACGGCGATGGCCGCAGCGCGGCCGATGCCGCTGGACGCGCCGGTGATGATGACGTGCCGGCCCCGCAGCGGATCCTGCCGGCGGGCGCGATCGGGGTCGAGGTGCTCCGCCCAGTACCGCCACAGCCCGGGCGCATACGCGGCGAACTCTGGCACGTCAATGCCGCTGCCGCGCAGAGCGTTTCGGGTCCCGTCGCTGATGAAGGTGGGCTTGAGGTCGACCACGTCGAAGACCTCGGCGGGGATTCCGAGTTGGGTGGCCGCCATGTTGCGCAGGATCTTGGCGCGCCCGCGCACGTGCAGCACCGGGGCGGCCACCGCACCCGGCAGCGACCCGCGCAGCGGCGGCAGCCCGGCCGCCTTGGCGACGCCGCGGTAGATACCGCGCAGCCCAATGGTTTTCGCCGCGGTGAGATGGAACGTCCGCCCATCCGAGTCCGCGGCGTGCATGAGGGCGACCAGAGCGTCGACGACGTAGTCGACCGGGACGATGTTGGTGCGCCCGGTGTCGGGCAGCAGGATCGGCGTCAGCGACGGCAACACCGCCAGCCTGGCGAGCACCCCGAAGAAATAGTACGGACCGTCGACCTTGTCCATCTCGCCGGTGCGCGAGTCCCCGACGACCGCCGCCGGCCGGTAGACGCGGTAGCGCAGCCCGGGCGTCGAGCGCACCAGCGACTCGGCCCCGAATTTCGTCCGGTGATACGGGCTCGGCAGCCCCTGGCCGACGTCGAAGTCGTCCTCGGTGTACTCGCCGGCGAAGTCGCCCGCCACGGCGATCGACGACACGTGGTGCAGGGTGGCGTCCAGCCGCCGCGCCAGTTCGATGACCGCGCGGGTGCCCTCGACATTGGTGGCCCGCTGTTCGGCCTCCGCGGCGGTGATGTCGTAGATCGCCGCGCAGTGCACGACATGATCGACGGGGCCCAGCTCGGCGAGGACGTCGTCGGTCAGTGCGAGCTCCGGCAGCTCACCGACCAGGGGTCTGGCGCGCTCCCCCCACTCGGCCGCCAGCCGTTCGAAGCGCCCAAGGGACCGGCGGCGGACCAGGACCCACACCTGCGCATCGGGCCGGCTGTCCAACAGACGAGAGACGACGCGGCGACCAATGAACCCGGTACCGCCGGTAACGACATAACGCATCCAGCCATGGTGGCGGCCCGAGGCCGCACCCGTCAACTCCGATCAGCTTTGGAAGTTGCGGATCCCGTCCCAGTCAACGAGCGTCCAGCCGGTCATCGGGTTTCCGGTGATCACCACGTGGCCGATGTTCGGCAGCGGGTGGCTGGTCGCCAGGCTGTCCCTGGCGTTCTTGGTGTTCATCAGCGCCCAGTACATGATCGAGTACAGGTGCGAGAACACGACCGGCTTGCTGTTGCCGCTGTTGTAGACCTTGTTGACGGCGGCGGTGAAGCGCTCGTTGAACTCCTTGCCGGTCACCGAGCCCGGGATGCTGTCCTGGAGGTCGCCGTGAAGCCAGTCCGCGGGTGCGAGTAGATACGTCGAGGAAGCCATCGAGTCCGGTTTGCCTTCGTACCAGCCGGCGTTGATCTCCTGCAGACCCGGCAGCACCTCCACCTGCTTGCCGAGTTCGGCGGCCAATGGCGCGGCGGTCTGCTGGGTCCGCACCATCGTCGAGGCGTAGACGGCATCGAAGTCGTGCCGGGAGTGGGCCAGCTGCTGGGCCTGCGCCTGGCCCTCGGGGCTCAGGCCGGGGCCCGGAACCTCGGTGTTGATCACCCCGCTGGCGTTGGCCTCGGACTGCGCATGCCGGATGAACGTCAGTGTGATGCTGCGCGCCTGCGGTGATCCGCCGCAGGCACCGACGATTACCGTTGCGGCGAGCACCGCAACCGCCTTGTAGGCCGTCCTGATCATGCTGCGCGTGGGCATGGAAGTAGCCTGCCCTGCGGAAGGCTTCGGTGGGAAGGGTTTGCGATGGTTGCATTCCGAAAAGACTTGAAAGGAGACCCCCATGGCCATTGACCCGAGTGCCGTCGGCGCGGTGACGGAGCCGATGCTGTTCGAATGGACGGACCGCGACACGCTGCTCTACGCGCTCGGCGTGGGAGCCGGTCTCGACGACCTGTCGTTCACCACCGAGAACAGCCACGGCATCACCCAGCAGGTGCTGCCCACCTACTCGGTGATCTGCTGCCCGGCGTTCGGGGCGGCGGGCAAGGTCGGAACGTTCAACTGGGCCATGCTGTTACACGGCTCCCAGGCCATCCGGCTGCATGCGCCGCTGCCGCCCGCGGGCAAGTTGTCGGTGGTCTCCGAGGTGGCCGACATCCAGGACAAGGGGGAGGGCAAGAATGCGATCCTCGTGCTGCGCGGCCGCGGCGCGGACCCCGACTCGGGGGAGCTGATCGCCGAGACGCTCACCACGCTGGTCATCCGCGGCGAGGGCGGATTCGGGGGACAGCCCGGTCAGCGCCCGGTGGCGCCGGAGTTCCCGGACCGCGAGCCCGACGCCCGGATCCCCCTGCCCACCCGCGAGGACCAAACGCTGATCTACCGGCTGTCCGGCGACCGCAACCCGCTGCACAGCGACCCCTGGTTCGCCCGCGAGATGGCCGGGTTCACCAAGCCGATCCTGCACGGGCTCTGCAGCTACGGCGTGGCGGGCCGCGCGCTGGTCGCCGAGCTGGGCAAGGGTGTGGCGGCCAACGTCACCGCTATCGCGGCGCGCTTCACCTCGCCGGTGTTTCCCGGCGAGACGCTGACCACGCTGATCTGGCGCACCGAACCCGGGCGTGCGGTGTTCCGCACCGAGACGTCCGGGCCCGACGGCGGCGACGCGCGCGTGGTGCTGGACGACGGCGCCGTGGAGTACGTGGAGGCTTAGGCTCAGTCGGCTTCGCGGGCGGAGGGCGGAATTTGCAGTAGCCAACGCGGCGAGATCACCTTGCCGTCGGCGATAAGGCATGTGCTACTGTTAGCACATGGCTTCGGTGGGCGTGCGTGAGCTGCGGCAACGGGCCAGCGAACTGCTCCGCCGCGTCGAAGCTGGCGAGACGATCGAGATCACCGACCGCGGTCGGCCCGTCGCCCTGCTTTCGCCGATGCCACAGGGCGGTCCGTACGAGCAGATGTTGGCCAGCGGCGAGATCGAGCGCGCCACGATCGACTTCGATGACCTGCCCGAACCACTCGAACTCGCAGCCGGCGTCGAGCTGCCGTCCGTGACGCTTGCGCGCCTGCGTGAGCACGAGCGTTGATGACGGCTATCTACCTGGACTCTTCCGCGATCGTCAAGCTCGCGGTTAGTGAGCCGGAGTCAAAGGCGCTGCGTCGCTACCTCCGCACCCGCCGTCCGCTCGTGTCGAGCGCCCTGGCGCGCACGGAGGTCATGCGGGCTCTGCTTGATAAGGGGGAATCAGCCCGGGCAGCCGGACGCCGGACGCTCGCCAATCTGGATCTGCTTCGCATCGACAAACGGGTGCTTGATGTCGCTGGTGGGCTGCAGCCATTCGAGCTGCGCACGCTCGACGCCATTCACCTGGCGACGGCGCAGCGGCTCGGCGAGGATCTTGGCCGTTTGTGCACCTACGACGTCCGCATGTGTGGTGCCGCCGAGGCGCTCGGCATGGCCGTGATCGCCCCGTCCTGATCAGGTACTGGGCCACGAGGGTAGCGACTTTGTGGTGACGGTCGACGCGATTACCGCCGCCCGGCCGCTAGGTGCCACCGGCGCAATGTCCGGGCTTTCGCTTGGTTGCCAGGGAATCAGCAGGAGTGACCGGTGGTCAATGACCAACGGTCACAGATCAATTCGCGGGAGCGTCTCTTAGCTGACGCGCCAGCCGCTCGGTGAACTCGCTGACCTGCGCGGGGCTCTCCAACGCGTACAGCGCGGCGGTGGCGCGGTCACCGTCTTCGTTGTGCCGCACCAGGATTGGGGCACCTTGGACAGGTCCCACGCGCACCGCGTCGAACGCATCCTCGTCGGTGATGTCGTCGCCGAGATAGATCGGCACCAGGGGACCGGAGCCGCCCTGCTGTAGGTGATCCATCACCCAGCGCAAAGTTCTCCCCTTGTCCCAGTCGAGGTCCGGCCGCAGCTCGATGACTTCGCGACCGGTGGTCACCCGAAGCTCGTCGCGCCGGCCCGCGGCGCGCACCGCCGCCGCCACCTCGCCCACTCGGTCGCGCGCGGCATTGCGGTAGTGCACCGCAACACCAAAACGCTTGTGCTCCACTACAACACCGGGAATGGAGCCGAGTTGATCGCGTAGCTCGGCGGCCGCTTGCTCCAGCACGGGTACGGCCGCTGCCGCGGCGTCGTTCTGGTGGTGTGTTCCGTCGGGCGCGGTCAACTCGAAACCATGACTGCCGGCGCACCAGATGCCGGGCAGGCCGACGCGCTTCCTCACGTCGGCCAGGTCGCGGCCGGACAACACCGCGACCGGACAGCGCGCCGCCAGCTTCCGCAGCGCCTCGGCCGCGCCGGCGACGAGCGTTGCCGAGTCCGGGTCGTTGACGATCTCCGACAGCGTGCCGTCGAAGTCGTAGAACACCACCGGTCGCCCGTCCCCTAGACCCTGCGCCCGCAAAGCGTCGGGAAGTTGCGACATCCTTAGGTCCCCGCTGCGCACAACGACGTCGCGGAGGTCGGCGACGACCGTGTCGGCGCCCGCGCCGAGGAGCGCGTCGCGGTTCCCGGTGCGGTCAACGCCGATGATCAATGCGAACCCAGCGGCGCGTGCGGCCCTGACCGTGGACACGTCGGTCGCGGCGACGACGGATCGGCCCGGCCGTACCGCCAGGCGCGTGGCTGCCTCGACCGGGTCGCCGACAACGACGGCGGCGAACAGGTCGCCGATGCCGGACGACGCCAGTGCTTCCCGGCATTTCGGTTCTGCCGAGAAGGCGCCGACGCCCACGCCGATGTCGTGCAATTGCCGGACCACTGTCACCGCGGAGTCGAATGCACCGCCGTCGGCCGCCACCACGGCGTCAAGGTCGAACAGGAACGCGTCGTGGCGGCGTGCATCGATGGTGACCGGCATTGACCCACCTTCTCAGGGCGCGATGCCCCCGACGACCGCGGGTCAGTGCTGCGCCCGTTCTGGCGTCCGGGGAAGGCGCGCGGTGCGCGGTTTCGAAGTGCGTCTGCGCCGGTGTTGCTTGCCGAACAGCAGCACGGAGACTTGGCTCGAGCGCGACCAGGCGCGCGTTGCCAGCTCAATCAATTTTGCTTAACCGCGCACCGCGAGAACGACATCGAGTCCATCTGCCGCAACGCGTTTGGCGATGGCCCGCCCGATTCCGTCGCTGGCTCCCGTGATGACCGCCCAGGGCGCGCAGCGCTCGGGCTTGCTCAAGCCCGGCTCCCGATCGGGTGTGCCGGCAGCACGGCCAGCACGAAGAACGCGCCGGCGAGGCAGACCGCAGCGGCGGTCAGGCAGCCCGCATTCATGCCGGACAGGAACGCGTCGCCGACCGTGCCGCGGACGGCGCTGGCGATCGAACCCGGAGAATGCGCGGCGACGGCCAGCCCTTGCGCCAGGCCTTCCTGCGCGACCGATCGAGCCGGCTTGGGCAGCATCTGCAGAACCGAGCTATCGTCGAGGTGGCGGATGTAGAGAGTGGAGAAGGTGCTGCCGATGACGGCAACACCGAGCGTGCCGCCCACCTGGCGGGTGGCGTCGTTGACGGCCGACCCGGCGCCGGCCTGCTCGGGCCGCACGACTCCCATGATGGAGTCGGTGGCCGGTGCGGTGGTCAGCCCCAGGCCCCCGCCCAACAAGACCATCTGGGCGGCCATCTCGGGGTAGCCGACGCTCAGGTCGATGATGCTGATCCAGGTGAAGGAGGCGGCCATCATCACCAACCCAAGGAAAACAACGGCTTTGGTGCCGACGCGGCCGACGGCCACCCTTGTGCCAACCACCGATCCGACTGCGATCGACAGCGCCACCGGAAGGATGCGCACTCCGGTGCCGAGCGGGCCGAAGCCTTGCAGCTGTTGCATAAACTGGGTGATCAGGAAGATGAACCCGAACAGCGCGAAAAACGCCACGGTGACCGCCCCGCTGGCCGCGCTGAACCGCAGATTCGTGAACAGCTTGACGTCGATAAGGGGGTCGCGCTGCCGCAATTCCCAGAGCGCGAAAGCGATACCTGCCGCAAGCGCCAGTGCGAAGCCGGCCATTGTCGGCCCGGAGGCCCAACCTCGTTGCGGCGCTTCGATGATCGTGTAGACCAGCGCACCGAGCATGACCACCGAGAGCACCAGACCGCCACGATCCAGTCGCGAACCCGGATCGGGGGAGGAGGCGGGAATGACGACTGGTGCGGCCAGGGCCGCCACCACGGCGATGGGCGCCAACGCCAGAAACAGGCTGCCCCACCAGAACACCTCCAGCAGTGCGCCGCCGAGAATCGGGCCGATCGCCACGCCAAGACCGGTGACCGCGCCCCACAGGCCGATCGCCACCGCCCGTTTCCGAGGTTCGCGGAACGTGTCGGTGATTATGGCCAGCGTGGTGGGATAGATCAGGGCTGAGGACATGCCCATCACCAGTCGCATCACGATCAGTGATCCGGTCGTAGTGCACAGCGCCGCGCCGACGCTGCTCAGCGCGAAGAGGACCAGGCCGGCGATCAGCGTCCCGCGGCGGCCCAACTTGTCTCCGATGGTGCCACCGGCCAGCACCAGCGCGGCAAAGGCCAGGTTGTAGGCGTCGACGATCCACTGCAGTCCGCGCGTCGAAGCGCCCAACGCCGAATTCAGCGTTGGCAGGGCCACATTGACGATCGTGGTCTCCACGTTGATGGCCAGCGATGCGACCAGGACGACCGCCAGGATGGCGACGGGCCGCACTCGTTTCGGCCGAGCGGCATGCGCGCCGCGGGTTCGAGAGCGTTGGGGGGCCTCGAGGGTCATCTGCGATCCGCCTTATGTTGACAGCAGTAACATCGGCAAGCATGATAGGGGAAGTTATTGCTGTCAACATAAGTTAGCGGAGGCCGTCTTGGATGACCTCGAGCAGGCGGTCGGTGATCTGCTGCTTGCGATGGGTGTCCGCTGCCGCCAGCGGTCCATCGAGGTACAACGTGGCCAAGCCATGAACCGCTGCCCATGCGGCCTCGTCGAGTCCGTCACGGCGGTCGGGAGGGAGGACCCCGGCGGCGACGAGGTCGTCGATGCAGCCGCTGAGAATCCGGAACGGATGGCGTTCGGCCGGCACCCTCGCGTCGGTGTGGTGCAGTCCCCCGGGCGCGAACGCCGTTCGAAACAGGCCGGGCTCGGCCAGGGCGAAGTCAACGTATGCCTGGCCGGTCGCCCGCAAGCGCGCCAGGGCGCGCCGATCACGTGGGCCGCGGTTCGGAACCGCCGCCAATGACGCCACCATCGCCTCACCCAGCAACGTCATCCCGTAAACCTGAACCGCGGTCAGGAGCGCCTGGCGATCCGAGTAGTGCCGATATGCCGCAGAGTTGCTCACACCGGCCGCACGCTGCACATCGCGCAACACCACCGCGTCGGGCCCGCCGGCCCGTGCCAGATCCATCGCGTGCTCCAACAGCGCCTGGCGCAAGTTGCCGTGGTGGTAGGAGCTGGAGGCCATGTTGACAAGTCTTACATCGAAGCGGGCCGGCGGTCGTAGGCTTTCCCCTATACATGTATCGAACATACTTTCGATACACTTCGTGGCGTGGGCTGGTTCAATGGGCCGCCGAGCTGGGCGGAAATGGAGCGTGTGCTCGACAGCAAGCCGCGCCACGCCGGCGAGCAAGTCCCGGCGGACCCCCGGAAGGATGGCCCCTTGTCGCCGAAGCGCGCGGCCTACCGGCCGCCGGCCCCGGAACCGGAGTCGGCCCGTTCGTCCGTCGCGTACGCCGAGCTGCACGCGCATTCGGCGTTCAGCTTCCTAGACGGGGCCAGCACCCCGGAGGAGCTGGTCGAGGAGGCCGCCCGGCTGGATCTGCGCGCCCTCGCGCTGACCGACCACGACGGCCTGTACGGCGCGGTGCGGTTCGCCGAAGCGGCCGCCGAACTCGACATCCGCACCGTGTTCGGGGCCGAGCTGTCGCTGGGGTCGGGCGCCCGCACCGAGGCGCCGGATCCGCCCGGCCCGCACCTGCTGGTGCTGGCCCGCAGCCCGGAAGGTTACCGACGGCTGTCGCGGCAGCTGGCCGCCGCGCATCTGGCCGGCGGGGAGAAGGGAAAGCCGCGCTACGACTTCGACGCGCTGACCGAGGCGGCCGGCGGGCACTGGCACATCCTCACCGGATGCCGCAAAGGCCATGTCCGCCAGGCGCTTTCCGGCGGCGGCACGGACGCCGCGGAGCGGGCGCTGGCCGACCTGGCGGACCGGTTCGGCGCGCGACGGGTCAGCATCGAGCTGACCCATCACGGTCATCCGCTCGACGACGAACGCAACGCGGTGCTGGCCGGGCTGGCGTCGCGCTTCGGTGTCGGCGTCGTCGCCACCACCGGGGCGCATTTCGCCCATCCGTCGCGCGGCCGGCTCGCCATGGCGATGGGTGCCAGCCGGGCCCGCCACTCCCTGGATTCCGCCGCCGGGTGGCTGGCCCCGCTGGGTGGTTCGCACCTGCGGTCCGGCGAGGAGATGGCCCGGCTCTTCGAGCAGCGGCCCGAGGCGGTGACCGCCGCCGCCGAACTCGGCGAGCAGTGCGCTTTCGGGCTGACGCTGATCGCGCCGCAGCTGCCGCCGTTCGACGTGCCCGACGGGCAGACCGAGGACAGCTGGCTGCGGCAGCTGACGATGACGGGGGCGCGCGACCGCTACGGGCCGGCCGACAGGGCGCCGCGCGCGTACGCCCAGATCGAGCACGAACTGAAAGTCATTGCCCAGCTGCATTTTCCGGGATACTTCCTGGTGGTCCACGATATCGCCCGGTTCTGCCGCCAGAACAACATCCTGTGCCAGGGCAGGGGATCGGCGGCCAATTCCGCGGTCTGTTATGCCCTCGGCGTCACCGCGGTCGACCCGGTGGCCAACGAGCTGTTGTTCGAGCGCTTCCTGTCGCCCGCCCGCGACGGGCCGCCCGACATCGACATGGACATCGAGTCCGACCAGCGCGAAAAGGTCATCCAGTACGTCTACGACAAGTATGGCCGGGACTACGCCGCCCAGGTCGCCAACGTCATCACCTACCGGGGCCGGATCGCGGTGCGCGATATGGCCCGCGCGCTGGGTTTCTCGCAGGGCCAGCAGGACGCCTGGAGTAAGCAGATCAGCCACTGGAACGGGCTGGCCGACTCGCCGGATGTCGAGGGCATCCCCGAGCAGGTGGTCGACCTGGCCAACCAGATCCGGAACCTGCCGCGGCACATGGGCATTCATTCGGGCGGTATGGTGATCTGCGACCGCCCGATCGCCGATGTGTGCCCGGTGGAATGGGCGCGCATGGAGAACCGCAGCGTCCTGCAGTGGGACAAGGACGATTGTGCGGCAATCGGTTTGGTGAAGTTCGACCTACTGGGGCTGGGCATGCTCTCGGCGTTGCACTACGCCATCGACCTGGTGGCCGAACACAAGGGGATCGAGGTCGACCTGGCCCGGCTCGACCTCTCCGAGCCGGCGGTGTACGAGATGCTGGCCCGCGCCGATTCCGTCGGCGCCTTCCAGGTGGAGTCGCGGGCGCAGATGGCCACCCTGCCGCGGCTGCGGCCCCGGATCTTCTACGACCTGGTGGTGGAGGTCGCGCTGATCCGCCCCGGACCCATCCAGGGCGGGTCGGTGCACCCCTACATCCGGCGGCGCAACGGCATCGACCGGGTCGTCTACGACCACCCGTCGATGGAGCCGGCACTACGAAAGACGCTGGGAGTGCCGCTCTTTCAGGAACAGCTGATGCAGCTTGCGGTGGACTGCGCCGGCTTTTCCGCCGCCGAGGCCGACCAGCTCCGGCGCGCTATGGGGTCCAAGCGTTCGGCCGAACGCATGCAGCGGCTGCGCGGCCGGTTCTACGACGGCATGCGCGCGCTGCACGGCGCCCCCGACGAGGTGATCGACCGGACCTACGAAAAGCTGGAGGCCTTCGCCAATTTCGGGTTCCCGGAAAGCCACGCGCTGTCCTTCGCGTCGCTGGTGTTCTACTCGTCGTGGTTCAAGCTGCACCACCCGGCTGCGTTCTGTGCGGCGCTGCTGCGCGCCCAGCCGATGGGTTTCTACTCGCCGCAGTCCCTGGTGGCCGATGCGCGCCGGCACGGTGTGGCGGTGCACGGCCCGGACGTCACCGCCAGCCTGGCCCACGCCACCCTCGAGAATGCCGGCACCGAGGTCCGGTTGGGGTTGGCCGCCGTGCGCCATATCGGCGACGACCTCGCCGATAAGCTGGTCGAGGAGCGAAAAGCCAACGGGCCATTCGCTTCTCTGCTGGATCTGACCACCCGGCTGCAATTGAGTGTGCCGCAGACCGAAGCGCTGGCGACGGCCGGGGCGCTGGGCTGCTTCGGCATGTCGCGGCGAGAAGCATTGTGGGCGGCCGGCGCGGCGGCCACCCAACGGCCGGACCGGTTGCCGGGTGTGGGCTCGTCGTCGCACATCCCGGCTTTGCCGGGGATGAGTGAGCTGGAACTGGCCGCCGCCGACGTGTGGGCCACCGGCGTTTCCCCCGACAGCTATCCGACGCAGTTCCTGCGGGCCGACCTGGACGCGATGGGGGTGCTGCCCGCCGGGCGGCTGGGATCGGTGCCCGACGGCGACCGCGTGCTGATCGCCGGTGCGGTGACCCATCGGCAGCGCCCCGGGACGGCCCGGGGGGTGACGTTCCTCAACCTCGAGGACGAGACCGGGATGGTCAACGTGCTGTGCACGCCCGGGGTGTGGGCGCGGCACCGCAAGCTGGCGAACACGGCGCCGGCGCTGCTGGTCCGCGGGCAGCTCCAAAACGCCAGCGGCGCGATCACCGTCGTCGCCGAGCGGTTGGGCCGCATCACCTTGGCGGTAGGCTCCCGTTCGCGCGACTTCCGCTGAGCCTGCCGAACGTGCCCAGAATGCCGGCAATCCCCGGCGTGTCGCGTACAAACATGCACGCTCGCGAGCAGGCGACGAGCGCGCGGTTGGTTGAGTAGCTCCCTTTGAGTAGCTCTCTGTGGGAAGAGAAGAAATTTCTCCGTCAATGCCGAAATAATTGCCGGCTTTCCCCAGTGGACTTCAGTGATGAAGGTGCATGAGCATTACCCGCATATCCCGTGAACAAGAGGCGGTAGGGCCGCATCACCCTGGCCGTCGATCGAAGTCACGCAACTTCCGGTGATGCCGTCGCGTCACATGCGCCACACGAGTCCCTGGCGGAGGTGGCACGCGTTGACTCGATGTGCCCGCCTACGCGCGACAACGGTTCCGAAGGTCCCGTGTCCCCTGGGGTCTATGAGGCGACTGTTACGCAGCGGAACGACTTAGGCGGGCGTCGTCCATTACCCTGGTCGGGGTGATCGTCAGCCGAGTGCTGTAGGAGCCCATCGCCTCGGTCAGCCCGAATCTCGCGGCGTCCTCGCTGTACTTCGCCCAGTACGGCGCGTCCTGGCGGCAGTCGACGTCAGTGGCGTCGATCGTCGCGGTTCCCGCCGACGACGATGATCCCGCCGCCGTTGCCGTCGGAATCCAGGTTCAGGCTTACCTGGGAGTGCGCCTTGATGTGGCCGACCTTGGCCGCCCGCGGCATGGAGTGCACCGTCAGCTGGGCGCGGTCGAAGTAGAACCAGATCAACCGCGGAACCGGCTGCCCCGATGTCGCGACGGTGGTCAGCCACCCATAGTGAGCGGACGTGAGCCTGTTGGAGACCTCTTGCGTGAGTTCGACGCTCATACGGCCTCGGTAGTCTCGCCTCAGTGACCCTCAACCTGTCCGTCGACGAAGTCCTGACCACCACCCGCTCGGTCCGCAAACGCCTCGACTTCGACAAGCCGGTGGGCCGCGAGGTCTTGATGGAATGCCTCGAACTGGCGCTGCAGGCGCCCACCGGTTCCAACTCGCAGGGGTGGCAATGGGTGTTCGTCGAGGACGCCGACAAGCGCAAGGCGATCGGCGAGATCTATCGGTCCAACGCCCGCGCGTACCTCAGCTTGCCCTCACCCCAATACGCCGTAGGCGACACCCGCGGGGAGCGGATGGGCAAGGTCAGGGATTCCGCCACCTACCTCGCCGAGCACATGCACGAGGCGCCGGTCCTGCTGATCCCCTGCATCGAAGGCCGTGAAGACAAGACTCCGCTGGGCGGTGTGTCGTTCTGGGCGTCGCTGTTCCCGGCTGTCTGGAGCTTCTGCCTCGCCCTGCGCTCCCGCGGGCTGGGCACCTGCTGGACGACGCTGCACCTGCTCAGGGAGGGCGAGCGGCAGGCGGCAGAGGTGCTCGGCATCCCGTTCGACAAGTACAGCCAGGGCGGGTTGTTTCCGATCGCCTACACCAAAGGCACCGACTTCCGGCCCGCCAAGCGCCTGCCCGCCGAGCAGGTGACGCGCTGGAACGCTTGGTAGTCAGACAGCCCCCGGGTAGCCGTGCTGACGCCACGCCTCGTAGACGGCGATCGCGGCGGCATTGGACAGGTTCAGCGAGCGCCGGCCCGCCAGCATGGGAATGCGCACCTGTTGGGTGATGTGCGGGTCGGCCAGCGTCGCGGCGTCCAACCCGTCGGGCTCGGGCCCGAACATCAACACGTCGCCGGGCCGGTAGCCGATGTCGGCGAACGGGATGGTCGCTTGCGCGGTGAAGGCGAACACCCGCGCCGGCGAGAGCGCGTCCCACGCAGCCGGCAATGACGAATGAACGGTGACCGACGCCAGGTCGTGGTAGTCCAGTCCGGCCCGCCGGAGCCGGGGCTCGGACAGGTCAAACCCCAACGGTTCGACCAGATGCAGTTCGCAACCGGTGGCAGCCGCCGTCCGGATGGCATTTCCCGTATTCGGGGGGATGCGCGGGGCGTAGAACAGCAGCCGGAACATCTGCCGATCATGACAAAGATCCGCGCCCCTGTTTGCCCGGGTCTTACGCGGGCGTACCGGACCGCCCGCGTGCGCGGTCTCTGCTCAGTAACGATTCTGGTGAGCTGGGGTTTGGGCTGTCATACTCGTCGCATTGCCTCACCGCTCGCGCCTGTCTGCACGCGGCGGGTGGAAATAAAGCAGGAAGTTTCATGAGCCTCTCGTTTATTTCAGCGCTGACCATCAGCGCAGCGGCCGGTCGCGCGGCCGTGCCGACGTGACCATGTTCGCCCGTCCGGCCTTCCCGGCCGAGACGGTCCCAGCCGAACCCACACCTCCCCCGGACGCGCCGGCCAAGCGCCCGCCGGCCTGGTCGCCGAGCAACTGGCCCGTCCGCTGGAAAGTCTTCGCGATCGTGCTGGTACCGCTGGTGTTGGCGACGGTGTTCGGGGTGCTGCGGATCCAGGGCGCGATGGCCAACGCCAGCGGACTGCGGGTGGCCGCCGCCCGCGCCGACGTGCTGCCGACGATCACCAAATACGTGTCGGCGTTGGATGTCGCGCTGCTGGCCGGCTCAACCGATCGTGACGTCGAGGGCGCGACGAAGAACTACGCGGCCCGCAAGCACGAGCTGCAGCAGCGGTTGGCGGACACCGACGTGACCTCCGACGTCCGATCCGGGGTGAACAACCTGCTCAACGGCGGGCAGACGCTGCTGGACAAGGTGGCCGACAACAGCATCGGTTTGCGGGACCGGGTCACCACCTACGCGGCGATCCTGCTGACGGCCGAGGACGTCATCAACGCGTCCGTGCACGTCGACGACCGGAAAATCCGCGCCGAGACCGAAGGCCTGAGCCGCGCGGTCGGGGCCCGCGGGCAGATGACGATGCAGAAGATCCTGGTGACCCGCGGTGCCGACCTCCCGGAGCCGGAGTTGCGGACGTCGATGATCACCCTGGCCGGCACCGAACCGTCGACCCTGTTCGGGATGAGCGAAGTGCTGGGCGCGGGCTCGTCGGAAGCCAAGACGCTGCAGCAGCAGATGGTGACCCGGATGGCGATGATGTCCGATCCGGCCACGGTGCTCGTCGAAAACCCCGACCTGCTGCGCTCGATCCAGACCACCGACGACATCGCCGAACAGGTCATCGGCGACGCCACGGCGTCGGTGACCAAGTCGGTGCAGGCCCAGGCCGACGATCGGCGCAACGCCGCGATGCTCGACACCGTCCTGGTGCTGACCGCCATCGGTGTCGCCCTGATCGTCGTGCTGCTCGTGGCGCGGGCCCTCGTCCGGCCGCTGCGCGTGCTGCGCGACGGCGCGCTCAGGGTCGCCCACACCGACCTCGAGGAGGAGGTCGCCCGGGTCAAGGCCGGTGGGACCGCGCCGACCCCCGGACCACTGCCTGTGTACACCACCGAGGAGATCGGCCAGGTTGCCCACGCGGTCGACGAACTGCACACCCAGGCCCTGCTGCTGGCCGGTGACGAGGCGCGGTTGCGCCTGCTGGTCAACGACATGTTCGAGACCATGTCGCGGCGCAGCCGTTCCCTGGTCGACCAGCAGCTGTCGCTCATCGACCGCCTGGAGCGCGACGAAGAGGATCCCGAACGCCTCGACAGCCTGTTCCGGCTGGACCACCTCGCGGCGCGGCTGCGCCGCAACAGCGCCAACCTGCTGGTGCTGGCGGGCGCGCCGCTGGCGCGTGACCAGCGTGACCCGGTGCCGCTTGCGACGGTGGTCAACGCCGCCGTGTCGGAGGTCGAGGACTACCGCCGCGTGGAGATCGTCGAGCTGCCCGACTGCGCGCTGGTGGGCACGGCGGCCGGCGGCGTCATCCACCTGTTCGCCGAGCTGATCGACAACGCCCTGCGGTACTCGCCGCCCACGACGACCGCCCGCGTCGCCGCGACACGAGGCGGCGCGGGCGATAGTGGGGGAGTCCTGCTGAGGATTTCCGACTCCGGGTTGGGCATGAACGACGCCGACCGGCGGATCGCCAACATGCGGCTGCAGGCAGGCGGCGAGGTCACCCCGGACCCCACTCCTGACAATGCCCGCCACATGGGCCTGTTCGTGGTCGGCCGGATCGCCGCCCGGCACGGCATCCGGGTCGGGTTGCGCGGCCCGGCGGCAAACGAAGCCGGCTCCGGCACGACCGCCGAGATCTACCTGCCGCCCACGGTGCTCGAGGGCGCGGAACCGCAAGCGGAGCCACGGGCCGACCGGGTGCGGGCGGTTACGTCCCCGAGCGCCCAACTCGCCCAACTCGCCGGTTCGCTCACCGCGCCGGGGTCCGTCGAACAGCGCGAGCCCGAACCGGTGAACCAGAACGGTTCGGCGCCGTCGGTCACCTTGCTGCCGCGACGCGATCCGGGTTCGAGCGGCATCACCGAAGTCCCCGCCCCGCCCGCCGAGCAGCAGCCCCGCCGCCCCCGGCGCGAGCTGTCCACTCCCTCGCGGGAAACCGGGCAGGAGACCCCGACGACGCCGGAGCCGAACCCAACACCGGCCCCGGCGGTGTCGGACACCTCGGCGTTCTTCGCCGCGCGGGCGCGAGGCGCCGCGCAGGGCGCCGACGATCGGGCTGCGCAAGCACCGGCACCCAAGCCCACCCGCGCGCCCGATCCCTCGATCCCGACCGTCCCGAAAGGTCCGACGCCGCCGGCCGACCCGCCCGATGATGACGTGATCTACCGGTCGATGCTCTCGGAGATGCTGGGCGACCCGCACGACCTCGTCAACACCCCCGACCTCGACTGGCAGTCGGTCTGGGACCACGGCTGGACCTTGGCCGCCGAAGCCGAGGAGAAGCCCGTCGAGTCGCGCACCGCCGAGCACGGGCTCCCGGTGCGCAAACCGGGCGAGCGGCTGGTGCCCGGCGCGGCCAACGGAACGGGTGTCGCCGAGCAGGGCGAGCCTGACTCAGAGGGCCGGGAATGCCAAGGATCCGGTGTCCGGCCGCCGCAGCCTGCGGCCGCCGGACCCTTGGCGCGCGACCCCGAGGCGGTGCGGGCCTCCTTCAGCAGCCATTTCGGCGGCGTGCACTCGGGCCGGTCGCACGCCCGCGACACCGGGGCTGAGGAACAATGACATCTCCCGGCACCTCGCTGGACTGGCTGGTCACGCGGTTCGCTCGCGAGGTCCCCGGTGTCGCGCACGCCCTGTTGGTGTCCGTCGACGGACTGCCCATCGCCGCCAGTGAGCATCTACCGCGCGAGCGAGCCGACCAACTGGCCGCGGTGGCCTCCGGGTTGGCCAGCCTGGCGAGCGGCGCCGCGCAGCTGTTCGAGGGCGGCCAGGTGCTGCAGTCGGTGGTCGAGATGCAGAACGGCTACCTGCTGCTGATGAGGGTCGGCGACGGCTCGAACCTGGCCACGCTGGCCGCCTCGTCGTGCGACATCGGCCAGATCGGATACGAGATGGCCCTCCTCGTCGAGCGGGTGGGTGGCGTGGTGCAGTCCGCGCGCCGGTCCACTGCGTCGTGAGATCCCGATGGACGAACGCGGGCCGTGGCCGGCCGGACATGAGGCGAGCCTGGTCCGCCCATACACCCTGACCGCCGGCCGAACCGACACCGAGGTCGACCTGCCGCTGGAAGCGCCGGTAGAGAGCCTGCAGGCCGGCCTCGGTCACCGGTGGCCGCCCGGCGATCCGAGGGGCAAGATCATCCAACTGTGCGTGGGCAGCCCGTCGGTTGCGGAAATCTCGGCCCGGCTGAATCTGCCCGTCGGTGTCGCGCGCGTCCTGGTCGGCGATCTGGTGCTGTCCGGCTACCTTCGGGTGCACAGAACGTTGACCGAGCGGTCGACGCGGGACGAGCGCTACGAACTGATAGGAAGGACCCTGCGTGGCCTTAAAGCACTCTGAGGGGGGAGCCCACGCATCGACGAAGATCGTCATCGCGGGCGGCTTCGGTGCCGGCAAGACCACGTTCGTCGGGGCGGTGTCGGAGATCATGCCGCTGCGCACCGAGGCGATACTCACCGACGCCTCGGCGGGCGTCGACGCGCTCGAGGCCACCCCGGACAAGCGGACCACCACCGTCGCGATGGACTTCGGCCGGATCACGTTGGACGAGGAGCTGGTGCTGTACCTGTTCGGCACCCCGGGTCAGCGCCGGTTCTGGTTCATGTGGGACGACCTCGTCCGTGGCGCGATCGGCGCCATCATTCTGGTGGACTGCCGGCGGCTGCAGGACAGCTTCGCCGCCGTCGACTTCTTCGAGCACCGCAACCTGCCGTTCCTGGTCGCGGTGAACGAGTTCGACGGCGCGCCGCGATACCCGGTCGCCGAGGTGCGAGAGGCACTGGCCCTGTCGGCGCACATCCCGGTGATATCGGTCGACGCCCGCGATCGCCGGTCGGCGAGGGACGCGCTGATCGCGGTCAGCGAGTACGCACTCGAGAGCCTGGCGGCGAGCTGACCGGGTTACGCAGTGGGTCGGCCGCGAGTGCCTGCCATTTTGAAGGGGAAGACTTCACCGACGGCGACCTCAGCGGCGCGCGGACCACGGGCACCCGGTTGGACGAAGCCGACCTGCGGGGCGCGACCGTCGACCCCTCGCTGTGGTGAACCGCCGCGCTGGCGGGCGCCCGCGTCGACGTCGGCCAGGCCGTGGCTTTCGCGCAAGCGCACGGGCTGCGCTTGGATGCGTGATGGTTCAGCGCCTCAGCCGGAGGCGCCACCGCACGACGACGGAATAGATCACCGACAGCGCGCCGAGCATGCCCATGTCGAGCAGCCACGCGCCCGGGGTGTGCTTCCAGTGGCTGTCCTTGGGGCTCAGCGTGCCAGGCACCAGCTTCCACAGGTCCACCGTGGACGCCGACGCCGCGTAGCCCCACCGCGACGGCATCGCCCAGGACATCTGGTCGAGGAAGACGCGGCCCGTAACCGGCACCAGCCCACCGCCCAGCACCAGCTGCAGCATCAGCGACACGACCAGCAGCGGCATGATCTGCTCGTTGGAGCGGGCGATCGACGACAGCACCAGCCCGAGGATCGCGGAGGCCACGCACGTCGCGGCGACGGTGACAAACAGCTCCAGGCCGGCGTTACCGAGCAGCACCGCCGGCTGGCTGGGCGCGCCCTTGCCCACCAACACGATGCCCGTCGCGATCGCCGCCTGCACGATCGCGAACACGCAGAACACCGTGATCTTGGCGCTCAGGTACGCTCCCGTCGACAAGCCCACGGCCTGCTCGCGGCGGAAGATGGCGCGCTCGCCGATGAGGTCTCGAATCGTCAGCGCGGTGCCCATGAACACCGCGGCGATGGACAGCAGCGTCAGGATCTGCGCGGACTCGTCGGGCGTCTCGCTGGTCGGCGCCGCGACGCCGAAGCCGGTGTTGCCCGGCACCGTCAGCGACAGCGCCCCGAGGATGAAGGGCAGCACCGCCAGGAACGCGAAGTACGCGCGGTCGGAGACCACGAGGCGAACCTGGCGGCGGGTGATCGTGGAGAACTGGCGGCGCATGCTCGTGTGCGCCGGGGCGCCCAGGTCGGCAGGCGCCTTTTTCTGCGGGGGCGGCGGCGGCCTGTTCTGGGCCAGAAAGCGGCGATTGGCCTCGTCGGGGTCGGCGCCCACCTTGGCAAAGATCTGGGCCCAGTTGGTGGTGCCCATGGCGTCACCGATCTGGCCGGGCGGCCCCAGGTAGGCCGTCTTGCCGCCGGGCGCCATCAGCAGCACCTGGTCGCAGACGTCGAGGTAGGTCAGCGAGTGCGTAACCACCAGCACCACGCGACCGGCGTCCGCCAGCTGCCGCAGCATCGTCATGACCTGCAGGTCCAGCGCCGGGTCCAGGCCCGAGGTCGGCTCGTCGAGGATCAGCAGCGACGGCCCGGTGAGCAGCTCCAGTGCCACAGAGGCGCGCTTGCGCTGGCCGCCGGACAGCTTGTCGACCCGGGTGTCGGCGTGCTGGGTCAGCCCCAGCTCGTCGAGGACCTGCGCGACGACCTGTTCGCGGTCGGCTTTGCTGGTGTCCGGCGGCAGCCGCAGCTCGGCGGCATAGCCGAGCGCCTGGTTGACCGTGAGCTGGCGGTGCACGACGTCGTCCTGGGGGACCATCCCGATCCGGGTGCGCAGCGACGCGTACTCGGTGTGGATGTCGTGGCCCTCGAACGTCACCGAGCCGGAGGTCGGGGTCGCGTACCCGGCGATCAGCCGCGACAGCGTCGTCTTGCCCGCGCCGGACCCACCGATGATGGCCGTCAGCGTCCCCGGACGGGCCGTCAGCGAGATCCTTTCCAACAGGGTCTTGCCGTTGACGCCGAAGTCGACCTCGTGCACCTCGAGGCCGCCGGTTCGGGTCGCCGCTTCCCCGCGACGGACCAGCGCGCCCCCGGTGAACACCAGGTCCACGTTGCCGATGGTCACCACGTCGCCCTCGGCGAGCACCGCGGACCCGACCCTGATGCCGTTGACGAACGTCCCGTTGATGCTCTGGGCGTCGCGGATCTCGGTGCCGATCGGCGTCGGCGTCAAGAACGCGTGGTGGCGCGACGCCAGCACGTCGTGGATCACGATGTCGTTGTCCAGCGAGCGACCGATCCACGCCGTGCCCGTCACGGGTTCCCGCAGATCCGATCCCCCCAGGGCTTTGACCCTCGTGGTCGGGAACTCTGCCACCTCGCCGGTCACCCCGATCTGGGTGGGTGGATTCGTGTCCGACGGAGGCTCCGGCGGGGGAACGACCTGCGGCGCGGCCTGGGTCGCGGCGGGCGGTGGGGGGACGGGAATGGCGGTGGTGCGCTGCGGGTCTTCTGGTCGGTACAGCCGCGGCGGGGCTTTGACAGGTGGTGGGCCGGGCGGCGGTGTCCGGAGTGGCGGGGGTTGCGGTCGCGCCGCGGGACCCGTCGAACCGGGCGAGCCGCCGGGCGCGATAGGCCGGGGACGCAACGGTCGCGGTCCGCCGGGCGGCACGACCACCGGAATCGACTGCGTCGTCGGCGGCAGCAGACCGACCGTACCGGTGTGGTGGCCGACCTCGAAGGTGATCAGCGGTCCGTCCGGCTTGCCGATGTTGACGGACTGGCCGTCGGAGATGTCGACCATCGCGACTCGCTGGCCGTTGACGAACACCCCGTTCAGCGAATTGTTGTCGACCGCGATCCACCTGCCCTGATCGAAGCGCAGCAGCAGATGCGCCCGGGCGACCAGCGGGTGGGCCAGGCGCAGGTCGGCGCGCACGTCACTGCCGATGACGACGTCACGGCCCGCCGCGAAGCTCCCGTGCGATCGGCCGGATCGAACCGTCAGCACGGGCTGCGCAGGTCGATTCATCAGGTCTTCAATCGATTCCGGGTTGGGACGGACGGTTGCGGCGAATCGATCAGTGCTTTTTCAGGCGGATCTTCCACCAGACGATGCCGCTGTAGAACATGCACAACACGCCGAGCATCGCCATGTCGAACAGCCATGCGCTCGCCTTGTGGTCCCAGTGCTGGTCTTTCGGGTCGGTTGGGCCCGGTATCAGCCGGTGGGTGTCGATCGTCGACGCCGACGCAGCGAAGCCCCACCGGGCCGGAGTGAACCACGACAACTGGTCGAGCACGATCCGGTCGGTCACCCAGATCATGCCGCCGGAGAAGACCAGCTGAGACATGATCGAGACCACCAGCATCGGCATGATCTGGTCTTGCGATTGGGCGAGCGCCGACAGTGCCATACCGAGCAGCGCCGAGGCCACGCAGGTCGCGGCGACGGTGACGAACAGCTCGAATCTGACGTCTCCCAGCAGCACGGCGTTGGAAAGCGGCTTGCCCCAGCCGATTACCGAGATCGTCGTGGCGATCGCCGCCTGGACGATCGCAAACACGGAGAACACCGCGATCTTGGCGCCCATGTAGGCCGCCGTGGACAGGCCGACCGCCTGCTCGCGGCGGAAGATGGGGCGCTCGCCGATGAGGTCGCGGATCGTCAGCGCGGTACCCATGAACACCGCGCCGACGTTGAGCATGACCAGAATCTGGTCGGGCTGAGCGGGGTTGTTGCCCATCGGGTCCGACATGCCGTATCCACTCTTGCCGCGAACGGTCAGCGTCAGGACACCGATGAGAAATGGCAGCAGCGCCAAGAACACCGTGTAACCACGATCGGACACCACCAGCCGTATCTGACGGCGCGCAACCGTGGAGAACTGGCGTAGCACGTCGGTGTGCACCGGCTCGCCCAAGTCGGCGGCCGGGCTGTGTTCGGACGGCGCGGGGGTCTGGCGCTGCTCGGCCAGGAAGCGACGGTTCGCCTCGTCCGGGTCGGCGCCCACCTTGGCGAAGATGTCGGCCCAGTTGTTGGTGCCCATGGCCGCACCGATCTGGCTCGGCGGCCCCAGGAACGCGGTCTTGCCGCCCGGCGCCACCAGCAGCAGCTGATCGCACACGTCCAGGTATGACACCGAGTGCGTGACGACCAGCACCACGCGGCCGGCGTCGGCCAGCTGGCGAAGCATCATCATCACCTGGCGGTCCAGCGCCGGGTCGAGGCCGGTGGTCGGCTCGTCGAGGATCAGCAGCGACGGCCCGGTCAGCAGCTCCAGTGCCACCGAGGCGCGCTTGCGCTGGCCGCCGGACAGCTTGTCGACGCGGGTGTCGGCGTGCTTGGTCAGCTCTAGTTCCTCGAGGACCTGGGCGACGACCTGTTCGCGGTCGGCTTTGCTGGTGTCGGGCGGCAGCCGCAGTTCGGCCGCGTAGTTGAGGGCTTGGTTCACCGTCAGCTGGCGGTGCACGACGTCGTCCTGCGGGACCATCCCGATCCTGCTGCGCAGCGACGCGTACTCGGTGTGAATGTCGTGCCCCTCGAAGGTGACCGAGCCGGACGTCGGGCTGGTGTACCCGGCGATCACCCGCGACAGCGTCGTCTTGCCGGCGCCCGACCCCCCGATGATGGCGGTGAGGGTGCCCGGACGGGCGGTCAGGGAGATGTGGTCGAGCAACTGCTTGCCGTGCTCGACGGTGAAGCAGACCGAGTTCACCTCCAGGCCGCCGGTGCGCGTCGCCGCCTCGGTGCGGCGCACCAGGGTGTCGCGGGTGAACACCAGGTCGACGTTTCCGATGGTGACCACGTCGCCCTCGGTCAGCACCGCGGACCCGACCCGGACACCGTTGACGAACGTTCCGTTGACGCTGTGCGCGTCGCGGATCTCGGTGCCCAGTGGTGTCTGCGTCAAGAACGCGTGATGGCGCGACGCCAGGACGTCCTGGATGACGATGTCGTTGTCGGTGGCGCGGCCGATGGTCTGCGACCCGACGGGCTTTTGGAATGCCCCGGACCGGGACGGCAGCAGCGCGTTGAACATCTTCGTCGCCAGGTTCGCCACCTCGGGCGGCTTGGCGCTGGTGGGCGCCATCTGCGTGTGCGGGGACGCAAGCGAGGGGCCCGCGTTCGACATCTGCGGGTGCAGATGGAAATTGGGCGGCGGTGGCGGCGCGCTGGTCGGATGCACCGGGGGGCGCCCGCCGGCGGCGGGCGGATACACAGGTTGCCCGGGCGGCGGTCCCGGATGCGGGCGTGGTGGCGGCGCGATCCGGCCCGGCGCCCGTC
>JARLGR010000057.1 GCA_031292665.1 Mycobacterium sp. | reverse complement strand
GCGGCGCGTTTTCCGGGTGCCGCGGACACGGACGAATTCTGGCAGGTGCTGCGGGAAGGCCGGGATGCGGTATCGGAGGTGCCCCGGGACCGGTGGGATGCCGACGAATTCTTCGACCCAGATCCCGATGCGCCCGGGAAGGTTGTCACCCGTCGAGCAGGTTTCGTCGATGACGTAACGGGGTTCGACGCGCCGTTTTTCGGTATGTCGGCGCGCGAGGTCAGGTTGCTGGACCCGCAGCATCGGCTCTTGCTGGAGACGGCGTGGCGGGCGGTCGAGCATTCGGGCACCGCGCCAACGGCTTTGGCGAACACCAACACCGGTGTGTTCATCGGTTTGTCCACCCATGACTACCTGGGAATGGCATCCGACGACCTGACTTACCGCGAAATCGAAGCCTACATGGCAATCGGGACGTCGCCTGCCGCAGCAGCGGGCCGGATCAGCTATCGGTTGGGGCTGCAGGGCCCGGCGGTCGCCGTCGACACGGCGTGCAGCTCGTCGTTGGTGGCAATCCATCAGGCATGCCAGGCGCTGCGCCTGGGGGAATGTGACCTCGCGCTGGCCGGCGGCGTGAACGTCCTGCTCACCCCGGCGACCATGATCACCTTTTCCCATGCGCACATGCTGGCTCCGGACGGCCGGTGCAAGACCTTCGACGCGGCCGCGGACGGCTACGTGCGCGGCGAGGGTTGCGGCGTCATTGTCGTGAAACGGCTTGAGGACGCGATCCGCGACGGCGACCGGATTCGGGCCGTGATCCGGGGCAGCGCGATCAACCAAGACGGCGCATCGGGTGGTTTGACGGTGCCGAACGGCATTGCTCAGCAACGGGTTATCGCCGAGGCGCTGAAGCGCGCCGGCATCGCACCCCGTGATGTCGGATACCTGGAGGCACATGGGACCGGGACATCGCTGGGCGATCCGATCGAGGCCCAGGCGGCAGGTGCGGTGCTCGGCGCCGGGCGCGAGGCGAGCCGGCCGCTGTTGATCGGCTCGGTGAAGACGAATATCGGGCATCTGGAAGCAGCCGCGGGGATCGCGGGCGTGATCAAGGTCATCCTGTCGCTCGAGCACGGGTTGCTGCCGCAGCACCTGCACTTTCGCAATCCGTCGCCGCACATTCCGTGGGACCGGCTTGCGGTGCAGGTTGTCAAGGATGCCACCGCCTGGGAACGCAACGATCGGCCCCGTATTGCGGGCGTCAGCTCGTTCGGGTTCGCCGGGACGAACGCGCACGTCATCCTCGAGGAAGCACCTGATGAAGTAGGTCAGGTCGCGGTTGCACCGAGTCCGGTCGACCAGCCCGGGGACCGACGGGTCAGCGTCCTTCCGCTATCGGCGCGCACGCCCGCCGCACTGATGCAGATCGCCGATCAATACCGCAGCTGGTTGAGCGCGCACCCGGAGGCCACCCTGGCGGACGTGTGCTTTACCGCCGGGGTGGGGCGAGCACACTTCGAGCACCGGGCCGCGTTGGTGGTCAATTCGAAGGAATCTGCCAGCGAGTTGCTCGGTGCGCTCGCGGACGACCGCCCGGCACCTGGCCTGGTGCGCGGAGTTTCCCACGACACGCCGAAGACGGCCTGGCTGTTCACCGGTCAAGGCAGCCAGTACGCGGGCATGGCCCGCGAGCTGTTCGACACCGAGCCGGTGTTCGCCCAGACACTGACCCGCTGCGCAGCAGTGGTCGCTGACGTTCTCGAAAAGCCACTGCTGGATGTTATTTTCGATGCGGATGGCCCGGGTAACGAAGAGACGCTGCGGCAGACTTGCCACGCCCAGCCCGCCTTGTTCGCGGTGGAGATGGGCCTGGCCCGCCTCTGGCAGTCATGGGGCTTCGAACCCGATGTGGTGCTGGGCCACAGCGTCGGCCAGTATTCGGCGGGCTGCGTCGCCGGCGTGTTCAGCCTCGAGGATGGCGCGCTGCTGATGGCCGAGCGCGGCCGCCTTTTCGGCACTTTGCCTGCGGGCGGTCGGATGGTCGCGGCCTTCACCGCCGCCGAGCGCGTCGAGAGCCTCATCGATGAGCTCCCAAGTATGTCGGTCGCCGCCTACAACGGTGCTAATACCGTACTGTCGGGACCCGCGCACGACCTGGACCGGGCGGTGGCCGCTTTGACAGCCGACGGCGTCCGGTGTGACTGGCTAGACACCAGCCACGCGTTCCACTCGGGGCTGCTCGATCCGATCCTCGACGAGTTCGAGTCGTATGCGAGCCGTTTCAATTTCCTTTCGCCACAACGGATTCTAGTGTGCAACCGCACCGGCGCCGCGCTTGGCAGGAGCGTGAAACTCGATGGCGCCTATTGGCGTCGCCACGCGCGCCAACCGGTGGAATTCGCCAAGAGCGTGCGCACCCTTGCCGATCTGGGTTGCAAAGTGTTGCTGGAGGTCGGCCCGCAACCGGTGCTCACCGCCGCAGCCCTGCGGGCATGGCCTGATCCGGCCACCGCACCGCGGGCGATCGCGTCACTGCGTCGAAACACCGCCGACCACCGCCAGATCACCGAAGCCCTTGCTGACGCGTACGTGCTGGGCCACCTGCCCGACTTCGGCGAAGTCATAGGACAGGCGCGAAAGCTCGACCTGCCGACCTATCCGTTCCAGCATCGCCAGTACTGGTATCGAGACAATCGGGTCCGCCCCAACCAACAACAGAACGATGCCCCGCGTACCGAAGCCGTCCGTCTTCTCGAGGACGGCCGGATCGAGGAACTCGCGGCCCTACTCGACGGTGCTGGCGGCGATCAGCAGACCCTGAACGTGCTGACGAAGCTTGCCGCACAACACAACCAGCACCGCAAAACTCGGTCGATCGCGGACGCGCGCTACGAGATTCGCTGGGAAAAATCCACCGCTGGGGTCGCAGGGGTCTCAGATGCCGAAGCCGGCGAGGGAGCTGCCTGGCTCCTCATCGGCGATGATGCCGAGGCAGTTCAGCCATTGGTCGACGCGCTGACCGCGCATGGGCACCGGCATCGGATTCTCGGGTTGCCGGTGTCCGACGCGGACGAGGAACAACTCGAGGTCACGTTGCGCGCCGCGGTGGCAGACGTACCGACGCTACGTATCCTCCATGTCGCGGGGCTCGACTGCGACACCGCACCGTCGATGGGGTCGCTGCTGCGGATGCAACACCGAGTCCTGGGCGGAACACGGCGACTCTTCCGCGCGGCGGTCGCCGCTGAACTGCGCAGACCCATCTGGGTGGTGACCCGCGGCGCGCAGCGAGTCACTGACGCGGACACCGTGTCACCGGATCAGAGTTGCCTGTGGGGATTTGGTCGTGCCGCCTCGCTCGAGCATCCGCAAGTGTGGGGCGGACTGGCGGATCTGGCCGAAGGCACTGCCGACGAATGCTCGCGGTTGATCAACCAGGTGGTGGCGGCACAGCGCGGCTCGGCCTCTAGGGAAGACCAAGTCGCGCTGCGCGATCAAGCGGTCTATGTTCCCCGCCTGGTTCGACGGGTTGGGCAGCCGATCGCGACACCGCTGGCACTGCGTGATGACGCAACGTATCTGGTGACCGGAGGGCTGGGTTCGGTCGGACTGGAAATATCTGGCTACCTGGCCGCGCACGGCGCCCGGCATCTGGTGCTGATCGGCCGACGCGCGCCCGGCGATGCCGCGCAAGAGCGCATCGATGCCATCCGCGAACAGTACGGCTGCGAAGTCCGGGTCATCGCGGCCGATGTCGCCGAAGCACACGACGTCGCGCGCCTGTTCGCCACCCTACAGGCCGAACTACCGCCGGTGGCCGGCATCGTTCATGCCGCAGGCGAGATCGGTACCACCCCGCTGCGCGCCCTAGACGACGCCGAGGTGGATCGGGTGTTCGCTGGGAAGGTCTGGGGTGCTTGGCATTTGAGCGAAGCAGCCGCGGACTTGCAGCTGGACTTCTTCCTTTGCACCTCCTCGATCGCCTCAGTATGGGGCGGGTTCGGTCAGACCGCCTATGGCGCGGCCAACGCCTTCCTCGACGGGCTGGCCTGGCGGCTGCGCGAGCAGGGCGTTCCTGGGATCAGCGTTAATTTCGGTCCCTGGTCGGCGGGCATGGCCGACGAGGAGGCTCGCGCCCGACTGGATCAGCGCGGGGTCCGGACATTGTCGCCTGCCGATGCCTTGGCGGGTATGGCCGATGTCGTGGCGGCTTCTTCCGCGCAGAGGGCGGGACACGGCCCCGTACAAGGCATTGTGGCCCGGATCGACTGGGCCCGCTTCCTGCCGCTCTACCAGCAGGCGGGGAGGCGGTCATTCCTGGCGGAGCTGGAGCGTGAGCTGCCCGATTCAGCGCCGGCGCCAACGCCGTCTGGTAAGACTCGACTGGTCGAGCAACTCACCAACGCTCCGGTGCAGCAGCGCAAGAGGCTTCTCGCCGATTACCTGCGCGACGCGGTGGCGGAGGTGACGCGAGTCGACGCCGCGGAGATCCGCGAGGACGCCGGATTCTTCGATCTCGGCATGGATTCGCTGATGGCCGTGGAATTGCGGCACCGCATCGAGCAGGCAGTGGGCAAGGAGGTGCCGGCTACCCTGGCGATGGACCACCCACGACTGGCCGACGTAGTGGATTACCTGCTCGCCGACGTGCTCGGACTCAGCGAGCAGGCATCGGCAGACTCAGGGCCCCAGCTGGCCTCGGTAGTGACCTCACCAGCAATGGGGCGCACGGATGAGCCGATCGCGATCGTCGCGGTGGCGTGCCGTTTTCCCGGCGCGCCCAATCCCGAAGCCTTCTGGGAGGTGCTGCTCGGCGGTGTCGATGCGATCCGGGAAGTCCCGGAGGACCGATTCGACATCGACGAGTTCTACGACCCGGATCCAGAGACTCCGGGCAAGATCTACAGCCGCTTCGGTGGATTCCTCGACGAAATCGACGGATTCGATCCGGAATTCTTCGGCATCTCCCCGCGCGAGGCTGTTTGGATCGATCCGCAGCAGCGGCTGATGCTGGAAACTGCGTGGGAGGGTTTGGAACGTGCCGGGTATTCCCCGGGGGCGTTGCGCGGCAGCCGAACCGGCATCTTCGTGGGGGTGGGTGCCAACGAATATTCGCATCTGCTGTCCGCCGACTCGGTCGAGAAGATCGAGCCCCACTTCATCACCGGCAATGCGCTCAATGCCGTCTCGGGTCGGGTTGCGTTCGCACTCGGACTAGAAGGACCGGCGGTCGCGGTCGATACCGCGTGCAGCTCGTCATTGGTGGCCGTCCATCAGGCGCGCCAGGCATTGCATTCCGGTGACTGCGATTTGGCGTTGGCCGGTGGTGTGAACGTCTTGCTGAGTGCGGTATCCATCATCGCCGCGTCACGCGCCAGGATGCTTTCCCCCGTCGGGCGATGCAAGACCTTCGACGCCTCGGCCGACGGCTATGTGCGCGGTGAAGGCTGCGGGATTCTGGTGCTCAAAAGGCTGAGCGATGCGGTGCGCGACGGCGATCGGGTTTGCGCGGTCATCGCGAGCACTGCGGTCAATCAAGACGGCGCCTCCAGTGGTTTGACGGTCCCCAATGGCGGCGCACAGCAACGGCTTATCAGCGCGGCGCTGGCTCGCGCCGGTCTTGCCGGCGGGGATGTTGACTACCTCGAGGCGCACGGGACGGGCACCCCGCTGGGTGATCCGATCGAGGTGCAGGCGGCCGGGGCCGTCTATGGTGCCGCCCGTGACGCGGACCGGCCGTTGCTGATCGGATCGGTGAAGACCAACATCGGCCACCTCGAGTCGGCATCAGGGGTCGCCGGTCTGATCAAGGTCGTGTTGTCGCTGCAGCACGAAGTGCTGCCGCAGAGCCTGCACTTCGAGAAGCCATCGCCACATATCCCGTGGGATTCGCTGCCGGTGCGGGTCGTGCACGAGGCGATCCCATGGCAGGCCAACGGCAGGTTGCGACGCGCCGGCATCAGTTCCTTCGGGTTCACCGGCACGAACGCACACGTGCTGATCGAGGAGGCGCCACCACTGTCGGCGACACCCGACGAATACTCGACAGGCGACATGGCATCGGAGTCGGACGCTCAAGATGAGCCGGTCGACGTGCTGCCGCTGTCCGCGCGGTCACCGCGGGCGCTGGTGGCGTTGGCGCAGCGATATGGGGAATGGCTGAACACCCACCCAAAGGTCGACATCGCCGATGTGTGCTTCACGGCCGGGGCGGGGCGTTCGCATTTCGAACACCGGGCCGCGCTGGTCGTGGACTCGGTTCAAAGCGCCCGCGAGGCGCTGGCCGAGTTGGCCGAGAACCGGATGCGACCGGGAGTGGTACGCGGCGAGTGCACGGACCCGCCGACGACGGCGTGGTTGTTCACCGGGCAAGGTAGCCAGTACCCGGGGATGGCGCGCGAGTTGTTCGACGCTGAGCCGGTTTTCGCAGACACAGTGACACGCTGCGCGGACGCGATCAACGGGATGCTGCCCCGCCCGTTGCTGGAGGCGCTGTTCGCCACCGACCGCGACACCGGCGGTGAGCCCGGAGAAACACTGCGGCACACGTCGTTTGCCCAGCCCGCGCTTTTCGCCGTCGAGATGGGCCTGGCCCGGCTGTGGCAGTCGTGGGGCGTCGGGCCCGACGTGGTGCTGGGGCACAGCGTGGGCCAGTACGCGGCGGCGTGCGTGGCCGGGGTTTTCAGCCTCGAGGACGGAGCACGGCTGATGGCCGAGCGCGGCCGGCTGTTTGGCACCCTGCCCGACGGTGGGCGAATGGTTGCGGTGTTCGCCGACGCCACGTACGCCGAGGAGATCGCCAACGGGTTCCCGCAAGTGTCGGTCGCGGCCTACAACGGCCCCAACACGGTGCTGTCGGGTCCGGGCGCGGATGTGGAACAGATCGTCGCCGGGTGTGGCAATGACGGGATCCGGTGCAGCCGGCTGGAAACCAGCCACGCTTTCCATTCGGAGTTGCTTGAGCCGGTGCTCGGTGAATTCGAGTCGTATGCAGCGCGATTGCAGTTCGCTCTGCCGACGTTGCCGCTGGTCTGCAACCGCACCGGCGCCGTGCTCACGGCGGAGACCCCGCTGGACGCAGAGTATTGGCGGCGGCATGCCCGCCAGCCGGTGCAGTTCGCCGAAAGCGTGCGCACCGTGGCGGCGCTGGGATGCTCGGTGTTGATGGAGATCGGTCCGCAACCGGTTCTGACCGGGGCTGCGGTGCAGGTCTGGCCGGAACATCTGGCCGCGCCGCGTGCGATCGTTTCCTTGCGCAAGGGCGTCGGCGACCGGCGCCAGATCGCTGAAGCGCTGGCCGGGGCCTACGTCAGCGGCCATCGACCCAAGTTCGCGGCGCTGCATCGTCAACCTCGCCGCAGACTCGAACTGCCCACCTATCCATTCCAGCGCCGTCGCTTCTGGCCCAAGACTTCCGGCATCGCCGGCCTCGACGGACTGGGCGCTGCCGTATCCGGAATCCTCGGCAGTGCAAAAGATCTCGCCTCCGGCGACTCCGTCTACACCAGTCGGCTGTCGGTCAAGTCGCAGCCGTGGCTTTCCGATCACGTCATCTATGGCAACGTGGTGGTCCCGGGTGCGACGTACGCGGCGATGGCCCTCGCCGCCGTTGGGCCGCCGGCGCGGGTGCAAGACGTCTTTTTCTATGAGCCGATCATCCTGCCCGAGAAGAGTTCTCGCGAGGTGCAGCTGACTTTGCATCCGCTCGAGGACGGCGGCGGCTGGAGCTTCCGGGTGCACAGCCGCCCATACGGCGTCCGTGATGCTGAATGGTCGTTGAACGCCGACGGCACCGCCATCACTGGTCTCGATGACGAGTCGGTAGCGGATCCGGGTGACTCCATCGACGCGGCAATCGAGGGGATGGGCCGCACTCGTCCGCAGCAGCTGTTCGAGACCTTCGCCGATATGGAGCTGGCGTGGGGGCCTGCCTGGTCAAATTCTCTCAAATCGCTGTGGTTGGGCGAGGGTGAGGCGATCGGCGATGTCACCGTCGGCGACGAACTCGCCGAGCATCTCGGAACCGAGCCGATCCATCCGGTGCTGCTCGACCTGTGCACGGGGGTCGCCTTCCCGGCGTTCCCGGCGCTTCTGGCGGCCGAGCAAGGGGTGAACGATCTGTTCTTGCCGTTGCGGTACGGACAGGTAGAGCTGCGGGAGAGGATGCCTCGGCGGTTTTACTGCCGCGCGAGGTGGCACACCAGCGACCTCGACAACGAAACCCAAGTCTTCGATCTCGATTTCGTCGATCGGGATGGCCGCCGCCTGGGCGGGATCCGCGAGTTCACGGTCAAACGCGCGCCCCGAGAGGCGTTGTTGCGCGGGCTCGGCGGCGATGCCACCCGGCTGCTGTATACCCTCGGCTGGCACGAGGTGCCGCTGCCGGCATCGAGCGGGGAAGCCGGGAACGCGATCGGCACCTGGCTGATCGCCGGATTCGATGAACTGGCGGCCGACCTGCCGGGCTGCATTTCTTGTGACCGGGCCTCTATTTCAGAGGACCTGGGACAGCTGTTGGCACAGGCTCGCGAGCGCGGTATGCCGTTCTCCGGCATCGTCTGGCGCAGCACCGGGCCGAGTGCGGACGAGTCGAGCGCTGAATCTGCCGCGCGGCTGGAGACCGAGATCGCCCACCTGCTCAGCGCGGTGCACACCCTGCGGGCCGACGCGGCGATGAAACTTCCCGGCGGACTGTGGATCATCACCGAACGAGCTGTGGCGACCGAGTCCGGCGAGCCGGTCGACCCGGTGCAAGCGGCGCTGTGGGGACTCGGGCGCACCATCGTCAACGAGGAACCGGCTCTGCGCTGCAGGCTGGTCGATCAGGACGGATCAGAGCAGGGCGTGCGGTTGCTGACCGGCCTTCTCGGCGCACCGGTGGACGAACCCGAACTCGCACTACGGCAGGGGAAGTTCTTGGCGTCCCGTTTGCTGCCATGGGCGCGCAGCGGTCATCTCGCGGTACCGCGCGCAACCGATTACGTCCTGGCGCCCACTGAACGCGGCGCGATCGACAACCTGCGGCTGACCGAGACGGAAGTGCCGCCGCCGGACGACGACTATGTGCAAGTCAGCGTGGAGGCGGCTGGTTTGAACTTCCGGGACGTGCTCAATGTGCTGGGCCTCTACCCGGGCGATCCCGGCCCGATCGGCGGTGATTTCTCCGGCGTTGTCACCCAGTTGGGTGGTGACGTCACCGGACTCGAGATCGGCCAACGCGTCTTCGGCTTCATGCAGGGCGCGTTCGCCAGCCGGTTCAATGTGCCCGTTGAGTTGCTGGCGCCGGTGCCCGACGGGCTGAGCGCGGTAGCGGCGGCGACCGTTCCCGCTGCGGCACTCACGGCCCGGCTCGCGTTCGACTGGGCGCAGCTGAAGCCAGGAGACCGCGTGCTCATTCACGCCGCCAGCGGTGGTGTCGGACTGGCCGCGATCCAGATGGCGCAGCAGCACGATGCGGTCGTCTTCGCGACCGCCAGTACCTACAAACGCGCGACACTGCGCAAGCTGGGTGTGGAATATGTCTACGATTCGCGCAGTACGGATTTCGCCGACCAAATCCTCGCAGACACCGACGGTGCCGGTGTCGACGTGGTGCTCAACAGCCTGACCAATGAGGGGTTTGTCGAAGCGACGGTGCGGGCCACCGCCCAGAATGGCCGTTTCGCCGAGATCGCCAAGCGAGACATCTGGACTCCGGAACAGATGGCGGCGGCCCGTCCCGATATCGCCTACGAGATCGTCGCGCTGGACGGGACCACCCTGCAAGACCCCGCGCGTATTCGTAACCTGCTGGGCGAGGTGTCGGACGGGTTGGCCAGTGGCGAGTGGACGCCACTACCCGCCGAGATCTATCCGCTGACGGAGGCGAAGACGGCGTTTCGCCGGATGCAGCAAGCGCGGCATGTCGGCAAGATCGTGCTGCAAATGCCGAACCCGCTACAGCCGCGGGGCAATCGGAGCTATCTGATCACCGGTGGACTCGGTGCGATCGGCCTGCACACGGCGGCCTATCTGGCCCAACTCGGTGCCGGTGACATCGTGTTGACCAGCCGGCACGCGCCCGATGCGGACGCACAACGGGCAATCGACGACATCACTGAGCGCTACCGGTGCCGCATCCACACCTTTGCGGCTGATGTCGGCGACGAGTCCGAAGTGAAAAAGCTGCTGGAGAAGATCCGCGCGGAGTTGCCGCCGCTCGCGGGAGTGGTGCATTTGGCGGGCGTGCTCGACGACGCGCTGCTGTCCCAGCAGAGCCTGCAGCGTTTCCGGGCGACGTTGGCGCCCAAGGCCTTCGGTGCCCGCCACTTAGACCGGTTGACGAGAAACGACGATCTCGACTTCTTCATCGTGTCCTCGTCGGTGTCCAGCCTGCTCGGTGCACCCGGCCAGGCCAACTACTCGACTGCCAATGCGCTGCTCGACGGGCTGGTTGCGGAACGAAGGGCGCACGGCTTGCCGGCGACCGGCGTCAACTTTGGTCCCTGGGCCATGGGGGGCATGGCCTCTTCGGAGGCCGCGCGCGTCAATATCGCTGCGCAAGGCCTGGTTCCGCTGGAACCCACGGCCGCCCTCAACGCGCTCGCGCGGGTTGTCGCCAGCGGAACTGGTCAGGCAGCCGTCATCAAGGCCAACTGGCAGCGTGCCGCGAAGGTGCTGGGCGGTTCTCGTCCACCGATTCTCGACCTCGTGTTGCCGAATTCACTCGCGGAGGTAACCGGCGACAGTGAGTTGCTCAGCCGACTGCAGGAGATATCGGTGGCGCAGCGCGCCAGTTTCATTACCGAATTCCTGCAGCGCGAAGTGCAAGGCTTCCTGCGGCTCGCGCAACCACCCGCCGCAAACAGTCGGTTTTTGGACCTGGGTACGGATTCACTGATGGCGGTCGAACTGCGCAATCGGTTGCACAGCCAGTTCGGTGGCGCGTTCACGATCAGCGCTACCGCCGTATTCGACTATCCGACGATCGGGGGGCTCGCCGAGTACCTCGCCGGTCAGTTGCCGGAGGCGGACCTTGAGTCGGGTCTTCAGTCGGATTCACAGTCGGGTGAGGCGGACTCCGTCGGTGCGCCCGAGCCAACCAATGATTGAACGAAGCAGTCCCGCCGAAACATCTCGACCGCCCTTTGCGACAGCTCCGTCAGGGGCTCTATAGCCGTGCCAGGTCGTAGTCGGCGATGTGATCGATCAGGAGTTGCAGATGGTCCTGCGAGGAGCCCAGGGTGTGCTCGATCGCGGTGAGCCGGGCTGCGTAGTGGCCGACCGGGTATTCGGCGGTCATGCCGATGCCGCCGTGCAGCTGGATCGATTCCTGCGCGATGCGCCGGCCCGACCGGCCGATCTGCAGCTTGGCACGCGAGGCGATTACCGGGTCGAGGTTTCCGTCGGCGATCGACATCGCGGCATAGAAACTCATGCTGCGCGCCAGTTCCAGCGAAACATACATGTCGGCCGCCCGCTGGGTGAGGGCCTGGAACTTATTGAGCGTCACGCCGAATTGCTTGCGGGCCTTGAGGTAATCCGTGGTCAGGCGAAGCGCCTCCTCCATCGCGCCGACAGCTTCCGAGCACAACGCGGACTGAATCCGCACGATGGCGTCGCGGATGGCGGATGAGGCGTCGACGGCGTCGCCGAGGGGTTCGGCGGGTGTACTGTCGAAGTCGATCTGCGCCCCCCGTTGCCCGTCGAACGTTGGGTACGGGTGGCGGTGCACCGCCTCCGCGTCCACCAGGAACAGCCCGGTGCCGCCGTCCGGCAGTGCGGCGCTGACCACCAGCGTGTCGGCGGAGTCGCCCGCCAGGACCGGGTTCTTGGTGCCGCTCAACGTCCACGAATCTCCTTGCGGCACTGCCGCAGTGATGACGGTGGCGGTCGGCTTCCGGTGGCCGGCTTCGAGGTGGGCGAAGGCGAGCAGCCGCCGGCCCGCTGCGACCTCCTCGAGGAGCCGCTTCTGGGCGTCGCTGCCTTGATGGGCGATCACCGCGCCGGGCCCCAGGGCGGCGTGCAGGACGGGTTCGGGCGCCAGCCTTCGCCCGATTTCGGTGAGCACCACCGCGATCTCGTTCTGCCCCGATTCGTCGGGTTCAAAGCCGAGGCCGAGGATCCCCGTGTCGGCGAGCCGACTCCAGACGTCACGGCTCCACCCGAGGTCGCTCTCGATGATCTTGTTGCGGCTCTCCGGGTCGTAGGTGCGCGCCAGCAACTCGCGGGTGGTGTCTCGGAGGAGGGCCTGTTCGTCGCTCAGCTGAAAGTCCATGGCTGCCTCACAATCCCAGAATGGTGGACGCGATGATGTTGCGCTGCACCTCGTTGCTGCCGCCGTAGATCGAGGTCTTGCGGTAGTTGAGATAGCGCCGGGCGCTGCTCTGCGCCCAGGGTGGCGACGCTGTGTCGTCACCGTCAACCGGCAGCGCGTCCGGGCCGGCCACCTCGACCAGCAGCTCGGTCGCCACCTGCTGAAGCTGGCTGCCGCGCATCTTGAGCACCGACGACGCCGGGTTGGGCTGACCGTCCGCGGAGTCCGACACGACGCGTGACTGCGTGAGTTCCAATGCCAGCAACTCGTTTTCGGCTTCGGCCAGCCGCGCCGCGAACAGGGGATCGTCGAGCAAACCCGTCGCCTTGGCGTGTTTCTTCACCTCCGCGAGCCGCACCTTGGTCCGGCCCACCCCGGCGATGCCGGTGCGCTCGTTGCCCAGTAGGAACTTCGCGTACGTCCAACCCTGATTTTCTTCGCCGACAAGCTGATTGGCGGGCACGCGAACGTCTTCGAAGAACACCTCGTTGACCTCGTAGCCACCATCGATCAACTTGATGGGCCGCAGGGTTATGCCCGGCGTCGCCATGTCGATGAGCAGAAACGAGATGCCGGCCTGGCGCTTGGGTGCCCGCGGGTCGGTGCGGACCAGGCAGAAGATCCAGTCCGCATACTGGCCCAGCGTTGTCCAGGTCTTCTGCCCGTTGACGACGTAGCTGTCACCGTCGCGGACCGCGGTGGTGCGCAGCGAGGCGAGGTCGGAGCCCGCCTCCGGCTCGGAGAACCCCTGGCACCACCAGATGTCGATGCTGGCCGTCGGCGGCAGGAAGCGCTCCTTGATTTCCCGGGTGCCGAATTCGGCGATCACCGGGCCGACCATTTTCGTGTTGAAGTTCAGCGGCTCGGGCACGCACGCCAACTGCATCTCGTCGGCCCAGATCTGGTGCTGGTTGGCCGTCCAGTCCTTGCCACCCCACTCGACCGGCCAGTTGGGTACGGCCAGCCCGTGATCGTTGAGGATCTTGTGGCTGGTAGCGATCTGGTCTTTCGACAGCGATGCACCCTGACGCATCAGCTCGCGGAGCTCTTCGGGAATCTCGGCGGTGTAGAAGGTGCGAAGTTCGTCGCGGAACGCGGCTTCCTCTGGGGTGAGTGCCAGCTTCATTGGCAGCCTCCTGTCGCCTGGGGAACCCGATGACCCGCTTCGGACGGGGCGTCCCGGCCCGGTCATACGCTCCATGTTCCATCTTGACCCATCGCATCCGGCGCTTGTGCACAGCCTCGACTTAATCCACAGTTGCCCGGCGCGGAGCCGCTCGCCGGGGCAGTGGTGGCGGTCGGCGCCCCTACGGTCGGCGCATGCGATCAGAACTTCCCGCCGAGCGCCTGCATCGCCGGCTCGGCGCAGACCCGGATACCGATCCGCGTGCCGATTCCCCATCCGATGACGGCGCTCCGGATGAGGACCAGAACTCGCTGCTGCCCCGGTGGATTCCGGACGCCTCGCAGGGCCGGGGCTGGGCGGCCAGGGTGCGCGCCGACCCGGGCCGTGCCGGTGCCGTCGCGATGGCGATCGTGGCAGCCCTGGCCGTCCTGGTCACCGTCTTCACCTTGCTGCGCGACCGGCCGGCGCCGGTGATGTCGGCCAAGCTGCCACCCGTGGAAAGGGCGGCCACCGCAACCCCCAGGCCGTCCGCGAGTCCCGCCGCCGGGCAGCCGGCCGGTGCGGATCGACCGGTGGTGGTCAGCGTCGTCGGTTTGGTGCGCAACCCGGGTCTGGTGACCCTGGCCCCTGGCGCACGGATCGCGGACGCGCTGCAGGCCGCCGGCGGCGCGGTGAACGGCGCGGACACGATCGGGCTGAACATGGCCCGCCCGCTCGGCGACGGCGAGCAGATCGTGGTCGGGCTCGCCCCCGTCTCGGGGCAGCCCACGGCGCTCGGAAGCTCGGTGGCTTCCGGCCCGACACCCGCGTCACGGACGCCGTCGCCCGGACCGGGACCGGGATCGGGGAAGCCGAAGGCCGGTGACGTGCTCGACCTGAACACTGCGACCGTGGAGCAGCTGGACGGCCTGCCCGGGGTCGGACCGGTCACCGCCGCCGCTATCGTGGCGTGGCGGCAGGCCAACGGGAAATTCACCAACGTCGACCAGCTCGCCGACGTCGACGGCATCGGCCCGGCGCGGCTGGAAAAGCTGCGTCCGCTGGTCCGTGTCTGACCCGGGTGCGTCAGCCGGTGAATCGACGGGCGAACCGACGTCGACGAACGTCGACGTGCGGCTGGTACCGGCGGCACTGACCTGCTGGGTGGTGACCGCCGCCGGGATCTGGTGGCCGGTCGGCCGGGTGCTGGGGTTGTGCTGCGTCGGGCTGGCCGCCGGTTCCGGCGCCTTGGCCTGCTACGCGTCGCGCCGGCCCGGACGAGGCGGGCGGCTCCGCATCATGAGCGCCGGCCTGGCGGCGGTCGGTGTCGTGGGCGCGGGCTTTGGGTTCGCGGTCGCCTTGCGCGCGGATGCGGTGCGCCGCCACCCGATCGCCGCGGCGTTCGGAACGGCGGCCCCGGTGACGGTCACCCCCACTGAGAGCGCGGCCTCGCTCGGGAACGGCCGGCTGATGTTTCGCGCCAACCTGCAGCGCGTCCGCGACAACGCGATCTCCGGCCGGGTGGTCGTTTTCGCGCGGGCGTCCGACTTCTACCCCCAGCATGGCCCCCAGACCGAGCCCCTGATGGTGGGCCAGCCGGTGCGGTTCACGGCGCGCATCAGCCGCCCGACCCGCCACGACCTGACGATCGCGGTGCTCACCGCGTCGGGCCCGCCGAGCGTGGGCGCCCCGGGCGCGCTGCAGCGGGCCGCCCACCAGGTGCGCCGCCG
>JARLGR010000056.1 GCA_031292665.1 Mycobacterium sp. | reverse complement strand
GCCCGCCGGAGGAGCGGTACCCGATGGTCGGTACCCGGTGCTGGGCCGCCTCGACGACCGCCAGACCCCAACCCTCCTTGCGGGACGGCAGCAGGTGCACCCAGGAACTCTGCAGCACATGGTGTTTGGTGACGTCGTCGACGTGGCCGTGGAAGGTGACCGCGTCGGAGATGCGGAGCCGTTGCACGCGTTCGACGAGCCGCTGTCGCCACCAGCCGTCACCGACGATGTCGAGGTGCACGCCGGGTATCCGGCGTCTGAGCTCGGCGACCGCCTCCAGCGCGTCCTCGATCTGCTTGTGCGGCACCAGCCGAGACAGCACCACCACGCGCGGTGCCGCCGCGCGCGGGCCGGACAGCGACTGCGCCGGCGCCTCGTCAAGGCCGTTGCGCACCAGGGCAATCCGTTCGTTGTCCACCCCGAGCGCGACGAGATCGCGGGCCGACGGCAACGACACCGTCACGTACTGGTTGCGCCGGTTCAGCCGCGGCGACAGCGTCGACTCGACATACCAGCCGACCCGGCCGAGCACCTGACCGGCCACCGGCCACTGCTCGCGGTGGCAGTGGTGCACCAGCACCACCACGCGGCGGCCGTAGACCAGCCGGGCCAGGAACGGCAAGCCGTTCTGGGTGTCGACGACCACGTCGGGCCGCGCTCGCCGCAGCGGCCCGAGGCCGAACAACGCCCCCATTTCCTTCAGGGCCATCGCCAGCAACGCCCACACGTACACCGAGTACCGTCCGCCGGCGCGGTTGATCCGCACACCCTCGACCACCTCGCGCCGGGGCGCGCCCGGGTAGCGGGCCGTGCGCAGCGTGACCGCGACGCCCGATGCCGCCAGTTGCGCGCCGATGCGCTGCAAGTAGGCTTCGCTGCCGCCGCCTTGCGGGTGCCCGGTGTCGCGCCAGCACAGCAGCAGCACGGAGCGGAGAGCAGACATCACAGGTCAGCCTAATAGCCGCTGACGACTGCGTAGGGTGTGGCCGGTGGCCGTCACCGACATCTTCGCTCGCCGGGCGACACTGGCCCGCTCGGTGCGACTGCTGTCGGAGTTCCGCTACGAGCAACCGGAGCCGGCGCGCTTCTACCGCGCGCTGGCGGGCGACACCGCGGCGATGGTGAGCGATCTGTGGTTGGCCGCGCGCGGTGAACCCCCGGCCGGCCGCACGCTGCTCGACGTCGGCGGCGGCCCGGGCTATTTCGCGGCGGCATTCGCCGACGCCGGTTTCCGTTACATCGGGGTCGAACCGGACCCGAGCGAGATGCACGCGGCCGGCGCCGTTTTGCCCGCACGGACGGGCACGTTCGTGCGGGCCTCGGGCATGGCGCTGCCCTTCGCCGACGACGCGGTGGACATCTGCCTGTCCTCCAACGTTGCCGAACATGTGCCGCGCCCCTGGCAGCTGGGCGCCGAGATGCTGCGGGTCACCAGGCCGGGCGGGCTGGTCGTGCTGTCCTACACCGTCTGGCTCGGCCCCTTCGGGGGCCACGAAATGGGCCTGACCCACTACCTGGGCGGTGCCCGCGCCGCCGCGCGTTACGCGCGCAAACACGGCCGTCCGGCGAAAAACAACTACGGGTCGTCGTTGTTCGCGGTGCCGGCCGCCGACGGCCTGCAGTGGGCCGCGAGCACCGGCACGCTCGTCGCGGCATTTCCCCGGTACCACCCCCGATGGGCGTGGGGGTTGACGTCGGTACCGCTGCTGCGCGAGTTCCTCGTCAGCAATCTGGTGCTGGTGCTCCAACCGCAGTAATGAAACATGTTCTCGTTTCGCGTCGGCTTGGGTAGGGTGGCGCCATGACCGCCCACGACGCGGTGGGGGTCCCCCGCTTGCGGGGCCGGAGCGAAGAGGAGGAACGGCGCGTATGAGCGACGGCCACAAGACGGAATACGACAAACTTTTCATCGGTGGCAAGTGGACGGAGCCGTCGACCTCTGAAGTCATCGAGGTGCACTGCCCGGCCACCGGCGAGTACGTCGGCAAGACGCCGTTGGCGGCGGCGGCCGACGTCGACGCCGCGGTCGCCGCGGCGCGCGCCGCATTCGACAACGGCCCCTGGCCCACCACCCCGCCGAAGGAGCGCGCGGCCGTCATCGCCAACGTGCTCAAGTTGATGGACGAGCGCAAGGATCTGTTCACCGAGATCCTCGCGGGCGAGACCGGTCAGCCGCCCACCGGCATCGAGACAATGCACTGGATGAGCTCGATGGGCGCAATGAACTTCTTCGCCGGCCCCGCTGCCGACGAGGTCAAGTGGCGGGAGATCCGCAACGGCGGCTACGGGCAGACCATCGTTTACCGTGAGCCGATCGGCGTGGTGGGCGCGATCGTGGCATGGAACGTTCCGCTGTTCCTGGCGGTCAACAAGCTGGGGCCGGCGCTGCTGGCCGGCTGCACAGTGGTGCTCAAGCCGGCCGCCGAAACCCCGCTGAGCGCAAACCTTTTGGCGGAGATCTTCGCCGAGGCCGGCCTGCCCGAGGGAGTGCTGTCGGTGGTGCCCGGCGGGATCGAGACCGGCCAGGCGCTCACATCCAACCCCAACGTCGACCTCTTCTCCTTCACCGGCAGCTCGGCCGTCGGCAAGGAGATCGGTCGGCGGGCCGCGGAGATGCTCAAGCCGTGCACCTTGGAGCTCGGCGGGAAGTCGGCGGCGATCATCCTCGACGACGTCGACCTGGCCTCCTCGATCCCGATGCTGGTGTTCTCCGGGATCATGAACACCGGGCAGGCGTGCGTGGCACAGACCCGCATCCTGGCGCCGCGCTCGCGGTACGACGAAATCGTCGACGCCGTAAGCGGTTTCGTGCAGGCGCTGCCGGTGGGCCTGCCGTCGGACCCCGCCGCCCAGATCGGGTCGCTGATCTCGGAGAAGCAGCGCGCACGCGTCGAGGGCTACATCGCCAAGGGCATCGAGGAGGGCGCGCGGCTGGTGTGCGGCGGCGGCCGTCCCGAGGGCCTGGACAACGGCTTCTTCGTGCAGCCCACGGTGTTCGCCGACGTCGACAACAAGATGACGATCGCCCAGGAGGAGATCTTCGGGCCGGTGCTCAGCATCATCCCCTACGACTCCGAGGAGGACGCGATCAAGATCGCCAACGACTCGGCGTACGGCCTGGCCGGCAGCGTGTGGACCACGAACATCCCGAGGGGCATCGAGATCTCCGAGAAGATCCGCACGGGGACGTACGCGATCAACTGGTACGCCTTCGACCCGTGCTGTCCGTTCGGCGGCTACAAGAACTCCGGCATCGGCCGGGAGAACGGGCCGGAGGGCGTCGAGCACTTCACGCAGCAGAAGAGCGTGCTGATGCCGATGGGCTACACCACCGATAGCTAGCGGGGCGAGCCTCCGGCTTCAGCGTGCAGTTGCGCTCACGTTCGGGATCTCCGGGTTGACGCTCGTCGCGAAGCGATTATGCGCCTGAGCATAATCCGGGGCTCTCTGAGTTCTTGCTGATCAACGGCCCAGGCACCGCAATTAGTACAGTTTGCAGTGGTCTTTGGTGTTACTTAGGTCATATAAGTTTGCATGTTCGACCCGTGCCTTATATGCTTTTTCTCATAATCATGGGCCGCCGGCCTCGGCACATGACCGCACCACACCGGCCGGGAGAAAATTATGTGGATCATCGAGCTCAACGTCGCCGGCTACCGGTTCACCCGCGAGATGCCCGACTTGAAGCGGGGGAACTTCCGCTTCAGCCCGCGTAACATGCACTGGCCGGTATTGCGGCACTCGCACGCTGCATGACCCTATCCCGGGGGAGGTACGAGAGTGCCGACTACCACCGGAACCAAGCGCTGCGATACGCGCACGAAGATGCTGATCAGCGCCGCCGAGGTGATGCGTGAGCGCGGGGCGGCCGGCGTGACCATCGACGAGGTGCTGACCCGCAGCGGCGCGCCGCGCGGCTCGGTGTACTACCACTTTCCCGAGGGGCGTAATCAGATCCTGACCGAGGCGCTGCGGTATTCAGGCGATTCCATCACCGCGATGATTGACGACGCCGCCGGCTGGGGCGCCAGGGCGCTGCTGCGCGAGTTCGTCGAGTTCTGGGAACGGGTGCTGAGCGAGGGGAACTTCACCGCCGGTTGCCCGGTGGTGGCCGCCGCGATCTGCTCGGATGACGAACTGAACTTGTGCGACGAGGCCGGCGCCATCCTCGGCCGCTGGTGCACCGCGCTGACCCGGGCTTTCGTCAACGACGGATTCGGCGAGGACGACGCGGCGTCCCTGGCGATGACGTCAATCGCCGCCCTCGAGGGTGCCGTGGTGCTGTCGCGCTCGACTCGCAGCGCGGATCCGCTCCGCCAAGTCGGCGATCAACTCGAATTCCTGATCAAGGCAAGGGACTTCGTGGTCCGCAACAAGCTCGGGCAGTAGCGCGCCGAGCAGGGCCCGGCTATTTGCTGATAACCCGGACTGCGACGCCCGGAGCGCGTACGATCTGATAGCTATTACGGCCATTTCGTAGCGCTCTTCTGGAGGTGCTCCATGTCGTTCCTAATCGCAGTACCGGACAGCGTCTCAACCGCCGCAACGGATTTGGCCGGTATCAATGACACACTTGCCCAGGCCAATTCGATGGCGGCGGCCCGGACCACGCAGATCCTGGCGGCCGGCGCCGACGATGTGTCCGCGGCGGTGGCCGCGGTCTTCGGAGCACACGCCGAGGGTTACCAGGCCGTCAGCGCCCAAGCGGCGGCGTTTCACCAGCAGTTCGTCCAGGCCTTGAACGCCGGCGCGGGGGCCTACGCCGGCACCGAGGCGGCCAACGCCGCGGCCACGGCCAACCCCTGGCAGATGTTGCAGCAAGACATACTCAACGCGATCAACACTCCCACCGAACTGCTGTTGCAACGCCCGCTGATCGGCAACGGCACCAGCGGGACGCCGGGAACCGGGCAGAACGGCGGGGCGGGTGGCCTGTTGTGGGGCAATGGCGGCGATGGCGGATCCGGCGCGGCGAACCAGAACGGCGGCAACGGCGGGGCCGCCGGGCTGATGGGCAACGGCGGCAATGGCGGCGCGGCCGGTACCGGAACCGCCAGCGGCGGCGCCGGGGGCGCCGGGGGACTGTTGTTCGGCAACGGTGGCGCCGGCGGGG
>JARLGR010000055.1 GCA_031292665.1 Mycobacterium sp. | reverse complement strand
GGGGCCGAGTTGCCGGCGGGACCGCTCAGCGTCGTGCCCGATCCCGGTGAACTGACCCTTGCCGGGGGACGGCTGACGGGAACCGCTGCCCATGTTCCCTGGGTGCGTGGCACCGCCCGCATCGTGGCCCTACTGCCCGACGAATCTTCGCGGATGCAGGTGGTCTCGATCAAACCCGAGAACCTCGAGGTCACCGCGGGAGCCGACCTAGCCGGGATGCCGCGCGACACGATCCGGGCAATCGACGTCGCGGTCGATTCCTACCCCGCCGAGATGGGTGTCGACGATGTCCTGCTGCGGGGGGCACTGCTGCGCAGCGCGCAGATGGCCGGTGCGATCACTGCGGTGTTCGAACTGACCAAAACCTATGTTGGGCAACGGGTCCAGTTCGGCAAACCGATCGGCATGTTCCAGGCCGTGCAGGCACACCTGGTGGAGCTCGCCCAGGCGTCGGCGCTGAGCGCACTGTCGGTCGACCGGGCCGGGGCCGCCGCCCTGCGGGGGCCGGCGTCGTTCGAGATCGTCGCCACGAAGTCGCTGGCCAACCGCCATGCCGGCCTGGTGACGCGGGCCGCCCACCAGGCGCACGGCGCGATCGGGATGACGCAGGAGTATTCCCTGCAGCTGTTCTCCCGGCGCCTGCACACCTGGCGTGGCGATTTCGGCGACGAGACGAGGCTGAATCTGCGCCTTGGCGCGGCCATGGCTAAGAGGGGCGGATTGACCTCGGCCGTGACATCGGCCGGTGCCACGATCGGAGTGTGAATTGACGCGCGATATCACCGTGAGCACCGACGACTTGGTCGGTGTCATTGAGATCAACCGGCCCCCGGCCAACTATTTCGACCGTGCGCTGATCTGCGAGATCGTCGATGCGGCAGGCGAACTGCAGGCCCAGGGTACCCGGGCGATCGTCCTGTGCTCGCAAGGTAAGCATTTCTGCGCCGGCGCCAACTTCGCCGACGGTGAGATGGAGGCCGACCGGGCCCGTTCTTCTGGGCAACTCTACCGCGAGGCGATTCGGTTGTTCGACGCCAAGGTGCCGATCATCGCGGCGGTGCAGGGCTCCGCGGTCGGCGGAGGCTTGGGGCTGGCCTGCGCCGCCGACTTCCGGGTGGCCACCCCATCCAGCCGGTTCCACGCCAACTTCTCGATCCTGGGCTTCCACCAAGGTTTCGGGCTATCGGAGACGTTGCCCGCCATCGTGGGCGCCCAACACGCGATGGACCTGCTCTACACCAGCCGGCGCATCGACGGCCAGTATGCCTTCGACATCGGACTGGTCGACCGGCTGGTGCCGGAGGACCAACTGCGGACCGAATCGCTGAGGTGGGCCGCCGAGATCGCGGTGGCCGCTCCCCTTGCCGTGCAGTCGATCCGGGAAACGCTCCGGGCCCCACTGGCCAACCGCGTTCGCGTGGTGCTGGAGCGCGAGCTCGATCAACAGCAGAAGCTGTGGGCCACCGACGACAGCAGGATCGGCATCGCCGCCAACCTGGCCCGCGAAAAAGCGGTATTCACAGGCCGGTAGCCGGCGGCGCGTACAGGTTCGGTCACAGCATCTCGAACGCCGCGTCCACCTCATCGCCATCCAGAAATGCGCTGCCGACGACTTCGGTGAGGGCTTGGTGACCACCGAGGAGTGCGTCCAGCGCGGCGGCGCGCTCGACGTATCGGTGGATGTCGCTTTCCCTGGTCAGGCCGATCGCACCGAACACCTGCACCGCATGGCGCATCAGCACCGCTTGCGCGTGCCCGGCGCGGATCTTGGCGATCAGCGCCGCCCACACCTCTGCGTCGCATCCCGCGAGGGTGTAAGCGTTGTCGAGCACCGATCGGGCGCCGGCCATGGCGACGTAGGCCTCCGAAAGCCGGTGGCGGACAGCCTGAAACGAGCCGATCGGACGTCCGAACTGGACCCGGGCCGCGGCGTGCGCGCTCACCAGGTCAAGTGCGGTGTCACAGACCCCGAGAATTTCGGCCGCCAGGGCACGGCGTCCGGCCGCCACGGCCCGATCCCACGCGTGTCCCGCGCAGACGGCCTCGACATCCTTGGCCAGCACGGCAGTTACGATCCGCCAGCCGCTGTCGAAGTCGAAGCCCCCCAGGGGTTCGGCCGACACGCACACGTCGGCCGCGGGTAGCGCGACGAGTCCGACCGATCCGCCGGGCCGGCTCGCGGCGAGCACGGCGTCGTCGATGTCGGTGAGCGGCCCGAGGCTGAGCCCGACGATCGGCTCGTCGCAGCGCAGCGCCACCGATCCCTCCGGTGGATGCGGATAAATCACCGCCCGGCGGCGATCGGACGGCAGGACGTCGGCCAGCTCGGCCAGGATGACGTCGTCCAACGCGCGCGAAGAGGCCAGTGCCCGACCGTGTTCGGTGAAAAGCAGCGTGACCGCGGTGGCGGGATCCTCGGCCAGAACGTCGGCCCAGCCCAGCTCGGCGAGCAGCGGCGCGATGTCCTGGGCTCCGGTCCGCTTCTCGAACAGCTCCCGCAGCGAGGCGGCGATCTCGTCGCGGGTCGCGGCGTCGAATCCCGGTGTCGGTGCGGTGCTCATGTGGTCCGTTCCGTGGGCAGGTTCAACACTCGGTCGGCGATGATGCCCCGTTGCACTTCGGCGGACCCGCCCATGACCGTCGAGGCCCGGCTGTACCACCAGTCGTCGCGCCATCGCGCCGCCAGCGGACCCTCGCCGAAGAGGAATTCGCCGGGCAACAGGTCGCGGGCGGCGTCGTGCAGGCCGGTCTCGACGGTGGCCAGCAGGATCTTGTCCACGCTGGCTTCCGGACCGACGGTGTCCCCGGCGGCCAGCCGGCGGACCGTATTGGCGCTGCGCGCCTTGAGCGTGGCGATGTCGGTGTAGCACTGCCCGAGCCGGCGCACGCCGCCGTCGGGCAGTTCGTCGACGGCGTCGCGCAACTCCCGCAGCTTGCGAGCAGCGACGGTGGCGCTCAACCAGGCGTACATCGCCCGTTCGAACTGCAGTAGAAACATCGCGACCTGCCAGCCTTGGCCCTCATCGCCGAGGAGGCGGGATGCGGGCACCTCGGCGTCATCGAAGAAAACCTCGGACAGTTCGTTCTGGCCGCTGGCCATCGCGATCGGACGGATCTGGACACCGGGCGTGTCGGAATCGACCATCACCATTGTCAGCCCGCGGTGCCGGCTTTCCAGCGACCCGGTCCGCACCAGGCAGATCAGGCGCCGGGCCGTGGCCCCGTGGCTGGTCCAGATCTTCTGGCCGGACAGCACATAGTGATCACCCTGCCGGCGGGCCCGGCAGCGCAGCCCGGCCAGATCGCTGCCGGCCTCGGGCTCGGAGAACGACTGGGCCCACCATTCCTCCCCGGCGAGATAGCCGGGCAAAAACTGCGCGCCCAGCGCCGGTGCGAACCGCAGTACCGCCGGCCCCAGCGTCTCCAGCAGCATCTGCTGCTCGGGTACGTCGACACCCGCCGCGCTCAGTTCGTCGTACAGCACGGCGCGATGCCGCTCGTCGCCGCCGAACCCGCCGGCCTCGACGGGCCAGCCGTAGCGATTCCAGCCGCCCTCGAACAGCTGCGCCATCAGCGCGGCATGCTCGGTCATGTGCGTCTCGGTCGAGGGGTAGCAGGAGTTGCGCCACCGCTGCAGCGCCGGCTGCTGCCCGACGTAGCCACGCACGGCGCGCCGGTACGCGGATACGTCGGCGGCCAGCTCCGGGCGCGCTGCGGCGATGCTTGAGGTCACTATGACGACTTCGCTTCCGCCGCCCTGGCCGCCGACCGTTCCAGGAAGCGGGTGACCAACGCCTGGTGCTCGGCGGTCTCGAACGAGTCGTACTCCTCGGACAGCGCGTACTCCAGCACCCCGGCCACCGCCCGCTTGATGTGCATGTTGAGGGCCCGCTTGGTGCTCTGCACCGCCTGCGGGGGCAGTTTGGCGATCCGCTGCGCCACGGCCAGCGCCTGATCGAGCAGGTCCGCGTCGGGCACCACCCGGTTGGCCAGCCCCAGCGCCACGGCTTGTTCGGCCGGGATGGGCTCACTGGTGAGCAGGTACTCCTTGGCCCGCAACATGCTCATCAGCAGCGGCCAGGTCGGGGCGCCGCCGTCGGCGGCGGTGAGACCGACGCTCACGTGCGGGTCGGCCATGTAGGCGCTCTCGGCGATCAGCACCACATCGCTGAGCACGGCGAGGTTGCAACCCAGGCCCACGGCGGGACCGTTGACCGCGGCCACGACGGGCAGCGGGAAGTCGACCATCTCGGTCAACAGCCGCCGGGCGCCCTCGATCTCGCGACGGCGCCGGGGCCGGTCGTCCCAGAGTTCGACGAAGTGCTGGAAGTCGCCGCCGGCGCTGAACGCCCGACCCGCTCCGGTCAACACCACCGCCCGCGCTTCCTCGTCGGCGGCGAGGTGGCGCCAAACCGACTGCAGCGCGATGTGCAGGGGTTCGTTGGTCGCGTTCAACGCTTCCGGGCGGTTGAGGGTGACCACTCGAATGGCGTCGCGCTCCTCGATCAGCAACTCAGGCTCGAATGGATTGTGCATGTGCTCCCCACTTATGGCGCGGTCTGCGACCGGTACGAGCGTCTGTCGGCATGGTCTAAGGGCATCCTAGCCCGCTATCTGACGACGTTGTCAAGTATGTGCTCAGCATCGTGGTGGACTCAACCATGTCAGTGCAATTTGTCCTGTTCAGAGCTTCAGCATTAAAAGTCGACATTATTGTCAACTCTGCCCACCGCCGAACCGTCTCCGGCCCGCATCCGAGGCGTGAGACGCAGCGCTGCGGCGACCGGATCGGCGCGAGGCATCGAAATTCGGCGTGCGCTTCTCCAGAAAGGCGCGTGCACCCTCCTGCCTGCTTGCCGGTGGCTAAGAAGTCCGGCTTGACCACGCCCAGGTATTCCTTGTCCTGCGATCGTGTCAGGGAGCCTCCAGGATTCCCAGCGCGATTCAAAGCACATCGACGTCGCAACTGTTCGCAACTGCGGTTGTCCCGATGCCGGTCTGCGCAGGCGCCCAAGGTGGCGGGATACGGGGCAGTCCGCGCGCTGGCAGGCTGAACCTTCAGCATTGGTGTTCGGGCTGAAGTCCTTCTCACACTCCACCGTGCTCGAGGCCGGAGCACGGAGAGCTGACGCTAACGTAACGACAGGGCACGCAGGTTCTCCCGCATAATCTTTCGCTGGTCGGCGTCAGAGAATCCGGTCAGCTCCGCGGCATACTCCTGCGGATCGGCGAAGCCCTCCGGATGCGGGTAATCCGAGCCGTAGATGATCCGATCCACGCCTATGCAGTCCACGACCGGCTGCAGCTGGTCCTCGTAGAACGGCATCACCCAGACGTGATCACGCAGGGTGTCCGACGGGTCACGGAATCCGAAGGCCTGCGGCATCTTTCCGTAGGCGATACGCATCTTGCGGAACAGTTCGGGGACCCAACCGGCGCCGAGTTCGACCGCAGCGACCTTGAGTTTGGGGTGTCGGTCGAAAACACCGTGGCTGACCAGCGCCGCCAGGGTGTCATAGATCGGGCGGTCGGTGTGCACACCCATGATCTCTCCGAGTGCCGAGGACTTCTGACCTTCCATCCGGCCACCCTCACCCCAGCGTTCGACCATGTCGCCGTAGCCGGTGTCGGCGGCGTGGAAGGCAACCACCGCACCGGATTCGGCGATCTTTGCCCAGACGCGGTCGTAAAGCGGGTCGCCGATCGAGCGACGGATTCCCGGTAGGCGCACCGGCGCGGGCCGCATGGCGATCAGCCGGCAGTCCGCCTCGAGCAGCTGGTCTAGTTCCGCCTCGGCCGCGACCGGGTCGATGAAGGACAGCACACCGGCGAAGTGCACCCGATCGTCGATGTTGAAGGTCCATTCCTCGGCCGCCCATCGATTGATCGCCCGAGCACAGCCGGCGAGCGCTGCCGGGGTCTCCCAGAGCATCTCCTCTAGCCCCAACGCCAGGGTCGGCAGCATCCACACGAAGTCCACGCCCTGCTGTTCGAGCACGCGCAGCCGCGGCTCCCGATACCGGAAGGCCGGATCGAAAGGCTGCAACGGTCCGCAGATCTCCTTGAGCGAGCGGCCCTGCGGGTTGTTACCGCGGAAATAGTCGACCATCGAGCCCGGTCGCGCGACGGGGTCGTAGGTCGGATTGGGCACCAGCCGGTAAAGCCGCTCGTTCAGCATCAGCGTCGTTCGCCCGTTGATCTGGATCAGCTGGAAGTTGTGCCGAAACGCCGGGTCCAGATACTCGGCGATCATTTCGGCGCTCTCATACACGTGTTGGTCGGCGTCGCTGATGGCGTAGTCGAGTCGCTGTCGCGTCGGCAATGCCGCAGTCTCGGTCATAAAACTTGACAATAGTGTCAAGTTTGTGGGTCGCTAGGGGCCGAAAGTCCTCAATTTTAGGGACGGTGTCCGGTGGCGAAGTGATTGCGCTGCAGCGCACGGTGACTCGGGGTGCAGATCGCTGTCGGCCACCGACTCGCACCCACGTGCGCAGAGGCGGTCTGAAGAGGATGTCGCTGAGAAGTTGAGGGTTATCTCAATCAGTGACGCGGCGGAACGCCGCTGAGGCGGTGGCGATGATGCGGCCGTCGCCGGCTTCGTCAATCATGGTGGCCTCGACGCCGAAGCGCGGCCCGCGCGGGTTGACCACGACGGCGTCCGACACGAACGGGCCGATATAGCCCGCCCGGACGAACATCACCGTGTACTGCTCGATCTGCAGGTCCATGGTGCCGAGGATCCGTTCGAGTTGGTCGGTCATCGCCGCTTCAAAGGCGATGTTGATCGGGCCCTGGTGCAGCGCCGAGTGCGGGGAGGCGATCTCAGGTGTCACCTTCGGGATTTCCAGCGTGCCGTCCGCGCGTTTGCGGATGCCGAACACCTCGCGCAGCGGCGGCAGATCCAGTGTGTCGGCCAGGTCATCGATCGGGTTGTCCACCGGGTAGAAGCCGGGCGGGACATCACCCAGGCTCACCCCGCTGCCCGTCGAGATCGCGATGACCCGGCTGTGGTCGGCGGCGTCGACGATGCGGGCACGGCTGAAGCCCATGGTGCGCCCCACGCTAATCACGTCGCGAATGACCTCCAGGCGGGTGACGTCGTAGGCGGGATCGAGGATGTCGTAGCTCATCGTCACCGGTGCGGGCACGCATTCGTCGTCGCGCCACCAGGGTTCGGGCGCCAGGATCGTCAACGGGCTCGCCGTGATACCGCCCGATGAATTGCGCATATCGTGGCGCAGCGGCATCGCTTCCTTGTCGACGCCGGCATCCAGGTGTGGCGTCGTCTTGCCGAGGTAGGTATAGCTTTTCAGTGCCCGCCAGGACTTCTCGAAGTGCTTCCAGTGCTCTTCGGCGGTTACCGTCCTGATGTCGCCATAGGCGTCGTTGCCCACCTAACCTCCTTGTACTCGGACCGCTGCCTGCCGATCGAAGTCACAGACCGAGGTCGCGGCCGATCAGGTCCTTCATGATCTCGGTGGTGCCACCCAAGATGGTCATGATGCGGGTGTCGACGTAGTCGCGCGCCACCCGGTACTCGTTCATGTAGCCGTAGCCGCCGTGTAGCTGCACGCAGGCGTCGACGACCTTCTTGGCAAGCTCGGTGCACCACCACTTGGCTTTGGCAGCTTCCACCGCCGTCAACTCGTTGTCCAGCACCGCGGTCAGACACCGGTCGATGTACTGCTCGGCGATCTCGAGCTCGGTGTCGAGCTCGGCCATCACGAAGCGGTTGTGTTGGAAGCTGCCGATCGGCTGTCCAAATGCTTTGCGGTCCTTGACGTACTGCAGGGTCTGTCGCCAGGTCTCGCGCGCGCCGGCGACGGCGGAGATCGCGATCGACAGTCGCTCGGAGGGCAGGTTGTGCATCAGGTGGTAGAACCCTCGACCTTCGGCGCCGAGCACATTGGCCGACGACACCCGGACGTTCTCGAAATGCAATTCGGCGGTGTCTTGTGAGGGCAGGCCCATCTTGTCCAGCTTGCGCCCCCGGGTAAAGCCCGCCATGTCGCGCTCTACCACGAGCAGTGTGAATCCCTTGTGCCCGGCCGCGGGGTCGGTGCGCGTGACGACTACGACGAGATCGCAGTTGATGCCGGAGGAGATGAAGGTCTTGGAGCCGTTGAGGATCCAGTCGTCGCCGTCGCGCACCGCGGAGGTGCGGATGCCGGCCAGATCGCTGCCGGCACCCGGCTCGGTCATCGCGATCGCCACGATGGTTTCGCCATTAATGATCCCCGGCAGCCATCGCTTCTTCTGCTCATCGTTGGCCAGCGTACTGAAGTAGGGGCCCACGACATCGTTCTGCAGGCTCAGCGCGGGGACGACGTTGCCCCACTTCGCGAACTCCTCGTTGACGACGGCGTTGAACCGGAAGTCATCCGAACCGCCGCCCCCATACTCCTCGGGCATGTTGAATCCGATCAGACCGTACTTGGCCGCCGCGACGTAGGCCGAGCGGCCGACGATGCGCTCGCGTTCCCACTTCTCGGCGTACGGCGCGACCTCACGCTCGAGGAACTGCCGCGCCGTCTCGCGCAGCTGTTCGTGCTCGGCCTCGAATACCAACCGCCTCATCCTCACACCCACTTTCCTCGCAGGTCCGCACCGCAGCGTCCCCGCCCGGCAGTCCCTGTTGATGACCCTGCAATCCGATATATGGTTATCTGATTATCGTAGGGTACCTCTGCTGTGGAGGAAGTGGCGTTAGTTCATCTACAGCAATGATCCCGTCCTCAAATTTCAGGGTAGGGTGGCATCGCGCACGGATGCCGTTGCACAACAGGGGATCACACGATAGTGCTTACGTGGGCAGGGTGCGTCGCAGCACCTTGCCCGCCGGTGATCGAGGGAGCTCGGGGATCCGCAACCACTCGTCGGGGACCTTGAAGCCCATTGTTCTCGCCCGGGCCCAGACCCGGACCTCGTCGAAGTCAACCTCGTCGCCGACGACGTAGGCCCGGATCCGTTGACCGGTACGAAGCCGCCCAGCTGGTGACGACCCGATCCGCAGACTCTTGTCGACGACCAGCGACATTTATCTATATAAACTCGCGCTGCGCGAGGCCGAGGAGAAGCGATGGGTCTGCCAGCCGGTTGGCCCGCGCCTGGCGAAGCCGAGCCGGATCCCGGAGTGTGCAGGACCGCTGCCGTCTCGTTGGAATCGATCCAGTCACGAATCTGCATCCGCTGGGCTCAGTGGTCGCTGCTGCGGTGACGGGCTTCGGGCAGACGCAGCGGACGGAACAACGGAATCCACACCTTGTGATCGTCATCGCCGGTTCCCGCCGGCCACTCTTCGAAGAACACCTCGACCTGCAGACCGACGTGGACCTCGGAGACCGCGACGTCCACGACGTTGGTGATCAACCGGACATCGGGCTCGTCGGCGAGCTCGACGATCGCGACGACGTAGGGCGGTTCGAAGCCGGGGATCCAGGGTTGGCGGTTGATGGTGTATGCGGCCACGGTCGCGCGCCCGGAGACCTTCTCCGGGGCGACGTCGAAGCTTCGGCAGCGCCAGCAGACCGGTCCGGGCGGTTGGTAGAAGTGCCCGCAAACGTGGCAGCGGAAGATCAGCAGCTCGCCGTTGCGTCCGCCGGTCCAAAACGGGGTCGACTCGGCCGTCGGAGTTGGCGCCAATCGCAATTGGGGCCGCTGATACCGCGAACCGACGGCCGCGGCGTCAGTCACGAATGACTCCGCGTGGTGAGCCTGTGGTCGAACATGATCTGTGGGTCCTCCGGTTGATCGGCGTGGTGAAGGTGCGGTGTCACACCGTGGTGAAGTAGACGACGATACCCAGCGCGACGATGCCGAGTAGGCGGCCGCCGAGGAGAAGATGGCGGCGTTGGAGTTTCGGCTACGAGCACACACGGCCTCCCTCTTTCGGTCCATCACAATCGAGATAGCTAACTTAGTTAACGTTATCAGCAGCACCGCCGGTGGGGAAGCGTCAGACTGTCGCGTCGACGGGCTCCCAGCCACCGCCGCGCGCCGAGCGCTGCGCCGCGTCGATCACCGCCAGGCTGAGCAATCCGTCGGCGAAGCTCGGCGCGGCAGTGGGTTGCCCGTCGAATGCGGGCCGCCAGTCCTGCAACATCAGCGCCATGGCGCGGGCGGCATGACCGGCCAGTCCCGTCGGCAGGTTCTCGGGGTACGCCGGCGCGCGGTCGATGACCCGCAGCGCAGTCAACCCGTCCTCGCCCACCGCGCCGCACTGATAGACCGCAGAGCGCAGCGTGCCGTCACCGATGATCGTGCCGTCGGCGCCGAACAATTCGAGCCGGTAGTGGTCTGCGTGCACACCCATCACCGAGACGCTCAACACCGCGGTCATACCCGACTCCATGCGCATCAGCAGCGCCGCGGTGTCGTCGGCGGTAATGGGCAAGCTCTGACCGTCCGGCAGTTGCAGCTCCGGTTCGCTGGTGTGCACCTCGGCGCACACCGAGACCGGCCGGCCGGCCAGACTGCACAGAAAGTCGATGTCGTGCACCAGCATTCCGGCGAGATACCCGCCACCGGAGTCACGGTCGTACATCCAGCGGGCCTGCGGCGCGTGGCCGGGATGCCAGTACGAGGCGCTGCGGCTGACCCTGGCGAAGTACTGCTTACCGAGATAACCCGAGCCGACCATGGCCGACAGCGTCAGCCAGTCCGGATTCCAGCGGTTCTCGAAGCAGCATGCGGTGGGACGGCCTGACTTCTCGGCGGCACGCACCATCTCTTTAGCCGCCCCGAGGTCGGCGGCCAATGGTTTTTCGCACAGCACGGCCTTGCCGGCCGCGAGGGCGGCCAGCGTCATCTCGTGGTGGCGCACCGTGGGTGTGGCCACCGAGATGACGTCGAGGTCGTCGCGGGCCACGAAGTCGCGCCAGTCGGTGCAGGTGTCCTCGATGCCCAGCTTGGCCGCGGCGCGGTCCAACCGCTCCGGCGTGCGCGCACACAGTGCCACCGGGTCGTATCCGGCTGCGGCCCGGAAGCCGGGCACTTGCACATGCGCGCCCCAGCCCACACCGATCACGCCCACCCGTAACGTCATCGAATCCCGTCCGTCGCGTCCATGGTTCGTGCGGGCCGGCGACCGTGGCGCCGCCGGCCCGACATTCTGCCAGCACCGACTAGGCCGACGGGACCGCCTCCTGGACCGGCACCCGGGGGAAGTTGAGCATCCGGCGGGCGTTCTCCTCGACGATCAGCGCACATTCGTCGTCGGGGACGTCGGCGAGTACCTCGGCCAGGCGTTTACGGGAGTTGGGCCAGGTGGAGTCGCTGTGTGGGAAGTCGACCTCCACGGTGATGCGGTCGATCCCGATCTCGTGCCGGTTCTTCACGCCGTTTTCGTCGTCGATGAAGCAGCCCCAGAAGTGCTTGCGGAACAACTCCGACGGGCGGGTGTCGAAGTCGATCGGCTGGTAATAGCGGTGGCGCTCCCAGACGTAGTCGGTGCGTTCCAGGATGTAGGGGATCCAGCCGATACCGCCTTCGGCCAGCGAGAACTGCAGGTTCGGAAACTGCTGCAACTTGCCCGAGAACAACAGGTCGACGGTGGTCCACATCAGGTTGGTGGCAAACAAAGTGATGGCGACCGCGAACGGCGCGTCCGGCAGCGCCGCCAACATATCGCTCCCGGGCTTCATCGAGGAGAACGAGAACCCGGGCACGTAGGAGCCCGACCCGAAGTGCAGCGAGACCGGCATCTGCGCATCCGAGCAGACCTGCCAGAGGCCGTCCCATTTGTCGGAGTGGAACGACGGCAGGCCCAGCGGCACCGGACTGTCGGGGAAGGACACCGTGCGCGCGCCCTTCTCGGCCACCCGCGTCGCTTCGGCGACCGAGGCGGCGGCATCCCACACCGGCAGGATCGCCAGCGGAATGTAACGGTCCGGCGCGGTCGGGCACCATTCGTCAATGTAGAAGTCGTTCCAGGCCTGCACGCACTGCAGTGCCAACTCCTTGTCCTGTCCGCGGAAGAACGTGCCGCCGGCAAAGCCGGGGAACGACGGGAAGCACAGCGCGGCCTGCACACCGTCGAGATCCATGTCGGCGATCCGCGCGGCCGGGTCGTAGCAGCCCGGGATCATGTCCTCGTAGCGGACCGGATCCGTGCCCCACTCCTCCATCGGCTTGCCGGCCACCGCGTTGAGCCCAATGGTCGGAAACACCTGACCGTCGTAGGTCCACAGGTGCTGGCCGTTCTGCTCGATGATCCGCGGGCCGGCCTCCCGGAACTTCTGCGGCAGCCGGTCCTGCCACACCCGGGGATGCTCGATGAGGTGGTCGTCGACCGACACGATCTGGTGGTGGTCGTGTAGCGGCATCGGTGCCTCCGAATTCTGACGCGTCGTCTTGATTTCTGACGGGTCATCTCACACCGTATATGATGCAAACCACGCCCGTAAAGAGCCAGAGAGGCAGAAAATGTCCGGGATGCAGGAAAGGTCGTCGCCCGACGGTGGCGCCCGCGAAAAGATCGACGAAACCGACCACGACCTGCTCACGTTCACCGAGGCCGGCGAACGGTTACGGCTGGAGATCGCGGCAGCCGCCGCCCGCGTGGCTGAACTGCAGCACCTCGGTGACCGCGACGCGGCGGCCACGGCGACGGCGCGGCTGGCCACCTTGCGCGCGGCGGCTAACCGCAACGTCGCGAACCCGATCAACGATGCCAACTTCGAGTCGTTCTTCGGTTACCCCGGCAAGGCCAAGCGCACCGCGCCGCCGCCAGCCGGCGGCTGAATGGCCCAATGTCGCCGCCTTTCGGCGATGATGGGGCTGCGATGACAAGTCCGCAGCGGGTGCGCCGCCCGGGGTACGCGCCGACCAACCCCGCGGTCGGCCGCCGAGGCATGCACACGCGCGAGCAGATCGTGGCCCGCGCGGGACAGCTGTTCGTCGAACACAGCTATCACGGCACCTCGATCGATGCGATCGCTAAAGCCGTCGGCGGGTCGCGCGCCACGATCTATCAATACTTCGAAAGCAAGGACGACATCTTCCGGGAACTGATCCGCCAGTGTGAACCCGCGGTGCTCGAGCACGCCGCCCGCCTGGGGCGGCTGAGCCCCGATGCCGCCGGTGTGCGCAGCCTGCACCGGTGGCTGACCGAGTGGGCGCAGCTGTACGACAAGTACGCGATGGTGTTCTTGGAGTTTCCCGGCATCGGCGCGATTGAAGGCTTGCCCCAGACCGAGGCGGGCGCGGTGTCGGGGCAATACGCCGACCTGATCACCCGCAAGCTACGCGACGCGGGGATCCGCGGCATCGAGCCCGCCGACGCCGCCGCCGCGCTGCTGCGCATCGCGCACATGGTCAACCTGTACCGGTTCCGCGGCATGTTCGGCCTGTGCTCGGCCGCCCGCACCACGGCCTCGCTGACCGTCGCGATGCAGTTGCTGCTCTTCCCCGAGACACCCGCCGACGTCATAGCCGAAGTGAGCCCGGCGCCGGCAGAGGCCGCTGTCGTGCGCGATGAGCTCACGGCACCGGCGCCTGGGCTGCCCGAAGAGCCTGATCCTTTCAGTGTGTCGCCGATCCGTCAGGACGTGCTCTCGGCGAGCTCGGTGCTGTTCAACCAGCGCGGGTACTACTCGGTCGCGATGGAGGACATCGCCACGGCGGCCTCAGTCAGCCGCGCGACGTTGTATCGGCATTTCAGCACCAAGGTCAAGATCCTCGAGGAGCTCACCGGCTGGTCGGTTCTGGAAGGCGGGCACCTGTCGGCGGAGCTCTACGAGCTGGCCCGCACCGGCATCGACGTCGACGCGCTGCATTCCTGGCTGGGTCGCTACGTCCGTTTCCATCGCAGCTACAGCGGCGTCATCCGCGCCTGGTACGACGGGACCTTGGCCCAGCAGCTCGCCGGTGACGCGGTGGTCCGCGGCATGGGCGGTTTCCACGTTGCGGTCACCGCGCTGCTGGACTGCGTGCAGTTGCCGCCCGGCATTGACCGGCCGGTTGCTGCCGCCGTGTTCTTGTCGGTGCTGGGCCGGATGACGGAGCTATCGATCTCGCGGCGGCACAACGTCAGCGACTACGAGACCGCCACCCTGATGCTGCTGGTGCTGCAACGCGCGCTGCTGGGTGATCTTGAACCGCGGGCCGGGCACCGCTCACCCGGGCCCACGGCGCCCTAGCCAGTGACTGAGGTTCTCCAGCGCCTCGGTTGCCGCTGATACCGCCTGTTCGACCTCGTGGGCATGGGAGAGGAATTCACCGCCTACCTCGCCTTTGGCCTCTAGCGCGGGAATCATGAACTGCCGGAAGCGTTTGCGCGCCGAGGCTTCGGAGCGGTCGACCTCCTCGGCGGCGAGGTAGGTCTGCTCGACGAGGAAATCGATCAGGTCGTCGAGCCCGACATCGGTCCGGATCTCGCCGCGCCGCTGGCCCTCCTCGAGCACGGGGCCGATCACCCGCACTGCCGACTCGTGCACGAGCGGGTGGTGCACCGACGCCGAGTGGCGGGCGATCAGGGCGACGATGGCCGGATCGGTGGGCAGCTCGCGGGCGGTGTAGATCAACGCGGCCTCGATCTTGGCGAACGCCCCTTTCTTGGTCCGTACCAGGTGGTGCACGGCCTGGATGTGACGCTCGGCGCGCAGCAGTGCCACCTGGATCAGCAGCTCGGAGACGCTGCCCAGCTGTCGGAAGGCGGTGGCCCTGGACACGCCGGCCCGCTGTGCGGCGGCTTCCATGCGCAGCCCGTCGACGCCGTGCTCGTCGACTTCGACCTCGGCGGCCCGGATGAGCCGCGCCCGAACGGAGCCGTCGTCGCTGCGCTCGGCCTGTGCGGCGGTCATGTGATCGCGCCGGCGACCTTCAACTCGATGAGCGCGTCGTCGTCGAGGCCAAGTTCCCGCAGCACATCGTCAGTGTGCTCGGCGAACTGCGGCGCCCGGGTCAGCGACAGCGCCGCGTCGTCGAACTTCACCGGATTGACGACCAGTTTCTGCGGCTGCCCGTCGGCGTCGACGATGTCGACGATGCGCCCGTTGGCGATCAGCGCCTCGTCGTTGCCGACATCCCAGCCGTCCTGCACCGCGGCCCACGCACCGGTCCCCTGCTTGAGCCGCCGCGCACACTCGTCGAAGGTTCGCGACCCGATCGCGTGGGCGACGATATCGCAGGCCGCCTCGGCATTTTCGGCCAGTGCTTCCAGCGAGCTGAACCGCGGGTCGGCAGCGTGCTCGCCGCAGCCCATCAGCTCGCAGAATTCGGGCCAGTACCGCGTCGGTTGCAGCATCGACAGCTGGATGAACCGCCCGTCGCCGGTGCGGTAGTTACCCGTCAACGGGTTTCCGGGAGCCTGGGTTCTGTTATCGATCTTGGGCAGATGCCCGCCGCTGAGCAGGGCCAGGTTCACGCTGAACTGAGTCGCCCAGACACCGACGGCCAGCAGCGACACGTCCAGCACAGACGGCTGCCCGGTGACCCGCCTGCCGTACAGCGCGGCCGCGACCCCGCCGGCGATGGCCAGTCCGCCGATGTTGTCGCCGTAGGCGCCCGACGGCATGAAGGCGACCCTGTCGGCGTCGGCGGGCGTCACGCCGTTGGCACTACCGCCGCGCGCCCAGTACGCCGTCGCATCGTAGGCACCGGTGTTGCGATCAGGCCCGTCCATGCCGTATCCGCTGCCCACGACATAGATGATGTCGGGATTGATCTTGCGGACGTCCTCGACGTCGATGCGCAGCTTGGCCCGGACACCGGGCAGATAGTTGGTCAGGAACACATCGCTTCGGCGGATCAACTCCTCGAGGATGGGCCGTGCCTCGGCGGTGGTCAGACCCAGGCCGACGCCGCGCTTGCCGCGATTGGGCGCCTCCATGATGGGTGCGAACGACGATCCGGGGGCGGTCACCGCGCGACCGAGAACTTTGACCAGGCCACGCTGAGCGTCGCCGGTGACGGGGTTTTCGACTTTGATGACATCAGCACCCCAGTCGGCCAGGACGGCGCCGGCGGAGAGGACGAAGGTGAACTGAGCGACTTCCAGGACGCGGACGCCGTCGAGCGGGCGCTGCATCAGCGCCCCCAGACCAGCGGCAGCGTTTCCAGCCCCAACTGGCCACCCGTTTCGGTCAGGTCGGCCCCGGCGGCAAGCCGGTAGTCGGGGATCCGCTTGTGCCACTCCTCCAGGGCGATCTTGAGTTCGCGACGGGCCAGATGCGAGCCCAGGCAGCGGTGCGGTCCAGCGCCGAAGCCGATGTGGTTGTTCGGCTTTCGGGTGATGTCGACGGTCGAGGCGTTCGGGAACGCAGAGTCGTCACGGGTGGCAGCATTCAGCGGGATGCACACCATGTCACCGGCTTTCATCGGACATCCCTGTATCTCAACGTCTTTCATGACCTTGCGGGCCGGGATCACGATGGCGTAGGCACGCACGAACTCTTCGACCGCGGTCGGGATCATGGAAGGGTCCGCGACGATTCTGGCTCGGTCGTTGTCGTGGCTGGCCAGGTGCCAGAACGTCCAGCCCAGCGTCGCCGACACGGTGTCGAGCCCGGCCATGAACATCAGCAGGCAGAACGACAACAGGTCGGCATCGGTGACCGGCTGGCCGTCGATCTGGTAGTCGAGGGCCTTGCTGATGATGTCGTCGCGCGGCTGCTCGCGGCGCTCGGCGATGAGGGTGACAAACCGCCCCATCACCGCCATCATCGCTTCGAGCTGCTTCTGCATGCGTTCCTCGTCGCCGCCACCGGCGTGCAGGATGTCGTGTTCCCACGCCATGAACCGGTCGAGCTCGTCGACGGGCAGCCCCATCATTTCCAGGAAGATCGTGGTCGGGAACCGTTGGGCGAATTCGGCCATGAAGTCGCAGCTGCCCTGCTCGGCGATCCCGTCGACCAGCTCGACGGCGAGCTGGCGGATCTTGCTGTCGAGGCGTTCGACGGCTCCCGGCGCGAACAACGGCGCGAGTTGGTGGCGCCATTGCTTGTGTTCTTCGCCGTCGAGCATTTCCGGGATCCACTTGTACGGCGGATTCGGATCGGTGGCAACGACGACGCTGTTGGAGAAGGTCTCCGGGTCCTGCATGATCTGCAGGATTCCCTGGTAGTTGACCATGGTCCAGAATCCGGGCCCAAACTCGTTGCGGAACCAGGGAAATCGTGACCGCAGCTCGTCATAGGTGTTCAACCAGGTCCCGACCGGCTTGGACTCGGAGTAGTCGAAGTTCAGCGTCGGGCACTGCTCGGCGGGCCGGTGGACCGTGGTCATGACAATCCCCTGTCTGCGATGATCATGGAGGCGAGTCGCATTGATGCGACTCTGATCGGAGACAGTATCAGCACCGCGGGCCGGTGTCGAGATCCAGGTCACAGCGATTCGATGCTGTGGCGACCCCCACACCAGCACCGCGCCCACCGTGACCCGGATGGCCGGCAAACACCAGTCCTCAACCGGCCCAGTGGGTTTGCCCGATCGGTCGGCCGCGCAGTTGCGGGAAGTGGCGTCCTGCGACCAGATCCGATCCAGTCGTCGGGACCGGCCATGCCCTAGTGGTCGGTGGACTCAGTCGCCGACGAGGCAGGACAGTGTCTCGACGTCAGCGCGGAAGTCGGTCAGGCTCCTGCTGGCCGGCTCCAGGGTGATCCATGTGACCCCGGCGTCGGCGTAGGCCGGCAGTTTCGGCTGCACTGCCGAGCAGAACGCCTCGCATCCCTGCGCGAGCAGGCCGGCCTCAAACGGCATGAACACCACCTCGGCCGCCCCGCGGCCGCGTTCGGCGCGCCGCGTGTTCACCTCGGCGATCCATTCGGCCAGCACATCGATCTGTTCAAGCGCACGAGTGCGGGTGATCTCGGAGACCTCCCCCGAGGCGGCCATCGGGATCCAGCCGTCGGCGACCTCGACCACCCGGCGGCGCGCGGCCGCACCGTTGCCTCCGATCCAGATCGGTGGCCCGCCCGGTGCGCGGGGCAACGGCAGTGCGACATGATCGGCCACGCCGAACTCCCCTCCCAGGTGCTCCTGGCCGGCCCAGGTGTGCTTCCAGGCCTCGATCGCCTCGTCCATCAGCTGGCCGCGGCGGGGGAAATCCGCTCCGAGCGCATCGAATTCGCTCTTCAGGTATCCCGCAGCCGTGCCGAGGGTGAACCGGCCACCGGACAGCACGTCCAGGCTGGCGGCGGCCTTGGCGGCCAGATATGGATTGCGGTAGCCCGCGACCATCACGAAGGTGATGACGCGCAGCGTTCGGGTGGCCGCCGCGGCGAAGCTCAGGGAGACGAACGGATCGAAGGCGTGGTGGCCCCCGTGGGCGAGCCAATGCTTATCCGGGTAGGGGTGCTCGGTCATGGAAAACCCGTGGAATCCCGCGTCCTCGACGAGTTTGGCGATCTCGCCGATGCTTGCGCCCTCTGACCAGCGGTCCCAGTGCTTGACGGCCCGCATGGGGAACAGGAGGTTGAACTTCAACGTCATCGTTTCCTCACCGCCGCAGTGGTCGCGCCCGCGTTGGGTATCGATATCAGGCGGCGCGCCGACCGTCCCGGCACCGACCGCGGGGCCCGCGTCGGAGCGGTCGACATCCTTCCGCCGTATAGTGCAGGGCGCTTTGGATATAGTCAACCATATAGCTATTTTTGTGCCAATATAGGACGGGGGTTCGCGGCGCAATGATCGCGCAGCGTGCTGTGTCGAGTGCGGCAACCGGCGTGCACGCCGACTCGCTGGTCCGACTGCGGCTCAATCGAGTTCGCGCCTTCGCCGACGCCGTCCCATTATGTGATCACCGTTGCGGTCTGCAGGCCCGGCTCGCGACGATACGAGCTCCTTACCTCATCGCCGTCGCGGCGCCTTCTTGTTGACCCGGGAGTCGGTCTGGCCCTCGCCGGCGTTGCCGATGTGGGTGTAGTACAGACCTTGGCGCTGCGCAATGCTGGGCGGCAGGTCCCGCGCCTCCCACATGGCCCGTACTGTGCCCTGGATGGTCTGGGGTCGCCGGGTGGCGATCTCGGCGGCCAATTCAGCAGCGCGGCTTCGCAATTGGTCGTCAGGCACGACCTCGGTCACCAGACCGATCCGCAGCGCGGTCTGGGCGGTGATCCGCTCCTCACTGCCGAGCAGCGCCCACCGCATCACCTCGCCGTAGGGTAGGCCGAGCGCCAGCATGCCCATGGGCTCCAGCGCGGAGACGACACCGGCGTTGGCGTGCGGATCGAAGAACTCGGTCGACTGTGCGCAGATGGCGAAGTCACACTCGTTGACGAAGTACATTGCGCCGCCGGCGACCATACCGTGTAGGGCACCGATCACCGGCTTCCACACCTTGTATGCCTTGGGCCCGAGCAGGGTGCCCGGGTCCTCTTGGTTGAAGATGGGCTTGTGATACCACCACACGCCCTCGGACACGTCGATGCCGGTGCAGAACGCGCGATCGCCGTTGGCGCGCAGCACGGCGACACGGATGTCCTCGTCGTCGCGCACGGTGGCCCACACCGCTGCAAACTCGGTGGCCATCTGCTCGTTGAAGCTGTTGAGTTGATCGGGTCGGTTGAGGGTGACGGTGGCGACGTGGTCTGCCACGTCGAACTCGATGGTGTCCAGCGCGCGTAAATCTGTCATCGGTGGTCCTTGGTCATCGGGCCGACGCCGCTTGACGGCAGCTATGCCGGCGTATCAGGGTTTACTTGCCCGGTCCCGGGCCGCGACGAAACGCCCGCACGGCGCGACGGAAATCGTCGGTCTGCGTCAATGCCTGTTGCCCTTGGGCTTCCAGCGCCTGCGCGCCCGTCAGGTGGGGCAGTGTCGTGGTTGTCAGTGCACGTTTGGTCCACCCGTATGACGTTGTCGGTCCGGCCGCCAGGGCCTGCAGCACCGACTCCACTTCGTCGTCGAATGCCGCGTCGTCGACAAGGTGACTGATCATGCCCCAGTCGAACGCGTCGGTGGCCGGGATCTTTTCGGCCAGCAGGGCCATCCGGGCGGCGCGCGCCCGCCCGATCGCGGCGGGCAGTAACGCCGACGCCCCGCCGTCGGGCATCAGCCCGATCTTGGTGAAGGCGAGTTGGAAGAAGCCCGAGCGCGCCGCGATCACCAAGTCGCAGGACAGGGCCAGCGAACACCCGAAACCCGCTGCTGCGCCGCGCACACCGGCCACCACCGGTTTCGGTAGCTGCGTGATCGCCTGGACCACCTCGTTCGCCGCAATCACCGCACCCTCGGTGTCGACTCCGCTCAGGTCGCCGCCGGCGCAGAACGCCTGGCCGGCACCGGTGAGCGCCACGACGCGCACCGCGTCATTCCTCGCCGTTGCGATCGCAGCGGTCAGCTCCCGCAGCATCGACGTGTTCACCGCGTTGCGCTTGTCCGGCCGGTCCAGCACGATGCGCAGGATCGACCCGGTGGTGTGCGTGGTGATGCCGTTCATCGCTGCCGTTGGGCCGCAGGTGGTCTCATGCCGGCCGTCACTCCCCGTGCAGTCGGCGCATCTCCTCACCGACCTTGCCCGACATCCGCGACACCACCTGCGCGCCGCGTCGCCTGAGATCCTCGTCGGCCACCGGCAATACCACCGCACCGGTTTGCTTGGACGGCAACAGGACCTTCGCCGTCCCTTGGGTGGTGGCTTCGTCGCGCTGACTGACTCCCCTGACGTCCAGCAACACCGCGGTACCCGGCTCGTCGCCCTTGGCGGTGACCGTGCCCGTCATCCGGTGGGTGTCACCCATGTAGTTGAAGCCGCGCAGCTGCAGATCCATTTCGGCCAGCCAACCGTCATCACCGATCCAGTTGGTCAGCAAGTGGCTCACCCAGGCGGCCCGCATCTGCCCGTAGTCGTAGGGCGCGGGGATTCCGAGGGCCTGTGCTCGGGCGGCATCCCAGTGCAGCCGCTGCACGACGTCGGGCACACCGTACTCATCGGGTTGATAAAACGCCGGCATCCGCTGGCGCAGCTGATGGGCGTACTTCAGGGGGCCGACGCCGTAACCGCCCCAGCCCCAACCCATGTGCATGCTGATGATGTCCACCACCGTCAGCGGTCCCTTCATCACCGCCGGCAGCTCGTCACCGACGGCCACGTCCTCCCACCACTGCGGCTCGGCGCCGCGGCGTACCTCGGCGTCGTAGGCCTGTTCAACCTTGGCGAATTCCTCCTCGGTCCAGTGCTGCCGGGTGATGTGGGAGTACTTGCCGGACTTCTTCGAGCCCTCGCGTTCGGCGTTGATGTAGGACTCGTCGCGGGTGGCCAGCGGGTTGCCGTCGATATCGACATAGAGGTACCGGAAGGTCTCTTTGACCGAACGCCCACCGGAGAACTCGCTCTCCTTGACCTGCACATCGAGTGTGTAGTTCTCCGCCAGCACCGGCCTGCCGGCGTAAATCGGCTGATACCAGGTCCATTTCACGCCGGAGTAGTACTTACCGGTGCCGCGGAACAGTCCGCGGAACAGTTTCTTGCGTTCGGGATCGGTGAACCGGGGTGTCTGGTCCAGGCCCGTGCTGATCGGGAACGTCGGTGGGGCGATCTGTCCGTGCCAGCGTGTCGTAGCCCCGTAGCCGGGGTCGTGGAACAGCGGGTTGTCATCGCCGCAGCCGAACGCGAAATGGCTGATGGCATCGGCGCTGGGCAACCGATTCCAGGTTTCGTCGCGCTGGTTGACCGGGATGCCGATCTGGGCCTTGGCCCGGGCGATGTCTTCGTCGGTGATGCGGCCCTCGACAGCGGCTGCTTCTGCGGTTGTCATCGTTTCCTCCTTTTCAGAACTTCAGCATTGCTCCGGCGTCGACCTTGAACTGACTGCCGGTGACGTAGCGCGATCCATCGGAGGCCAGGAAGCACACGACCTGCGAGATGTCCTCGGGCTCGACGTAGGGCACCGGCATGGCTTGCATCGCCGGAAATGCCAGTAGTGCGTCGTCGCGGGTGGGGTGCTCGAGATCGGGCCGGAACTGCTTGTACATCGGGTCGCTGTTGAGCATCCCGGTATTGCAGTTGGTGGGGTGAACGACGTTGACCCGAATCGACATCGGCGCGAGCTGGGCGGCGAGGGTTCGGGTGTAGGAATCCACGAGCTGTTTGGCGAAGCTGTAACCGGCCCCGCCCGGTCCAAGCGGGCCACCGGCGGCGGGCTGGCTGGCGGCGATCAGGCCGGCGATCGAGCCGGTGGTGATGATCGACGCACCGGACTTCAGGTAGGGCAGCGCCGCATGCACGGTGTTGACAACACCGACGAAGTCGACGTCGAACGCGTCGGCGAAGGCACCGATGGGCAGGTCGCTGCCGAGCGGGCAGATGCCGGCGTTGGCCACGACAACGTCGAGCTTGCCGCCGAGTTCGGCGACGGCGTTGGCCAGTTCTCGGGTCAGCGCCGCGCGGTCGCGGACGTCGACCTCGGCGGTGACGGCCCGCCGGCCGGTCTTCTCGACTTCGAGGCCCGCCTCGGTGAGGTCGTGTGGTGTGGCCAACGGATATTTGTTGGTGTCGATGTCGTGGCAGATGTCGAAAAGAATGATGTCGGCACCCTCTTCGGCGAGTTTGACTGCGTGGCTGCGTCCCTGGCCGCGCGCGGCGCCGGTGATCAGAATGACTGTGTCCTGCACTCTTCCCATTTGTCAGGGTGCCTTCCAGATCGATTGCCGCGTCTCGGCGAACACCTTTAGCCCGTCCCTTGCCGTGCTCGTCACAACATCTCCATGATCGTCGCACCGACTCGGCCGTGGGCACCCATACCCGGCGGACCCGCGAATACCGTTGTCGCGCCGAATGATGACTGTGTGTGGCATAGGTTTTCTCCGTGGGGCTGGATTGAACAGGACCGTTAACAACCGGGTTCAGGTGGCCCCTGTCGGCGTCGACGATCGCAGGTCGTCGAGCATCGCAGTGAGCCTGCTCCGATCGACCTTCAATGCGGCGCCGCGCGGCAGCTCGCCGACGACGAAGATCTGGGCCGGCACTTCGTACGGCGTCAGGATCGACCGGCAGTGTGCCCGCAACTCCTCGGGGGTCACCGAGGTGCCGGCGCGGAGTTCCACGGCGGCGAGTGGGACTTGACCTAGCCGAGGGTCGGGCAGCCCGGCGACTGCGGCGTCGTGCACAGCCTCATGACGTCGCAGCGCCTGCACCACTGTCGCCGGCGCGATCTTGAACCCGCCGCGCAGGATCACGTCGTCGGCGCGGCCGCCGATGTACAAGAACCCTTCGTCATCGAGATGCGCCAGATCGCTGGTGGTGACCCAGCGATCACCGGATCCGCTGACCTGTGGCGAGGCGACCTGCAGTCGTCCGGTTCGCCCGGGCGCCAGCACCGCGCCGTCGTCGTCGATCACTTGCAGACGTACCCCGGGGAACGCGCGCCCGACGCTGCCCTTCTTGTCGGTCCAGCGGGCGTGAAAATCCTTCAGCGTCCATCCCGCGACGGCACCGGAGAACTCGGTGGCGCCGTAGACGATCAGGATCGGGATGCCGTATCGCTGCCAGAAAGCGTCCACCAGTGCCGGATCGACGGGGCTGGTGCCGGCGTTGATCGCGCGGACGCTGGCCAGATCCTCGCGGGGGATGTCCGCATCCAGGACCGCGCGGATCGCCGGTGGCGGCAACCCGACCAGCGCGGGCCGGTGTTGTTTGACCGCGGCGTGCCAGGCCGGGACGGTGAAGCGTTCCAGCAACACGAATCGGCGCGCCGAGATCAGCGATTGCAGCAGCCCCCACAGGCCGCCGATGTGGACGATGGGCAAGGTCACCAGGGCGACGGCGCCGGTCAGCGGCGCCTTGTCGCGTACTTCCGGGCGCTCGTTGTGCTTCAGCGCCGCAGCCAGGGACGCCTCGAGCTGGGCGCTGGTGAGCGGGACGCGTTTGGGTGGCCCGGTGGTGCCGCTGGTCAGCATCTCGATCGCGACGTCGGGGTCGCCGGGTACCGGTTCGCGGCCGGCCTGTGCGCGCGGTGTTACCTCGTCCCCCTCTACAGACCACCCTGCCGCGGCCAGGTCGGCGACCGCTTTGGTGAAATCAGCCTTGGACCAGAGGGTTTCGGGAGCCAAAACATACCCGGCACCGGTGGCGGCCAGATCGGCGCTGAGCCGCTCGGGGGGCTGTAGCGGGCTGAGGGTGACCAGTGTCCGGGACGCCCGGAGGATCGCCAGCAGTGCGGCGACCGACTCCACGCGGTTACCGAGCACGACCGCGACCCGGCCGCCCTGCGCGCAGCCGGCGGCGGAAAGCTCGCGGTCGATACGTTCGGTCAGCGACCTGACGTGTCCCCAGGAAACCCAGCGCCCATCGCACTGCACCATCGCGGCGGAATCATCGGCATTCCACAACCGTGCCAGCGCTTCGGGGAGGCTCGTCATCGTTTGCGTCCTTGCTCGGTTCGGTGCGACGTCCGGTTCCCCGAAGATAAACGACATGGTTTACTAGGTCAACTTACTGGGAAGGACGGGCATGGACTTCGGGCTCTCCAGTGAGCAACAGCAGCTCGCCGATGCCGAACGGTCTTGGCTGACTCGCAATGATCCGATCCCGCGGGTGCGCGCGATGCTGGACAGCTCCCCGGTCACTCTCGACCCGAACGCGGTGTCGCACGCCGCCGGGGCCGGGCTGTTGGCGTTGTTGACGCCCGAGGTGAACGGCGGTCACGTCGACTTGGCGGTCTTGGCCGAGGCCCACGGCTACGCGGCGAGCTCCCTGCCGATCGCTGATCTGGCGATCGCGGCCTGGCTGCTCGGGGTGTCGAGTGCGCCGCAGGCGCCAGCGGCAGCCGAGGGCGAGGCGCTGTTCGGCCTGACACGCGCGCCGGCGACGCTGACCGGTCTTAGCAGTCCGGTCCCGATGGCGGCCGATATGACCGGAGTCGTGGTCGTCGGCGAGACGGACGAGGGTGACTATCTGTCCGTCGTGACCAACCCGCGGCTGGATCCGATGTCGACGCTGGATCTGAGCCGTTCGTGGGCGCGTGTGGGGTTCCACCCGTCCGAAACCGGGCGGCTGCCGCTACCGTCTGGCACGGCGGGATTCGTCCGGGATGCGTTGGCGGTTCACCGCGGTATGGATGCGCTCGGGGCGGCCTCACGACTGTTGGAGATGACCGTTGTCTACGCCGGTCAGCGCCAGCAGTTCGGCGTGCCGATCGGTTCGTTCCAGGCGGTCAAACACCATTGCGCGAATATGGCGCTCGCTGTGGAGGCGGGCCGGTCGACGTTGTGGGCGGGCGCGCTGGCGCTCGACACCGCCGCGCCGGCGGCGCAGCGATCCCGCGCGGTGTCCTCGGCGGCGGCCTACGCCAAAGCCGCGGCGGCCGAGGTTGCCGGGACCGCGCTGCAGGTGCACGGCGGTATCGGCTTCACCTGGGAGCATGATCTGCACCTGCTGCTGCGGCGGATCAAGGTCGACGAGGCGATGGACGGCACCGTGGCCGAGCATCGCGCTGCGCTGGTCGCCGGCTAGGCCCCCGTGGCGGAGCGGCCCCGGCCGCCGAGCAACCGCGGCCGCCGACCGATCCCTGATGAGGTCGTGCCAGATCCGTTGTGCTGAGCGGTCTTCGGCTTGCGCTGATGGCTGCGCCGGCAAGCAACCGGTCAGCGTGGCAGGCCGAGCCCGCGCTCGGCGATGAGGTTGCGCATGATCTCGCTGCTGCCACCGGCGATGGTGAAGGCACGGGCATAGAGCCACTCGTCTTGCCAGCGTCCGCCGTCGAGCACCTGGGGGTCACCGCCGACCAGAACACCGTCCTCCCCCGCCAGGTCGACGGCGAAGGTCGCGATGGCCAGGTTCAGTTCACTGAACATCAGCTTGGCCATCGCGGCGTCGTGCCGGCGCTCGGTGCCGCGGGTCCATCGGGTGATGTTGGCGTAGGTCAGCGCAGAGAGGGCGTCCACCTGAGCGGTGAACATCCCGATCTGGTCACGGACCCGGTCGCTGTCGAGGGCGCGGCGGCCGTCGATGGTGACCCGGCGGGCCAGATCGGTCAGCGCTTCCAGGGCCAGTCGCAGCTTGACGACGATGGCGCCGACGTTGCTGCGTTCATGGGCCAGTGTGGAGTTGGCGATCGCCCATCCCTCGCCGGGCTTGCCGAGCATGTTGGCCGCGGGGATCTCAACGTCGTCGAAGAACACTTCGTTGAAGTCCGACGTCCCGGTGATCTCGCGCAGCGGACGCACGGTGACACCGGGTGTGGACATCTCGCAGATGAACGCGCTGATGCCTTGGTGCTTGGGCGCCTCGGCGTCGGTGCGGGCCAGCAGGTAGCCGAACTGCGCCCACTGCCCGTCGGTCGTCCACACCTTCTGGCCGTTGACGCGGTAGACGTCGCCGTCGGGTACCGCCTTGGTGCGCAGCGCGGCCAGGTCGCTGCCGGCGCCGGGCTCGGAGAACAGCTGGCACCACTTCTGCTGACCCGCGCGGATCGCCGGCAGGTGCCGGCTGCGCTGCTCGTCAGCGCCGTAGGCGATGAGCGCCTGGGCAGCCAGCACGTTGCCGCTGGGCAGGCCGGGCGCCTGCGCCCGCGCCAGCTCCTCGCCGACCACCACCCCGTGCTCGGTCGTCCAGCCGTCCCGGCCACCGTATTCGGCCGGCCAATCGGCGCCCGCGTAGCCGGCCTGGTAGAGCCGGGCCGCCCACTGGTTGAGAAGTTCATTCTCGTGGGCGTCCTCGGCACTGCGCACCCCGGCGCGCGGCGGGATCGCCGGCGCATGCGTGGCGATAAACTGTCGCACCTCGATGCGGAAGGCCTCCAGTTCCGGACCCGTCCCGTATTCCATCGGTCTAGTGCCCTCCGTCAACGAATCGTCATCGTGTCAATGCCTGTTCGAGGCGGTGTTCCTGCCATGGGGCCAGCAGCTCGCGTGCGGCACGGTCGCGCAGCGCCTCGGCCCGGCCCACTGCCACGGCGTTGGCCTGGGCGCGGCGCAGCAGCAGATGGGCCGGGTGCTCCCAGGTGAAGCCGATCCCGCCGTGGATCTGAATCGTCGCCTCGGCGGCGCTGACCGCGCTGTCCAAGGCGGCTGCGGCGGCCAGGTTGACCGGGCAGTCCGACTCGTCGGCGTCCAGATCGGCCGCGGCGGCGGCCTGGACCTGGCTTCGCGCGCCTTCCAGCGCGACGAGCATGTCGGCGCAGCGGTGCGAGATCGCCTGGAAGCTGCCGATCGGTCGGCCGAATTGTTGACGCGCACCGGCCCAGGCGACCGCCATGCTCAGCGCGCGGGCTGCGACGCCGACCGAGTCGGCGGCGACGGCCAGCAGGGCCCGCCGCCGGGCGCTGCGCAGACCGTGCCGAAGAGTGCTGCCGGAGCTCAGCGGCTGCCCGGTCGCGCCGGTGAGGGTCACCGAACCGATGGTCGCGGTCAGGTCCAGCGGCTGCTGCGCCGCGACGTGCACGCCCGCGTCGCCGGGATCCACGGCGACGAGGAGTTCACCCTCGCCGCCCTCCGATCGAGCCAACACCAGCAGAATCTCGGCCACTGGGGCTCCGGCCACGACGGGCACGACTCCGGTGAGCCTAGACCCGTCCCACGCAGGTAGTTCGATACCGCTGGTGACCCAGCCGTCATCGTGAAGGGGCACCGCGAACGCGGCCGCAGCCCCGGCAGTGATGCGCTGGGCTGCCGCGGTGGCGCCAGTCTGCACGGCGACGTCGAGGGCGATGACGGTGGGAACGAGCGGTGCGGGCGCCAGCGCCGCGGCGGCCTCCTCGATGGCCGCATACAGCAGCCGTGGCGCGGCGCCGGCACCGCCCGCCGATTCCTCGACCGCCAACCCGGGCAGCCCGAAGTCGACCAGCGCCGACCACACCGCGGGGTCAGCGATGTCGAAGGGCCGCCCGGAGTCCAGCAGCGCCGTCACGTCGACACGCGTGCGCAGGGCCTTGGCCAGTACGTCGCGTAACTCGACCTCGCTGGGCTCGGTCACGGCCAGCGGGGCGCCCGGAATGACGGCCGCGGCCCGTGTGCCCTCGCCACGGTGGGACGGCAGGCCCAGCACCGCCTCAGCGATGGTGTTGCGCTGAATCTCGGCGGTGCCCGCCCCAATGGTGGTGGCGCGGCTCATCAGGTAACCGTAGGTCCAGCGGCCGCCGTCGACAGTGTCGGCGGCACGGCTGCCCAGCGCGGCGTGAGGACCGCTGGCGCGCAGCGCCAGGGCATGCATGCGTTGCTCGAACTCCGATTTGACCAGCCGGTTGACCGAAGCTACCCCGCCGGGGTCCTCACCGCGCAGCACGGCCGACAGCGCCCGGGCGCTGTTGGCGGCGATGGCGCGCACGTCGGACTCCAGTCGGGCGATGTGCTGGCGCACCAGCGGATCGGAGTCGAGCCCGCGCGTCACCAACAGCCTGACCACCTGGTCGACCGTGCGGCGGTACTTGAACTCGTCGGCGAGGAATGCCGTGGCGCGTTCATGGGCCAGCGAGGTCCGCATGATCGACCAGCCCTGTCCTTCGACGCCGACGCGATGGTCGACGGGGACCACGACGTCGTCGAAGAACACTTCGGCGAAGTGTGCGCCGCCGCTGATGTCGCGCAGCGGACGCACGGTGATTCCCGGGCTGTCCATCGGGATCAGCAGGTAGGTGATGCCGTCGGTGCTGCGGCCGGGCGGCCCGGTACGCACCAGCGCGAACATCCAGTCGGCACGGTCGGCCATCGACGTCCACACCTTCTGGCCGGTGACCCGATAGATGGCGCCGTCGCGGACCGCGCGGGTGGACAGTGACGCCAAATCGCTGCCGGCGCCCGGTTCGGAGAATCCCTGACACCAGAACTCGTCGGCCCGCAGCAACGGCCGCAGGAAACGATCCTTCTGCTCCTGCGTGCCGTGGGAGATCAGTGTCGGCGCGAGGGTGAAAGACAGCTGGCACGGGTGTGGCGGCGCGCCGGCCGCCGTGGTCATCCGGTAGTAGTCGAGCTGCTCTTCGACGGAAAGCTCAAGCCCACCAGCCGATTTGGGCCATCCTGGCGCGGCGAGCCCATGGTCCACGAGCTCGGCATGCCAGGCTCGCGCGGCCTCGCCCCGGTCAATCTTGACCCCGTCGGCCTTGGCCTCGGCTCTGAGCTCGGCCTGCCGACGGACGTAGTCGGCAAGCAGCTCCTGGAGCCGCGGTCGCCACTCGGTGGACTGGTGCATGAAAACCCCACAAAGTTAACTTGGTGAGTTATCTCCAAGCAGAGTCTAACGTGACGGGGCCTTTTGGCAAGAAGCGGCGCTAGTCCTCGAGGATCAGCATGCGTTGCGGGCAGGCGACCACCCCGTCGCGGGCGGCCCGCTCGTCGCCGGGGCGACCTCTTCGGCGCGCACGTGGCCAAGACGGGTTCGCGTCGACGTTGCCGCCGCCTGCGCCGCGGCTGCGTGTCGTCGGCCCGGGAGTGCCGCACACGCCCTCTAGCGGTTGGTCGCCAGGTCCAGCGGCCCCTCGGTGACCACCGCCTGCAGCAGTCCCAGATCCGCTCCGGCCTGTTCGGCGGCGGCGACAGCGGCGGCCACGTCCTTGGCCAGGAACGGCGCGGCCGCCTCAGCGAATCTGCCCAGTCCGCCAACGCCTTTTGCGTAGGTTGCCGCGCTGCTGGATCCGCTGCACACCAGCAGCGCGTCGAGGAACGCCTGCGGCGCAATACCGAGTTGTTCACCGACCTGCGCGGCCGCGGCCAGCAGCTGTGCGTTGGCCGCAAACAACACATTGTTGATCAGCTTGATTCGAAGCGCGCTCCCGAGTTCGCCGGTGGCGATAATCGGGTCGGCGTAGGCGGCCAGGATCGGTCGCGCCCGCTTGACGTCGTCGCCGCGCCCGCCGACGAGTACGGTCAGTGTGCCCGCGGCGATGTGGTCGGCGGTACCGCTGACCGGCGCATCGAGGATCGCCGGTGGGCTCGCGGCGCTATCCGCCAGCTCGGTCAGGGTGGCGGTGGTTCCGGTGGTGTGCGATACGAACACCGCGCCGGGTTTGGCGTTGGCGATGAAACCTTCTGGGCCTAAACCGGTCGCGCGCAGCTGGGCATCGGAGAACAGGCAGGAGATCAGGATGTCGCTGTCGGCGGCGAGGCCGGCCACCGACTCGGCTACTACTGCGCCCTGGTCGGCCAACCGCGAACGCACGTCTGGGCGCCGGGCGTAGACGGTCACTGGATGCCCGGCGGCGAGCAGGCGTTCCACCATCGGTTCGCCGAGTTGTCCCGCACCGATGAATCCGACGGACGGCATTGGTGGTTCCTTTCATGGAACGGCCCGCGATCGTGAGATCAGCGGCTGCTCAACAACATTGACCCAGCCACCGGTCCGCCGCCGACCCCGACGGCCACCACTTCCGGGCTTTTGGGCGCTTGGCGTTCGCCGCCCTCACCCCACAGCTGGACGCAGGCCTCATGCAGAAAGCCCATACCATGCAAACGGCCACCCGAGAGCTGGCCGCCACTGGTGTTGAGCGGCAGATCGCCATCGAGGGCGATCCGTTCACCGCCGTCGACGAACTCGCCGACGCGGCCGTGCTCGCAGAATCCCATGGCTTCCAGCCACATCACCGTCAAGAAGCTGAATCCGTCGTAGAGCTGCGCCATGTCGACGTCGCCGGGGGTCATCGAGGTGTTTTTCCACAGTGTGGCGGCTGAATCGTGGGCGGCCATCGTGGTCACATCGCGGCGTTGATCCCACGTGGCGCGCTCGAACATGCCCGGTCCCACGGATTCCACTGTCAGGGGATGGCGCGGAAGACCGCGGGCGGCGTCGCGGCGCGAGACGATGACCGCAGTCGCGCCATCGCAGGGAACATCGCAGTCATACAGGCACAGCGGTTCGGAGATCATTCGGGCGCCCAGGTAGTCCTCCATCGTCATCGGCTCCCGGTAGACCGCATCGGGATTGCGTGCGGCGTTGCGGCGCGCGTTGATCGCAATCCAGCCCAGTTGCTCACGGGTCAACCCGAAGTCATGCATGTACCGCTGGGCAGGCATAGCCAGCCAATTGGCCGCCGAGAGCGCCCCGAACGGGGCGACCCACTCCAGGTGCGGCGGCAGCTTGCCGCCGCTGAAGAGGACCGAGGCGCGGCCGCCCCCGGCCTGGTGGGCGGCGGTGGATTCCCATACCGACCGGTAAACCACCACGTGATTGGCCAGACCCAGCGTGACTGCCATGCACGCCTCGATCGCCGGGCCGATCTGGCCGGCGGTCTCCATCGCCGAGACGTACCACCGGCAGCTGAGCCCCAGCGCGTTGCGGACCTCGGTGATGGTGGCGCCGGAGAACCCGGGATCAGGCACACCCGGACCGGGATAGCTGGCGATGCCGTCAATGTCGTCGGGCTCCAGGCCCGCGTCAGCGATCGCCCGCAGCACCGCCGCCAGCGTGAGCTCCAGGCCGGTGCGCCCCAGCCGCCGCCCCACTTGAGACTTTCCCGCCCCGGTGATGACGGCTTTGCCGTCGAAGGGTCCGTGGTTCATGCCGACACCGGGCCGGATGGCCCCAACTGATTTCTGACCGGCGCCCGCCGGACGACCCGATCGCCGACACCGTTGGTCATCTCCTGGCTCATAGGTCCTCTCCAGCACATTCCCACGACACTGTGGCGCTGGCCCCGTGCCGATATCGTCAACTGTATAGCGGATTATGACGCGGGAGCCGGTTTCCGGTCCCCCTGGCCGCGCGGTGGTCCACCGGGTGCCCTGATTCCACAACCGGATTCAGAAGATGTACCGAGCGATCAGCTCGACCACGGCTGCGGGTCGGTCGGACCCTTCGATCTCGAGGGTGTGGCGCACGGTGAGGTTGACGGTGTTCGCGTTGACCATGTCGGCCGCGGCTAGTTCGGAACGCACGCGGATCCGGCTGCCTGCGGTCACCGGGGCCAGGAAGCGCACCTTGTTGAGTCCGTAGTTGACCCCCATCTTGGCGTTGTCGACCCGGTAGGTGTCCTTGCTCAGTTTCGGAATGAGCGACAGCGTCAGGAAGCCATGGGCGATCGTGGCACCATAAGGGCTTTCAGCCTTGGCGCGGTCGGTGTCGACGTGGATCCATTGATGGTCCTCGGTGACGTCGGCGAACGCGTCGATGCGCTGCTGATCGATCTCTTTCCAGTTGCCGACCCCGAGCTCCTGGCCAATGGTGTCGACAGCGTCTTCGACCGACGTGATCACTTTCATGGTCCGCTCCTCGCACTGGCTCGATACCAGTATATATATAACGCTATAGGCCGCTGGGGTTGGCGGGTCCTCACCGGCGCAGCGATGGTGGCCCCCACCCGGGTCGCTACGCATCCAATTCCCGCCCTGCGGGCGGCACGCGATGGCTCACTGCGTGCGTCACGACATGGGAGGCGAATTGGCGTCCATCGGGTGGCGGCCCGCGACGCACTCGCGAACTGCGAGACCGCAGAGCTGGCAGCGCACCGGGATTCTACCCGGCATCGAGGGTCGCGACCGGGTAGGCGGTCGCCGAATACGGTTGTGCGGGAAGCGTTCAGTCGCTGGCCGGCAGTGGCTTAGCTTCTTTGAGGCTCAGCGGGGTATTGCCGATGCTCAGTGTGCCGGCGCCGGCTTTGGTGACCAAGACTTCGGCGGCGTGGTCATCGACGTAGCGCTTGCCCATCAGGGTGCCGTCGGCGAACGCCGGGTTTAGTTCACCGGCGCGGTCGGCGCCCAGCGCCACCATCGGCGCGCCCCCGCAGCGCAGATCGTCGAGACTGTCGGCGGACTTGATGACGATGACCTGGGTGTCGCAGACCTGGCTCTGCAGGCGGGTGCCGTTCTTCATCATCGTGCGTCCTCACTTCTCGGCGTTGATATTTCGCAGGCTTGACACAATTTCGCGGCGCAGGATCTTGCCGGTCGGATTGGTCGGCAGCTCCTCGCAGAAAACCACGTGGTCGGGGGTTCGCCAACCCCGCAAGTGCTCGCGGACGTGCGCGCGCAGTTCTTCGGGGTCCGGGTCGACGCCGGCGGCGGGCAGCACGACGGCCGCGATCGCCTGGCCCCACTGCGGGTCCTCCACGCCGACGACGGCGACTTCACGCACATCGGGATGTTCGATGAGCACGTCTTCGAGTTCGGCGGGTGCGATGTTCTCGCCGCCGCGGATGATCGTGTCATCGGAGCGCCCGCTGATGAATAAGTATCCGTCCTCGTCGAGGGTGGCCACGTCCCTGGTGGGAAACCAGCCCTGGTCGTCGAGCACCGAGCCGATTCCGGTGTACTTACCCGACATCTGGTCGCCCCGCACGTAAAGCTCGCCGATCTCCCCTGGCCCGACGACGGTGCCGTCGGCCGCACGGACCTGCACCTCGATGCCGGCCACCGGCCGGCCCACCGACGCCAGCCGTTTGGCGATGACCGCGTCGGGGTTGTTGTGGGACGTGCGGTGATCATCGGATCGGCGAAACCGTTGGCGGGCGCCACCGTGGCGGCAGAGGCAAGAAACTCTTCGGATGTGAGCAGCCGCTGGGTTGCGGGGGCGATCATGTCGCGGTAGCAGGTGTCGACGACGACCAGGGGGTCGGGCAGCCGGGCGATCAACTCCTGGATCGCCTCGGCCGACAGCCGGTAGTTGACCGGGGTGAATCCGCGCTCGGCGCGCGCCGATGCGAAGATCAATGCCGGCAACATTGCCCCGCCGACGCCGACGTAGACGACATGCTGCGCGCCCGAGGTGGCGATGACGCCGGAGCCGCCGTCGGCGAGATCACTGAGTTCCCGGGCGCTCCAGCGCCGCTCGCCTGATACCAGCGCGGTGCGCTCGGGGTGGGCCTCGGCCACCATCTCCAGCAGCAGCGAAATACACACAACTTTCGCCCCTCATCGTGTGCCTTATTGCGCGGCAGAAAGCCGCGGGATTGTGGGCATACTTTAGCGAATCCGATATATAGTTAGCGAGTTGTGGTCCTCGTTAGCCGGTCGGGGATCAGCGGGTGGCTGTCCGGCCGGCATGCGAGATCAGACGGATTCCACGGGTCAGCGCGGCGGCGATCAGCGATGACGTTGCTAACTGGAGCCGCCGCATAACGGGAAACTCGGGTGCGGGTCGGTTAGCCTGTGAATCAGTTAGTGGATTGATTACGCGGGCCGACGGAAGGACATGATGGAGGTCACCAGCCTCCGCGAGCCGAAGATGGCCGATCGGGTGGCCACCGTGCTGCGCCGGATGTTCATCCGCGGCGAGATCGCCGAGGGTTCGATGCTGCCCCCGGAGTCGGAGCTGATGGAGCGGTTCGGGGTGTCGCGCCCGACGCTGCGCGAGGCGTTTCGGGTGCTGGAGTCCGAGTCGCTGATCGAGGTGCAGCGCGGGGTGCGCGGTGGGGCCCGGGTGACGCGTCCACGTCGGGAGACACTGGCCCGCTACGCCGGGCTGATCTTGGAGTACGAGGGCGTGACGGTCAAGGACGTCTTCGACGCCCGCGTCGCCCTGGAAACGCCGATGGTCGTCCAGTTGGCCAAAGACCGTGACCCGGCGGTCATCGCCGAACTGGAGGAGATGGCCCAACGGGAAGCTGAACTGGGCAACGGGGCCGACGCCGCCGATCAGTTGACGGAATTTCATGCCGCGATCGCCCGGCTGTCCGGTAACAAGACGCTGCAGATCGTCAGCGCGATGCTGCATCACATCATCGAGAAGGCGAACCGGTCACTGCAGCCCACGGCAGGCACGCGGGCCGAGCAGGCGGTGCGGCGATCGGCGAAGACCCACCGGATGATTGTCGACCTGATCAAAGCGGGTGAGGCCGAGAAGGCCGGCGAGTTGTGGGGCCGACACCTGCGCAAGGCTGAGGAGTTCGTCTTGACCGGTGCCGAAATGTCGACGGTGGTCGACCTTCTCGAATGACACAGGTCTGCAGCGCGGACTTTCTGCAGGCCATCGGAACGCCCCTTCATCTGCTGTGTTTCTTCGACATCGAGGTGTTGGACGCCGACACCCAGCGCAGGCACCGCGGTGATGGCGCTGTCACTGGCAGGGCTGCTCAATCCGTTCACGGGCCTGTGGACGGTCGGGCCGCTGGCCATCCTCGTCGATGCGGTCGGCGGGCTGGTCAACCACTTTCGCCGCGACGGCGATCAGTGGACGGTGTCGAGCGAACTTGCCTTCGAGCTGAGCCCCGGCGCCAAGGGGCGGGCTGCGACGGAGGCCGGGGTTCCGGTCGTCGCCGCCGCTTCCACGTTGGGCCCGAAGGAGGCCGGCTCGCTGGCCTTGTGCACGTTGACGTGTGAGGGCGCCGTGATCTGAACTGCCACCGTCCGGTCCTATTTCTTCGGCGCCGACGATCTCGTCCTCGACGAAGCGGTGCCCAAGTCAGCCCGGGCCGGCCTGGCCGACTTGATGGCGATCGAAACGCAGGCGGTATCCGGCGCGAAGCGTGTGCTGCGCCAGCACAACGATCCGATCCTCATCAACGCACTGGGCATCGTCAACGGCGGGGTCGCCTCGGCGCGGCTGGAGCTGGCGGCCTCCGCGGCGGTCAATACCGGAGGTCAACCCATGCAGACAGCGACGATGCGGGTGAATTTCATGCGTCCGTTCTTGGCCGGAGGGAGTTCCCGGTATGAAGCCGCACCGCTGCGGCTCGGGCGCGGCACGGCCGTTGCCAACGCGCAGGCGCTCGGCGACGACGGCCGGGTGGCGATCGTCGCTCGCCTGACCGCTACCGCTGAGGACCGCGCCCGACGGGTGATCAGATCGGGTCGAAACCGGACACCAGCCAACGGCCGCCGACGTTATCCAACGTTCACCCGCACGCTCGATGTCGAGGCAGTCAGGGCCGCGTCGCTGACGAGCACCGTCTGGTCGACGAACACCAATGCCACGGCGTGGCGCGCCGTCGCCGACACCGACGCGACGGCGGGCACCGTGGCGGCCCGAGCAAGCCCAGCAACGACCGCCACAGGGCGATAGGTGCAGGACCGGCGCCGGCGCCCGGCACGTCGTTACCGGCGCTTCCCACGGGTCTTTGCCCCACCCCGCGTGAACGCGTCCTTGGCACAGCCAGCAAACCTCAGCTCCGGTGGTCGACCGACCGGACGGCACCGCGCATCACTCTCCCCGACACCGGCACGCGGGCAGGGGTCCCCGCTGGGCGCGCAATGTTAGCGCGGTACTGCTGCCCCCGCCGCGACCACCGTGGTCCCGTTGCTCACCACCACATACAACTGACACATTGCACCGGTGCCCCCATCCGGTAGCCCCATTCTCGCCAATCTTAACTAGGTGAACTAGGTATGGTCCCGATGGCCTGAACGGGCGGACACCGTGAGATCCGGTCTGCCCGCGCGCACTGGTTGAAGGCGGCAGGTGATCCGTCACGTGCCGAAACTCCCCGCCGGGGTCCTTAGGTTCTGGGCGCCGCAGGCAGGCAACGAGGACCGGTTCGGCGCGGAACGCGACCACCTCGATCTTGGCGCCGCGGTTGCTCGCCGAGCACCGGCGACGATCCGGGTACGCGCGCGCCGCGCCGGGTTTTGCCGTCCGTACGGCGCGCCCCTGCTCCCCCGCGCCTGGTTGTCGCAATTGCAGCGCCACGTCCCTCAGGGCGGGTTCACCGCGCCGACCGGGTCTCACATGGTTTACTGAGTTGTATACGTTGCTGCGAGTGGGAGGTCCCGGTGACTCAGCGTCGGTCACTCGCTCCTGAACCGACGCCGGGTGCGGTTCGGTCGCCGAAGACTTTCGAGCTCGTGGCGGGAACGCTGCGCAAGATGATCGTAGACGGACGACTCAAGGACGGAGACTTCCTCCCGAACGAGTCCGAGCTGATGGCGCACTTCCAGGTGAGTCGACCGACCCTGCGCGAAGCGGTGCGGGTCCTGGAATCTGAGCGGCTGGTTGAGGTTCGACGCGGCTCACGCACCGGGGCGCGGGTACGTGTCCCGGGCCCCGAGATCGTCGCCCGTCCGGCCGGACTGATCCTGGAGCTTTCTGGGGCGACCCTGGCCGACGTGATGACCGCTCGCATCGTGATTGAACCGGCTGCCGCCAAATTGCTCGCCGAGGTTGGGACCGTCAGGGCGCACAAGGAACTTAAGCGTCTGGTCGATGCGATTCCGGATGCCTGGGAAGCCGGAGAGCTGGCTAGTGCATCGGCGAACTTCCACCGCAGGATCGTCGAGCTGTCGGGCAACGCGACCCTGGCGATGGTCGCTGGCATGCTGCACGAGATCTCTGAGCGGCACACCACCGCGGCGGTCGTCGGCGCCGAGAACGCGGTGCCCCAGGCACAGTATGACAAACTCCTGCGGTCCTATCAGCGCCTCGCCGAGCTCGTCGAGGCCCGCAACGGCGACGGAGCCGAAGCTCATTGGCGCCGGCATATGCAGAACGCTGCCGCAGCGCTGCTGAAGGGCTACGAGAAGACCAAAGTCCGCGACATCATGGACTGACAACACCGCTCGCGCGGACGATCTCGACAACAGTGGCCGATTCGACCGCCGGACGGATCCGATCTGAAGCGTGTCGCCATGAGTTCCCCTGTCCCTCAACCCGGTGCGCCGAGGTCGATCGTGCTGCACCGCGCTGAGGGCTTCGATCCGGGCACCCGCGGGCCGCCGGTGTCGTGTGGAGGTTCGTGCGGGGATGCCCGCGCAGAACTCCGGACGGCACTGCGCGAGCATGACTGAACCACCGTAACTTTTTGACATATGTGTCGAAAACCGTCACGATAGGTGACATGAGTCAGGCCCCCAGCATGCAGCCCACCGGTTGGTTTCAGGTAGCGTGGAGCGGCGATGCGCCGGCGGGCGCGGTCAAGCCGCTGCGCTACTTCGGCAACGACATGGTGATCTTTCGTGGCGTGAACGGTCAGGTCAGCGTCCTCGACGCCCACTGTGAGCATCTCGGCGCCAACCTGGCCCGCGGCGGATGTGTGGTCGAGGACGGCATCCTCTGCCCCTTCCATGGCTGGGTGTGGAGCGGTGAGGGCCGGAATGTGCGCATTCCCTACGAGCCTCGACCCAACCGGGCACGCAGGATTCGCGCGTGGCGGGTCACCGAGCTCAATGACTGCATCTTCATCTGGCACGACGCCCAGGGACGCGAACCGCTGTGGCAGCTACCGGACTGGAAACATCTGCTCAACGCAGACGTCGCCGCGCAGGACTATCGCCCACTCGGCGATGACGAGCGGGAATTGTTCTCACACGTGAAGGTGCACCCACAGATCATCGCCGAGAACGCAGTTGACCCGCACCACTTCCGCTTCGTGCACGGCACGCCCATCAGTCCGGTGGTGCTGCGCGAGACGATCGACGAGCACGTCTGGCACGCGAAGGTGGGTTTCGGGCGGCGCTGGGCAGACGGCGTGGACCGCCAGGGCGATAACCGCAACACTATCGAAATCTATTGGTCCGGACTCGGATACGTCATCAATGGCGAATCCACCGCCGACGGTGTCCGCGTGATCGCCATCAACGCGACACCGGTTGGCGACGGCACCTGTGACATCTTCGCCAGCTATTGGATCTCAGGGTCGGACAACTACGCCGAGCGGCTCAAGCAGGCGAAAGCCGCGCTGCCCGACGATATTCACATCTGGAAGTACCAGAAGTACATGGACAAACCGGCGCTGACACCATCGGAGGCCGAAGGCTTCTACAAGTTACGGAGCTGGGCGCGCAGCTTTTATCCGGCGGAACCGGTGGCGGTCTCCGGATAGCAGCGGTGCGTCTCACCGATCCCATCCGGACCCCGCGGGTGACCCTGGATACCGGCGAACAGCCGGCCATCATGGTGGTGCGCCTCGACGGGCACACCCGCACCGTGTCGTGGCCGCGCACCGCCAAACTGCTCGACGAGGGCATCGACGCCCCGTATCTCCTGCCGCGAGGGGTCACTGCGGCGCTTGTGCGGTGCTCAAGCACCGTGGCGAGATCAAGATGGACACCAACGATGTGCTCGAGCCGACGACCTCGCCGACGGACTGATCCTGGCCTGCTAGGCACGGCCCACCTCCGATGTGGTCGAAGTGGATTACGACGACTAAGAGCCGACCCGCCGGGCCGATTCGCGCGCTGCGGAACTCACCCGACCGCAAGCAACTGGTGAAGGACTTCGCACAATGCGGCGATGATCTCCGCACGCGACGTCGCGGCCATCTCCTCGTGTTGTGCCAGCAGCCAGGACCGTTCGATCATCGCCATCACCACCAGTCCCAGCGAATGCGGGTCTGATCGCAGCGGCGTGGAGGTGACTTTGATGATGCGCTGCCCCAGCGCTTCGGTCGTCCTGCGATACGAGCGTGCGGTGGCAGCACGGAACCGCCAGTCAAGGGGTGCATCCTCGGTGCTGCGCAGGACGAACGCACCGTTGCGGTCGAGGTAGTCGAAGTACCGCAGCACCCACTGTTTGATCTCGGGCACCTTTGGGGGGCTGCCGAGTTCGCTGAAGGCCTCGACGACGGCCAGCACTTCCAGGTATGTCGTGTTGCCGAGCTCGTAGAACAGCTCGGTCTTGTCGCGGAAGTAGTAGTAGAAATTGGCGCGCTTCACCTCGGCCCGCTCGGTGATGTCGCGGATCGTAACGCCCGAAAAGCCCTTGCTGGCAAAGGCGTAGCGAGCCGCATCGACGATGCGCTCCCTGGTCCGGTCCGACTTGCGAAGTCCCGTCGAGCCGGCGGCGACGTCCTCAGCCGTCATGGATGATCGGCAATCCTTTATTTCTGGCGGTGGTCAGGAACACGCGATGCGAATCTCCGTTGGATCGTCGTAGCGTTGCGACGCCAATCCCGGTTCGCATCTGCGGCGTTTATCGACACATCTGTCAAAACCAGGCTACTGCACGGCGGTAGGCGACACAAGCGCCGGGGTCGGCCGACCGGGCCGCAGCCGGGTCGCGGACACCGCGGCACGAACGGTCCTCGGAGTCGCGGATGGCGAGCAGGTCGTCGATGGCTAGTCCAGCCATGATGCCCAAGCAGCTGATCCGGTTGGCACGGACGGCAGTAGCCTCGGCTGGCTGGTGGTTCCGTTGGCGAGCGCGTCGACGACTGCTTCAAAGCAGCCACCAGCTCACCTTCTCTGCGGCCGACGGCTAGCGCTGGATTCCGAAGAATCGCCGCTGTGTCGCAGCGAAGATCGAGCGAACTGAGATTTGCGCCCCAGCATCAGGCGTCGGGGCAGATCTGCGGGCCGACGAGTACCCGGTCTCAGGTCCTATCGGCGGCGTCGCGGCGATGCCGCTTCCACACAGTCTGGCGCGGCCGGAACTCCGAACGCGACAGATCACGCCCCGGGATTCCAGTCCGGTACGGGTAAATGATGCCCTCCACAGCGCGCCGGTCATCACCGAACGGATGAACCCGCCTGCCCGTATTGAGGGAATCAGCGGTTAAATACTTCCCCAATGAATAACTCTCAACAACCGATACCGACAACCCATTGCCACCGACGCGCTAGATGCCGCCGCGTGCCACCAGTTGCCCGGCGATGACGTTGCGTTGAATCTCGTTGGTGCCCTCGCCGACGATCATCAGCGGGGCGTCACGGAAGTACCGTTCGACGTCGAACTCCGTCGAGTAGCCGTAGCCACCGTGGATGCGGACCGCGTTGAGCGCGATCTCCATCGCCACCTCGGAGGCGAACAGCTTGGCCATTCCGGCTTCCATGTCGCAGCGTTCACCGCTGTCGTACCGCTCGGCGGCATAGCGAGTGAGCTGGCGCGCCGCCGTCAGTTTGGTCGCCATGTCGGCCAGATAATGGCCGATAGCCTGATGTTTCCAGATGGGCTGGCCGAAGCTCTCCCGATCCTGGGCATAGGCCAGCGCGTCCTCCAACGCGGCCGCCGCAACACCCAGCGCGCGCGCCGCCACCTGAATACGGCCCGTCTCAAGGCCTTTCATCATCTGTGCGAAACCCCTACCCGGTTGACCGCCGAGGATCGCCGAGACAGGCACCCGGCAGTCCTCGAACATCAGCTCGCACGACTCGACACCCTTGTAGCCGAGCTTGGGCAGATCCCGCGACACGGTCAGACCGGGGACCGCCGACTCGACGAGCACCACCGAGATCCCCTTGTAACGCGGAGTGGCTTGCGGATCCGTTTTGCACAACAGCGCGATCAGGTCCGACCGCCGCGCGTTGCTGATCCACGTCTTGGTGCCGTTGATCACCAGCTCGTGGCCGTCCTGGCGGGCAACGGTTGTCATGTTCTGGAGGTCCGAACCGCCGCCCGGCTCGGTGAGCGCCATCGTCGCCCGCAGTTCACCCGTCGCCATCAGCGGGAGATAGGTCCGCTTCTGCTCCTCGGTGCCGAAGGTCTCCAGCAGCTTGGCAACCACCGTGTGGCCGCCCATCGCGCCGGCCAGGCTCATCCAGCCGCGGGCCAGCTCTTGGGTCACCTCGACGTAGCAGAGCATCGAGACCGGTGAGCCGCCGTATTCCTCGCTGATCGCCAGGCCGTAGATTCCGATGCGCTTCATCTGTTCGATCCACACCTCGGGATAGGTGTTGGCGTGCTCGACGCCGCGAACGGTGGGTTTCACGTCGCGGTCGATGAACGCCCGCACCGTCTGCACCAGCATGGTTTCTTCGTCGTTGAGTGCTGCGCTCATGGCGCTGCTCCAAAGTCCGTCACGGTACCGCCATATCGGTGCGGGCTAGACGGGCCGACATGGCCGCCATCAGCGCCCACGCCAGAATTTGCCCGCCTACGGCATGGTGATTCGGCGGACCGAGTTACTCGGCGAAGGTCGAGGAGGTTGAGCACATCAGTCACCGTCGTAAGCATCGTCGCTCGTAGCACAGCAGCCTCACGTCAAAGAGATAAACAGTTTTCTATTTATACCAAGGCACCCGCTGCCCCACAGACGTTCTTCGTACCTCCCGTGATCGCGCGATTCCTGGACGCCGGCGAGGCGGCGAGCGCGACGATCGCGGGCCTGCGCTACATCGTGTACGGGGCCGCCCCCATGCCGTTGCCCCTGCTGCAGCAGGCGCTCGCCACCTGGCCCGAGACGAATTTCGTCCAGGTGTACGGGCAGACCGAACTGTGCGGAGCGGTCACGGCACTGAGCGACGCGGACCACCGCGATCCCACCCGGTCCGACTTGCGGCTGTCAGCCGGAAAAGCGCTGCTGGGCACCGAACTCCGGGTCGTCGATCCCGAAACGGGCAGCGGGCTGCCCGTCGGGGAGCCCGGCGAGATCTGGGTGCGCAGCAACCAGAACATGAGTGGCTACCTGAATCGGCCCGAGGCGACGGCCGACACCATCACCGCCGACGATTGGGTGCGCACGGGCGATGTCGGGTGCCTCGACGCCGACGGCTACGTCTACATCGAAGACCGGCTGACATGATCATCACCGGCGGGGAGAACGTGTACGGCCCCGAACTGGAGAGCGTGCTCATCGAGCATTCCGCCGTCGCCGACGCCGCGGTCATCGGTGTGCCCGATGACTTCTGGGGAGAATCCGTCAAAGCGATCGTCGTGGTCACCGACGAGGTCGATCCCGGCGACATCATCGAATTCTGCCGTCGGCATCTGGCCGGATACAAATGCCCGCGAACCGTGGACTTCGTGCCGTCGCTCCC
>JARLGR010000054.1 GCA_031292665.1 Mycobacterium sp. | reverse complement strand
GGGTGGTGATGGAGCCGACTTCGTCGTACTGGAAGCCTACCTGTTGGAGGCGCATGGGCTGGATCCGTGGCTGGTCAACGCCCGTGATGTCAAACATCTGCCCGGTCGACCGAAAACGGATGTGCTGGATGCGGTTTGGTTCTGCAAGGTGGCTGAGCGGCAGATGCTGCGGCCCAGTTTTGTGCCGCCGTGGCCGATTCGGCGGCTGCGGGATCTGACCCGCTACCGTACCGATCTGGTTGCCGCGCGTACGGCGGAGAAGAACCGGGTCGAGAAGCTGCTGGAGGATGCCTGCATCAAACTGTCGGTGGTGGCCTCAGACATCTTCGGGGTGTCCGGGCGGGCGATGCTGGCCGCGCTGGTCGCTGGTGAACGCGACCCGAAGGTGCTCGCTCAGCTGGCGCGGGCACGGATGCGCGCCAAGATCGATCGGCTCGAGCAGGCCTTCGACGGGCATTTCGCTGATCATCACCGGTTCTTGCTTGCGCGCATGTTGTCGCGGATCGAAGCGCTCGACGAAGACGTCGCCGCGGTCGACGCCCAGATCGAGGCGCAGCTGGCCCCTTTCGCCCAGGCCGCGGCCCGGCTCGATGAGATCCCCGGTATCGGTCCGGTCGCCGCCGCGGCCATCGTCGCCGAGATCGGGGTCGATATGTCGCGGTTCCCGACCGCCGGGCATTTGTGCTCGTGGGCGAAGTTCGCCCCGGGCATTAACTCGTCGGCGGGCAAGACCAAAGGCAGTGCTTCTTCCGGGCATGGCAACCCGTACCTGGCGCGGGTGTTGGGTGAGGCCGCCGTCGGCACCAGCAAGACAAACACCTTCCTTGCGGCCCGGTACCGGCGTATCGCCAGACGCCGTGGCCAACCCCGAGCAGTGGTCGCCGTTGGTCGCTCCATCCTGGTGATCGTCTGGCACGTGCTGCGTGATCCAGACGCCCGATACCAGGATCTGGGTGCCGATCACTACACCCGGCGCGTCCATCCGTCCGCCAAGAAGCGCAGTCACATTCGCCAGCTCGAAGCCCTCGGCTACACGGTCACGCTCACTCCCGCCGCCTAACCACGTGGTGCGCACCGAGGCCAACTCACGATAATTTTCGGATCAGTGTCGGCTTGGATGTGCACGCACGATCGGTGCTCGGGTGTGCTTTGGATGGGGACGCGGCCCGGCGGATTACGCAGACCAGCCGGTGTTGCGATGCTTGCGCCGGGCGGCGAGGAACTCGGACCAGGAGTCCACGTCGGGGTACTGCTTGCGCAACGCGCGTCGCTGGCGTTCGGTCATGCCGCCCCAAACACCGAACTCCATCTGGTTGTCGAGCGCTTCGGCGAGGCACTGGGCGACGACGGAACAGTGCCGGCAGATAGCCGTTGCTTTTTTCTGCGCCGCTCCGCGTACGAAGAGTTCTTCGGGATCGGTGGAGCGGCACGCCGCCTTGGACACCCATGCGATGCGGGATTCGTCCGGCGTGCCGATGTAGGTGATGGTTGCATCCATGTCGACTACCCCTATGTGCGGTTAAAGTCCTATGTGCGTTAAAGACCCGCGAATTTGTCGGGCCCAGTTCCTGCTGCAATTACTATCCCGGCGCGGTTTAGTGGTGTCTTTCCGCCGACCAGCCGGCAAACGGGATGAATTGGGCGTCCCCCGATTGGGGGAAATAGCGGCAACCGCTATGGGACACTGATCGCCATGATCGGCCAGGCAGCGACCGAGAAAGTGCGCGTTGTCGTGGGCGAAGATCACCCGCTGTTCCGTGACGGGCTAGTTCGCGCGCTGACATCGAGCGGCGTAGTGGATGTGGTCGCTGAAGCGGATGACGGCGTCGCCGCCTTGGCCCTGATCAAGACCCATCTGCCGGACGTCGCGCTGCTGGATTATCGGATGCCCGGAATGGACGGTGCAAAGGTCGCCGCCGCGGTACGGCGTGATGACCTGCCGACCAGGGTGCTGCTGCTATCGGCGCACGACGAGTCGGCGGTCGTCTTCCACGCCCTGGAAGAGGGCGCCGCGGGATTTTTGCCCAAAGAATCGACGAAAACCGAAATCGTGAGGGGCGTGCTCGACTGCGCTAATGGCCGAGATGTCGTGTCGCCGGCACTTGCCGCCGGCCTGGCAGCGGAGATCCGCCGCCGCGGCGAAGCCCAGACACCGGTGCTCACCCCCCGGGAGGGTGAGGTCCTGAATTTCATCTCTCAGGGCCTCAGCATCCCCGCGATCGCCGCGGAACTGTACCTGGCGCCGTCCACGGTCAAGACCCACGTGCAGCGGTTGTACGAGAAACTCGGTGTCGGTGATCGCGCCGCGGCTGTCGCGGCGGCAATGCGGCGCGGGTTGCTCGACTAGCATGGCACGCCCGCTGGCCCGAATGGTCGACTTCGTTGCGGCCGAACCCGTCCGCTTGGCGGCGTTTCTGCGCTTGCCGCTCATCGGTTTGATCGTCTTGTTGGTCTCGTTGTGGGAGGTCGAGCACTGGTTGCCGTTGGCTTATGCGCTGATACTCAGCGCCTACAGCGTCGCCGCACTGGTGTGGGTGGTGGTGGTGCTGCGCGGCCCGGTGCCTCCGTGGGCCGGCTGGGCTTCGACGGGTATCGACGTGCTCACCGTGGTGGCACTCTGCGTGGTGTCGGGTGGAGCCACGGTGGCGTTGCTGCCCGTGTTCTTCCTGCTGCCGATTTCGGTGGCGTTCCAGGACCGCCCGGCGCTCACCGCCTTCGTCGGGATCTGCACCGCCGTCGGGTATCTCGCCGTGTGGATCGTCTACTCCAGGCGTGACGACACGGTTGAGCTGCCGAACGTGGTGTACACCCACTTCGGATTGCTGCTGTGGTTGGCGGCTGCGATGACCGCCCTGTGTTATTTCCTGACTCGCGCCGCCGCGCGCGTGGCGGCATTGCTCGACATGCGCCGCACGCTTGTCTCGGAGTCGATGCGCGCCGACGATCGCCACTCCCGGGCACTGGCCGAGCAACTGCACGACGGACCGCTGCAGGATCTGTTGGCGGCGCGACTCGAACTAGACGAAGTCCGCGAACGGTATACCGATCCGGGGCTGGACGCCGCCTACCAGGCAGTACAGGACACCGCAACGCGGCTGCGCAGCACCGTCACCGCACTACATCCCCAGGTGCTCACCGAAGTGGGTCTCACCGCCGCGCTGCGTCAGCTGATTCGCGACTACGAGCACCGCGCGAACTTCACCATCGACGCCGATCTCGACGAGGTCGGTCGGCCACGGTCACAGTCCCTGTTGTACCGGGCGGCCCGCGAATTGCTCGCCAACGCACACAAGCATGCGCGGGCGAGCACCGTGCAGGTCCGCCTCGCCCGGGCGGGCGACGCGATAACGCTGAGCGTCGTCGACGACGGAGTCGGGTTCGATCCGGCCATCCTGAACCGATGCGTCGCCGAAGGGCACATCGGGCTCGCGTCGCTGGCGGTCCGCATTGACGCGATGGGCGGGTCGATGAAGCTCACGTCCACGATCGGCGTCGGCACGCGGGCACTGGTGACAATCCCCGCCGGCGCCGACTGAACACTCTGGCCGCGGACTTGACAGGCGAGCGACAAACCTGGAGGTCAGCGGTTACGCTGTCATTATGGCGGCGAGGAAGTGCGGTGCCGCACCGAGACGCTCGGATGGCTCGACGCACCCGGATTGCGTAGCGGCGGTGCGGGCTCAAACCCGCGAGCGCAATCAGCACTACGCCGATGCCGCCGCGCGCCGGAATCGTGTGCTCTCCATCACAGCCTTGCTGGCCGTGCTGATCCTCGCGACCTTCGTGTTCATGCTAGTCGTGACCGATTCCTGGTCCTGGCGTACCGGCTCGATCAATATCGTCGCCGCGATCGTCTTCGCGGTGGTTCCGTGGCTGCAGCGCTTCGGCGGTTTGGTTGCGCCGCTTACGTTTATCGCCGCCGCCGATGTGTCGGTCTTCGTCAGCTGCTGGGCGGTGGGCACCGGCTCGGGCTCGGAATTCTTCTTCCTGGTCGGGGCCTGCCTGGTGGTGCTGCTGCTGGGCATCGAACACATCGTGTTGGCGTCGGTGCTGGCGGCGGTGTCCGCCGGACTCATCATCGCGGCGGAGTTCCTGATTCCCCGCAACACCGGGGTGCAGGTGGCCTGGGTCCAGTCGATGGGCTTCATCATCACGACCATCTCCGCCTGCGTGATGGTGGTCGTGACGGTGTGGTTCGCGCTGCGCGACACCGCGCGCGCCGAGGCGGTGATGGAATCCGAGTACGAGCGGTCCGAGGCCCTGCTGGCCAACATGTTGCCGGCCAGCATCGCTGAGCGGCTGAAAGAGTCGGAGCGAAGCGTCATCGCCGACAAGTACGACGAGGCTTCCGTCTTGTTCGCCGACATCGTCGGCTTCACCGAGCGTGCCAGCAACACCGCGCCGGCCGACCTGGTGCGGTTCCTGGACCACCTGTACGGGGTCTTCGACGAGCTGGTGGACAGGCACGGCCTGGAGAAGATCAAGGTCAGCGGCGACTCCTACATGGTGGCCAGCGGGGTGCCGCGCCCGCGGCCCGACCACGCCCGGGCCCTCGCGGATTTCGCGCTCGACATGACCGAAGTCGTGGCGGGGCTGAAGGATCCGCACGGCAACCCGGTCCCGCTGCGGGTGGGCATGGCCACCGGCCCGGTGGTCGCGGGTGTCGTGGGTTCTCGCCGGTTCTTCTACGACGTGTGGGGTGACGCGGTCAATGTCGCGTCCCGGATGGAATCCACCGACTCGGTGGGACGGATTCAGGTGCCCGAAGACATGTACGAGCGCCTGAAGGACGAATTCGTGTTGCGGGAGCGCGGACTGATCGAGGTCAAAGGCAAGGGCATCATGCGCACGTGGTACCTGATCGGCCGTAAGCCGGCCCGCGAACCGGCCCAGGAACCCGGCGACCTGCTCAGCGAGGAGCCGCACACCGCCCGCGTGTAGGCCCAAAGGCCCTATTCCGGGACGGTCGATTTGTGCCACACTTCGGCCATGACAACCACTTCTGGGACCACCTCTGTTCCAAGCTTGTTGCCGCATCTCTGGAAGTCCACTCTGGTATCCGGAATTTTGTCGGTGGTCCTCGGCGGCGTGATCCTGGCGTGGCCGGGAATTTCCATTGTGGTCGCCGCCATCTTCTTCGGCGTCTACCTGCTCATCACCGGTGTCGCGCAGGTGATCTTCGCGTTCGCCCTGCACGTCTCGGCTGGCAGCCGAATCCTGTTGTTCATCAGCGGGGCGGCGTCGCTCATCCTGGCGGTGTTGGCGTTCCGCCATTTCGGTCAGGGATACGCAGTTCTGTTGCTGGCCATCTGGATTGGCATCGGGTTCATCTTCCGCGGTGTGGCCACGACGATTTCGGCCATCAGTGAACCGAACCTGCCGGGCCGGGGATGGTCGATCTTCGTCGGGGTGATCAGCCTGCTCGCCGGCATCATCGTCCTGGCGTCTCCGTTCGACTCGATTGTCACCCTGGCGATCGTGGTCGGCGTCTGGTTCATCGTCATCGGCGTGTTCGAAATCGTGTCATCGTTCCGCATTCGCAAGGCGTCGAAAACTCTCACGGGTTAGCACCCGCGCCGAAGGTGAACTACGCGGGGCCGTCGGCTTCTTCGCCGAGGACGCGCACATCTTCGCCGCCACCGTCCGCGACAACGTGCTGATGGCGCGTGGGAACTGCCGTGTCTATCGGGGCGAAGGCGGAAAGTACTTCACGACCCCCTCCTGAACGACCGTGGCCATGACTCGACCGGAGGAGTCGAAGAAGTGGCCGGTGCCCAGCCCGCGCGATTCGACAGCCACCGGCGACGACGTCGAATACAACACCCAGTCGTTGAAGTCGACCTGCCGGTGGAACCAGATGGAGTGGTTGGCGGACGCGGCGAAGATGCGGTCGAAGCCCCAGGACAGGCCGTGGGTGGTGACGATCGAATCCAGCACCGTGGTATCCGAGGAGTACACCATTGCCGCGGTGTGCAGCAGCGGGTCATCGGGCAGCACCCCCAGGGCCTTCATCCAGACCCGGTTGTGCGGAAGCCGCTCTCCCTTTTTACGCATGATCCAGGCCGGGTCGTTGGTGTAGCGCCACTCGATCGGATGCAGGGCGTTGACGAAGTGCGGGACGATTTGCTCGTAGCCACGCAGCAGCTCGCGGAGCGGTGGCCGCGTGTCCGGCGGGGCTACCTGCGGCGGCTCGACGCCGTGCTCGAGGCCAGGGCCGGCGGACATGTACGAGATCAGCGCCGACGACAACAGCACGCCGTCCTGCCTCGCGTCGACGCGACGATTGGCGAAGCTGCGCTCTTCGCGCAGCCGGGTCACGTGGAATTCGATGTCCCGGGCGGTGTCGCCGCCGTTGATGTAGTGCACCGAGAGGGCGCTGGGCGGGAGGTCTTGCCGGATCAACGTGCGGGTGCTGGCCACGAACGACTGCGCCATGAGCTGGCCGCCGTATGTCCGGAGCGGGTTCTTGGTGGGGTGAGAACCGGTGAACAACTCGTCGGTGACGCGGTTGAGATCGAGTATCGCCAGCAGTTCCTCGAAATCCGGATACGTGTCTTTTCGCACATTCGGCTCCTGAGACTCACAGCCGGCCGCCACGGGCTCTCCTCTGCGATTTGTGCCCGCTTCCCCGGGGTCGGGCTAGACGTCGTCCTCCCCGATCCGGTGCACGTGAATCAGGTTGGTCGATCCTACTGTGCCGGGTGGCGCGCCGGCGACGATGACCACCAGGTCACCGCGCTTGTAGCGACCGAGTTCCAGCAGCGACTTGTCGACCTGGCGGATCATGCCGTCGGTCGAGGTCATCATCGGCACGATGAAAGTTTCGGTGCCCCAAGTCATCGCGAGCTGACTGCGCACCTCGGGCCACGCGGTGAAGGCCAGCAGCGGCAGCGGGGTGTGCAGGCGGGCCAGTCGCTTGACAGTGTCCCCGGACTGGGTGAACGCAACCAGTGCCTTGGCGTCGAGTCGCTCACCGATGTCGCGGGCTGCGTAGGAGATCACCCCACGCTTCGTGCGGGGCACATGCGCCAGCGGCGGGGCGGCCGTCGAGTTCTCCTCCACCGCGCACACGATCCGCGACATCGTCCGGACGGCCACCATCGGGTATTTCCCCACCGACGTCTCCCCGGACAACATCAGCGCGTCGGCGCCGTCGAGCACGGCGTTGGCGACGTCGGAGGCCTCGGCTCGCGTCGGCCGTGAGTTTTCGATCATCGAATCGAGCATCTGCGTCGCCACGATGACCGGCTTGGCGTTCTCCCTTGCGATCTGGATCGCCCGCTTTTGCACCAGCGGAACCTCTTCCAGCGGCAGCTCCACGCCCAGGTCGCCGCGCGCCACCATGATGCCGTCGAACGCCAGCACGATCGCTTCCAGATTGTCGACCGCTTCCGGCTTTTCCAGCTTGGCGATCACCGGCACCCGCCGCCCGACCCGATCCATCACCTCGTGGACGAGTTCGACGTCCGACGGCGAGCGCACGAACGATAGCGCAACCAGGTCGACGCCGAGTTCCAGCGCGAAGGTGAGATCCGCAATGTCTTTTTCCGACAAGGCGGGGGCGGTCACATTCATGCCGGGTAAGGAGATGCCCTTGCTGTTGCTGACCGGGCCGCCTTCGGTGACGGTGCAGACAACGTCGTCGCCGTCGATGGCATCGACCACGAGGCCGACCTTGCCGTCGTCGACCAAGACCCGGTCACCGACCGCGGCGTCCTTCGCCAACTCTTTGTACGTGGTGGACACCCGGTCGTGGCTGCCTTCGCATTCGGCGACGGTGATCCGCACCGTTTCACCGTCTGCCCAGTACGTCGGTCCCGTGGCGAAGCGCCCCAGCCTGATCTTTGGGCCCTGCAGGTCGGCGAGCACACCGACCGCGCGGCCGGTGGCGTCGGAAGCGGCCCGCACTCGCTCGCAGGCGGCCTTGTGGTCCGAGTAGTCACCGTGGCTGAAGTTCATTCGGGCGACGTCCATTCCGGCCTCCACCAGCGCCAGAATGAGCTCGTCGGTGTTCGTTGCAGGGCCCAGGGTGCAGACGATCTTCCCGCGTCTACTCACGGCGACTCAGCATAGTCGCGCGCGGCCACAACGGCCCCCGCTAGCCGGTGACGGTCGGCATAAGGGGGAAACCGGGCAGGTTCCGCAGCACCGTCCACAGAGTCGCGGCGACCGCAATCAACAGCACCGCCGAAATCGGCAGCGCTGACTTGCCGTTGCGGCGACGAAGCAGGCCCCAGATAACCACCAGCGGGATACCGACCAGCAGGAAGACGTTGTCGTTGACGCTGGCCATCAGGTCGCCGTGCAGCAGGTCGTGGGTCATCCGGAGCCCGCCGCAGAACGGGCAATTCCAGCCGGTGAGCAACTTGAACGGACATAGCGGATATACCGAAGTCGTGTTGTGGGGGTCGACGAGCGCTACGTAGCCGAGTGCGCCCGCCAGCACCGCGCCCGTACCAACCGCCGTGTACGAGCGATGACGATGCGGGCCGCCGGGGGGCGCGGCCGGCTCAGGTTCCATCACGTAACGGGCGACCCTGTGGGTCCTGGACTTTGTCGGTCAAGATGAGGATCGCGTCGACGATGCTCCAGATCAGGCCGATCCCGCACGTAAACCAGCCGACGAGCAGCTGCGCGATACCGACGCCGATGTCACCGATGTAAAAGCGGCCGATGCCGCCGATGCCGATCAAGCTGAGCAGCTGCAGAAGGCCCGCGACGGTCTTCGACTTGTCCGAAAGCGGTTGCCCCGTCACCGGATGGCGGCCGAACGGGGCGACCGGGTCGTAATACGGTCCCGGCATCGGGTATTGCGGGTACGGCGGGTATTGCGGGTACGGCGGCGGATACCCCGCTTGATATCCCGGTGGTGGCGGCGCGCCAGGAATTGCAGGGTCACCCCACGACGGTTCGGTCACAGTGCCAGCATGACAGATCCGCCGCATTCCGACCTACTCCCAGTGCGGCGTCGCTCGGTGCCTAACGGCGGTTCCTCCGGCGCAGGCTCCAACGCCTCCGGGTCGCCTTCTCGTCGGCCCCCGTTGAGGACTCGTCGGCGCTGTTGTCGGAATCGGCGCCGGGGCCGGCCGTGTCGGCCTCGGTTTCCCCGGCCGTGTCTTCACCTTCGGTGTCCGGTTCCGGCGCCGGCGCGTCACCGTCAGGTTTGGTGGTTTCGGGCTTGTCGACCTCCGACTCGGTCGTCGCCGAATCGGGCGTGGGCTTTTCGACTTCCGGTTCCGCGGCTTCGGGCTCTGCGACTTCCGGCTCGGTGTCCTCGGGTTCGGGCGCCCCTGCACCCGCATCGAACTCGGGCTCCGCTGCGTCGGGTTCCATAGCCTCCGCCGCCGACTCCGACTCGGCAGCCTCCGGCTCGGATCCCGGCTCTGCGGCCTTCGGCTCAGCGGCTTCCGGTTCAGCGGCTTCCGGCTCGGCGGGCTCCGGCTCGGCAGACTCCGGACCCTCCCTGGCCTCGTCAAGCTCGGGCTCGACAGCGTCCGGTTCCATAGCCTCCGCCGCCGACTCCGGCTCCGATGCCCCGGTATCGAAGGCTTCCGTTTTGGCCGTCTCGGGCTCCGCCGCTTGGGCATCGGCGACTTCACTGGACGCGACAGTGTCCCCGGCGGCCGCCGGTTCGTCTCCCTTGTCTGCAGCGGCGAGAGCCGCCGCGGTCGCTGCCGCCTCAGTGACCGGCGATACTTCGACATCTCCGTCGTTGCCGCGCAGGCTCGTGGGATCCTCGCGGCCCTTCGGCGCCGAGATGAAATACACCACCGCCCCGATGAACACGAAAGTCGATGTGAAGGAATTGATCCGGATTCCGGCGATGTGGGTCGCGGTGTCGTCGCGCAGCAGCTCGACACCGAACCGCCCGATGCAATATCCGGCGACATAGAGGGCGAACAGTCGCCCGTGCCCGAGGGTGAAGCGCCGGTCCACGTAGATCAACACGACGAAAACCAGGACGTTCCAAATCAATTCGTACAGGAACGTCGGCTCTACGACGAGCGCCACCTGCCCCGTCGAGACGCCGTCGAGCGAATGCGGATCGACATACCCCGACGGGTCGCGCCGGTAGAAGATCTCCAGCCCCCACGGCAGCGTCGTTTCCCGGCCGTAGAGCTCCTGGTTGAAATAGTTGCCGAGCCGACCGATGGCCTGCGCCAGGATGATTCCCGGCGCGATGGCGTCGCCGAAGGCGGGCAGCGGAATGCCACGACGCCGGCAACCGATCCACGCGCCGACACCACCGAGGGCCACCGCGCCCCAGATGCCCAAGCCGCCGTCCCAGATGCGCAGGGCCGCGCCGAACCCGGCCCCGCCCGGACCCCAATAGGTCCGCCAGTCGGTGGCCAGGTGGTAGAGCCGGCCGCCGATCAACCCGAACGGCACCGCCCACAGCGCAATGTCGTAGATGACGCCGCGCTGGCCGCCGCGGGCCTCCCAGCGCCGGTCACCGATCAGCAGCGCGACCACGATGCCGGTGATGATGAACAGCGCGTAGGCCCGGATCGGCAACGGCCCCAGGTGCCACACACCTTGCGGCGGGCTGGGAAAGTACGTCGGCGGCATCGGCATCGTCATGACGCGGATACTCCGTCGCGCACACCGTCAGCGAGTTCCCCGGTCAGTGCGCGCAAGGCGGGCAAACCACCGGAGCCGAGCGCGGACACCAACGCCGAACCGACGATGACACCGTCGGCGTAGCCCGCGATCTGCGCGGCCTGCTCGCGCGAGCGGACGCCCAGGCCGACACCGACGGGTATGTCAGACACCGCCCTGACCCGGTCGACCAATTCGGGTGCGGCGTGCGACACCGCGTCACGCGCACCGGTCACCCCCATCGTCGACGCTGCGTAGACGAACCCGCGCGACGCCTCGACCGTCATCACCAACCGTTGCGGCGTCGACGACGGCGCCACCAGAAATATGCGATCCAACCCATGCTCCTCGGATGCCGCGATCCACTGCCCAGCTTCGTCGGGAATAAGGTCTGGAGTGATCAATCCGTGGCCGCCGGCCGCTGCCAGGTCCCGCGCGAACGCGTCGACCCCGTAGTGCAACACCGGGTTCCAGTAGGTCATCACAACGGCCCGCCCGCCGGCCGAGCTGATCGCCTCGACCGCGGCCAGCGTATCCCGGACTCGCACTTCCCCGTGCAGGGCGATCTCGGTGGCCCTGGCAATGGTGGGGCCGTCCATGCCGGGGTCCGAATACGGCACGCCGACCTCGACGATGTCACAACCGGATTCGACGAGCGCGATCATGGCGTCCACGGATGTGGGCACGTCGGGGTAGCCGGTGGGCAGGTAACCGATCAGCGCCGCGCGACCGTCCTTGCGGCACGACTCGAAGGTCGGGCCGAGCCTTCCTGCCTGGCCCTGTTCGACGGTCATTGCTTGCCCTGGTCGTCGTCCAGGAGCCCGAACCACTGCGCGGCGATCTCGACGTCCTTGTCCCCGCGGCCCGACAGGTTCACCACGATGATCGCGCCCCGGCCCAACTCGAGTCCCAGCCTGAGGGCACCGGCCACCGCGTGCGCGGATTCGATGGCCGGGATGATGCCCTCGGTGCGGCACAGCAGGCGAAACGCCTCCATCGCCTCGGAGTCGGTGATCGGCCGGTATTCGGCACGCCCGGTTTCCCTCAGCCACGCGTGCTCCGGACCTACCCCGGGGTAATCCAAACCCGCTGAGATGGAATGGGATTCGATGGTCTGGCCATCCTCGTCCTGCAGCAAGTAGGAGAAGGATCCCTGGAACGCCCCGGGGGAACCGCCGCTGAATGTGGCGGCATGCCTGCCGGTCTCGACCCCGTCGCCCGCCGCCTCGAATCCGATCAGTCGGACGCCGGGGTCGTCGATGAACGGGTGGAAGATGCCGATGGCGTTGGATCCGCCTCCGACGCAGGCCGTTACGGCGTCGGGCAACCGGCCCGCCTGCTTCTGGATCTGCACGCGCGTCTCCAGGCCGATGATTCGCTGAAAGTCACGCACCATCGTCGGGAAGGGATGCGGGCCCGCCGCGGTTCCGAAGCAGTAGTAGGTGTTGTCGGCATTGGTCACCCAGTCGCGGAACGCCTCGTTGATGGCGTCCTTGAGTGTCTTCGAGCCGGACTCGACGGAGACGACCTCGGCGCCCAATAGCCGCATCCGGGCCACATTGAGCGCCTGGCGCGCGGTGTCCACGGCGCCCATGTAGACCACGCAATCCAGGCCGAGCAGTGCGCATGCGGTGGCCGTTGCCACGCCGTGCTGACCGGCCCCCGTTTCGGCGATCACCCGCGTCTTGCCCATTCGCCGGGCGAGCAACGCTTGGCCGAGGACATTGTTGATCTTATGAGAACCGGTGTGGTTCAAGTCTTCTCGCTTGAGGAAGATGCGCGCTCCGCCGGCATGCTCACTCAGGCGACTGGCCTCGTACAGCGGCGACGGTCGACCGGTGTAGTGGGTCTGCAGGTCGTCCAGCGTGTCCAGGAAGTCCTGGTTGACGCGTTCCTTTTCGTAGGCGGCGGTGACCTCTTCGATCACCGCCATCAACGCCTCCGCGACGTAGCGGCCGCCATAAACACCGAAATGGCCGCTCGCGTCGGGATCGTGGCGGGTGGGTTCGGCGATGGCCGCACTCGAACGCGGAAGATCCGGCCCCGAGAGTTCTTCCATCACCAAGGCTCAACGCGCGGGCGGCTCATCGGGTTCAACGCTTCAGTGCACGGCTCATGAGTCGTTGACTAGCGAGCCGGTTTCGGACAGGACGGATGGGTGCCGGCGGTCACCAGGTCGGCGACCGCGGCGCGCGGGTCACCACTTTTGACCAGACCCTCACCGACCAGTACGGCATCGGCCCCCGCACCCGCATACGCCAGCAGGTCCGCGGTGCCGCGCACACCGGACTCGGCGATCCGGATCACGTTGCTGGGCAGCCCAGGAGCGATGCGCGCGAAGCAATCCCGGTCCACCGCCAGCGTCGTCAGATCGCGGGCGTTCACGCCGATGACGTTGGCCCCCGCCTTGAGCGCGCGGTCGGCCTCTTCTTCGGTGTGCACTTCGACCAGAGCCGTCATGCCCAGCGATTCGGTGCGGTCCAGCATCGACACCAGCGCGGACTGGTCGAGCGCGGCCACGATGAGCAACAACATGTCGGCGCCGTGCGCCCGCGCCTCGTGGATCTGGTAGGGCCACACCACAAAGTCCTTGCGTAACAAGGGAACCGAGACCGCCGCCCGCACCGCGTCGAGGTCGTCGAGCGAACCGCAGAAACGGCGCTCCTCGGTCAACACGCTGATGATGCGGGCTCCGCCGTCTTCGTAGGCCCTGGCCAGCTTCGCCGGGTCGGAAATGGTCGCCAACGAACCCGCCGACGGGCTGGCTCGCTTGACTTCGGCGATGACACCGATACCGGGCTCGCGTAGGGCGGCCATCACGTCGAGCGGCGCCGGCGCAGCCGCGGCCAACGCTTTGATCTCCGACAGGCTGACGAGGGCTTCGCGCGCGGAAACGTCGGCACGGACTCCCTCGAGGATGGAGTCAAGCACGGAGGCCGGACTCATGCCTGTCGTTTCCCTTCGCTCGGTCACCCAACGTCACCTAGATCACCCAGGCGTTCCCGACGACGTCACTGAAGGGTAGCGGCCCTTCGCGGGGGCCCCGTCACCGACCCTCGGTGTCCGACTCACTGGGCCGATCGGTCGGGTCACGACCCTCGTCAAGCGCATCCCAAATCATCCTTTCCGACATCGTTGGCGTCTCCGGCCCTTCCAGCATCGCGCCGCCGGCGCCCCCACGTTGCGCAAGCGACCGGCGCGTCGCCGGAGCCGCGTATTTCGTGGCGCCCCGGCGCTCGGTCCCGAGGATGAGGGCCGACCGCATCAGCAAGACGGCGGCGGCCACGCTGCACACCGCGGCGCTCGCCGCGAGCCCCGCCCCCCAGTGCCGCCGCTCGCTGCCCACCAGCGTCATCAGGGGGACATGCGCCAGATCGGCTCCGCGCGCGGCCACGTCGGGGAGCACCCACAGACTGACGCCGAGATAGCCGACGGCGAGGCCGGCGACCGCCAGCAGCACCGCGAGCACCCGCAGCGGCCAGCCCCGCACCGCGAGCGCCGCGACGGCCGCCGCCAACATGAGCACGGCCAACGGCAGCAGCGCCGTGGACCATGCCGCGCCGGAGAGGGTCACCTCCTTGGGCGGTCCCAGGCCGTCGAACGACCTGATCACCACCCACGGCAGCCGCGACGCCGCCCACAGCGCCCCCGCGGCAACCACCAGCAGCAACTGGGCTGTCACGATTGTCAACCGGCCGGTGCGCTCCGGCCAGCCATCAGCCATTGCGGCCCGGGCGCGGAGCGTTGAGCGTCTCGGCGGCAGCGATCGCGTTCAGCACCGCGCGCGCCTTGTTGGTCGCCTCGGTGTATTCGTACGGGCCGTTGGAATCGGCCACCACCCCACCGCCGGCTTGGACGTACGCGGTGCCGTCGCGCATCAACGCGGTCCGGATCGCGATGGCGAAGTCGGCGTTGCCGGCGAAGTCCAGGTAGCCGACCACGCCGCCGTACAGGCCGCGGCGCGTCTTCTCCACCTCTTCGATCAGCTCCATGGCCCGCACCTTGGGCGCGCCCGACAGCGTGCCCGCCGGGAAGCAGGCCATCACCGCGTCCAGGGCGGTACGCGCCTCGCCGAGCATCCCGGTCACCGTGGACACCAGGTGCATCACATGGCTGTAGCGCTCGACGTGGCTGTAATCCTCCACGCGCACGGTGCCCGGCGTGCAGACCCGACCGAGGTCGTTGCGGCCCAGGTCCACCAGCATCAAGTGCTCGGCGCGTTCTTTGTCGTCGGCCAGCAGGTCCTTCTCCAGCTGGTGATCTTCTTCCTCGGTATGCCCGCGCCACCGGGTCCCGGCGATCGGATGCGTCGCCGCCCAGCCGTCGGCGACGGTGACCAGCGCCTCCGGGCTGGATCCTACGATCGAAAAGGCCGTCGCCCCAGAGTCATTCGGCACATGCAGCAGATACATGTAGGGGCTTGGGTTCGTTACCCGCAGCATGCGGTACACGTCGATGGGGTCGACGTCGGTATCCATCTCGAAGCGCTGCGAGGGCACCACCTGAAAGGCTTCACCGGCCGCGATCTGCTCGACGAGGTAGTCGACGATCTTCGTGTATTCCTCGACGGTGCGCTGCGCTCGGTGCCGGGGCTCGGGCCGGCTGAACGTGGCGACCGTCGACGGCAGGGGCTGCCCCAGCGCCGTCGTCATCACGTCCAGGCGGGCGATGGCGTCGTCGTAGGCCTCGTCGACGTGCTCGTCGGTGCCGTTCCAGTTGACGGCGTTGGCGATTAGCGTGATGGTGCCCTCGTGGTGGTCGACCGCGGCCAAATCGGTAGCCAACAGCAGCAGCATGTCGGGCAGGTGCAGGTCGTCGACGGCCAGCTCCGGTAGCCGTTCCAGCCGCCGCACCAAGTCGTAGGCGAAGAAGCCGACCATGCCGCCCGACAACGGCGGCAGGCCTGGCAACACGGCCGTCGCCAGCAACTCGAGGGTTGCCCGCAGCGCCTGTAGCGGATCGCCTCCGGTCGGCGCGTCCCGCGGCACGGTGCCCAACCACACCGCTTGGCCGTCGCGCACCGTCAGCGCCGACGGCGCCCCCGCGCCGATGAACGACCACCGCGACCAGGATCGGCCGTTCTCGGCGGATTCCAGCAGAAAGGTGCCCGGGCGGTTGGCGGCGAGTTTGCGGTAGGCCGACAGCGGCGTCTCGCTGTCGGCCAGCACCTTGCGGGTCACCGGAACCACGCGGTGCTCCGCCGCCAGCTGGCGGAAGGCCTCTCGTGAGGTGGTCGCGGCGAGGTGGTCGTGCACCGAACCATCCTCGCAGATCGTGGCTGAGCAGCCCGCGAGCGCAGCTCGCAGTCGTCGCGACCGACCCGTAGCACGCGTGCTACGCTCTGGTGTGGCCAGACAGATCACCCAGCGCGAGTTGCGCAATAACAGCGGCGAAATCATGCGCCAGCTTGACCAAGGCGAGTCGTTCGTCGTGACCCGGAACGGAATCCCGGTGGGTGAACTTTCCCCGCTGCGCCGCCTTCGATTCATCAGCGCCGAGGCGGCCGTCGCCGCGTTCCGGGGCGCTCCGCGGGTGGAGTTCGACCGCTTCCGAGCCGATCTGGATAAGGCCGCCAGCCAGGAGATCGCGCCCCGTGGCTGAAGCTCCTCGTCCATCGCACGGGCTCGTTGACACCTCGGTCGTGATCGATCTCGATCACATCGACGCCGAGCAGCTCCCGATCGAAATCGCCATCAGCGCCCTCACCTTGGCCGAGCTCGCTGCCGGACCTCACGCGACGGCCGATGCGGGCGAGCGAGCACGGCGGCAAGACCGCCTGCAACGAGCCGAGGCCAGTTTCGATCCACTACCGTTCGATAGCGGCTCGGCGAGAGCCTATGGACGCGTCTACGCCGCGATCGGTTCGACGGGGCGCAAGGCACGTGGCCCCCGCGCCGTCGATCTTTTGATCGCCGCCACCGCCCTGGCCGCCAACCTCCCGCTCTACACGCGGAACGTCGATGACTTCCGGGGACTCGAACACCTCCTGCACATCGTCGGCACCTGACGCATACGAACTCGGCTTTGAGGGGCGCATCTCGATAGCGGATGCGATGCGACAACCCAGTCACGTCGCGTCCACATGCGGGCGTAGCCTGACGGCCATGAAACCTGGCGACACCGTGGACGACTTCGAACTTCCAGATCAAACGGGAACGCCGCGCAAGCTCAGCGCGCTGCTCTCCGACGGGCCCGTCGTGCTGTTCTTCTATCCGGCGGCGATGACGCCGGGCTGCACGAAGGAAGCCTGCCACTTCCGCGATTTGGCCGCGGAGTTCGCCGCAATCGGGGCCAGCCGGGTCGGCATCAGCACCGATCCCGTGCAAAAGCAGGCCAAGTTCGTCGACATGCACAAGTTCGACTACCCGCTGCTGTCGGATGCCGACGGCAGCGTCGCCGCGCAGTTCGGCGTCAAGCGCGGCCTGCTGGGCAAGGTGATGCCGGTCAAGCGCACCACGTTCGTCATCGACACCGACCGCAAGGTGCTCGACGTGATCTCCAGCGAGTTCAGCATGGACACCCACGCCGACAAGGCGTTGGAGACGCTACGCGCCCGGTCATCGGCCTAGCGCCGAACGCGCTTGGCGCGAGCTGGGGGCACCTCCCGCTTGGCGCGAGCAGACGCAGAATCGCACGAACCGGCGGGAAATGGTGCGATTCTGCGTCTGCTCGCAAGCGGGTGGGGGTTCTTCCCCGCCGGCGGGAGGTACCCCCACCCGCTTGCGGGGGAGTACCCCCAACTCGCCGCGCTTCAGGGGTTGACCGCCAGGAACACGTAGGCGGCGAGTATCACCAGATGCAGCTCCCCCTGCAGCCGGGTGGCCCGACCCGGCACCACGGTCAGCATGCTGATGACGACGGTCAGCGCCAGCAGCACCAACTGGATTGCGCCGAGCCCGAGCACCAGCGGCCCCCTCAGCCAGACCGATGCCAGGGCGATCGCCGGGATGGTCAGGCCGATGCTGGCCAGCGCCGAACCGTAGGCCAGGTTCAGGCTCGTCTGGATCCGGCCTCGCCGCGCCGCACGCACCGCGGCGAGCGTCTCCGGCAGCAGCACCAGCGTCGCGATCACCACGCCGACGAACGTCTGCGGAAAGCCGGCCGCGGTCACGGCCCGCTCGACGGCCGGGGATTCCTCCTCGGCCAGACCCACCACGGCGAACAGGGCGACCAGCAGCAGCGCGACGCTGGCCAGCGTAGCACGGGTGCTCGGCGGTTCGGCATGGCCCTCGTCCTCGAACAGGCGCTTTTGGCCCCGCTGCGCGACCGGCAGGAAGAAGTCTCGATGCCGAATGGTCTGTGTGAACACGAACAGCAGATACAGCCCCAGAGAGGCGACCGCTGCGAAGGCCAACTGGCCGGGCGAGAACTCCGGGCCCAGTTGGCTGGTGGTGAACGCGGGCAGCACCAGGCTCAACGTCGCGAGCGTGGTGAGCGTGGCCAGCGCGGCCCCGCTCCCCTCGGCGTTGAACAACGTCACCCCGTACCGCCGCGAGCCCAGCAGCAGCGACAGGCCGGCGATGCCGTTCGTGGTGATGATCACCGCGGCGAACACGGTGTCCCGGGCCAGCGTCGCCGCTTCGTTGCCACCCGATGCCATCAACTCGACGATGAGCGCCACCTCGATCACCGTCACCGCGGCGGCCAGCACCAGCGATCCGAACGGCTCGCCCACCCGGGCCGCGACCACCTCCGCGTGATGGACGGCGGCCAGCACCGCGCCGATCAACAGCGCCGCCGCGAACACGACCAGCCCCGGGCCCAGCTTGTGACCCCAGCTCAGTGCCAGCACGACGACGGCGAGCAGGGGTACCACCGCGGTCCAGGACACCCGTTTCGACATTGACCGCCATTCTCACGGACAGCGGCGGCCGGCGCGCGCGCGGGCGCGTCGGGGCGAATCGTGGTGGCCGCCTGCGCCGCCTCAGTAGCATGCTCACATGCCGCAACAGGAGGGCCTCGCCGAAGGCGAGGTGTTCGCCGGATACACCGTCGTTCGGCGGTTGGGCGCCGGCGGGATGGGCGAGGTGTACCTGGCGCAGCACCCGCGGCTGCCCCGCCGCGACGCCCTGAAAATCCTGCCCCGTCATCTCACCGCGGACGACGAGTTCCGCCAACGCTTCAACAGGGAGGCCGACCTGGCGGCGAGCCTCTACAACGAACACATCGTCGGCATCCACGACCGCGGCGAATACGAGGGGCAGCTGTGGATCTCGATGGACTACGTGGAGGGCACCGACGCCGCCAGGCTGCTGCGCGACGAGTATCCGTCCGGCATGCCGAAGCCGGAGGTCGCGCAGATCATTTCGGCGGTCGCCGATGCCCTCGACTACGCGCACTCCCGCGGGCTGCTGCACCGCGACGTCAAACCGGCCAACATCCTGCTGAGCGAAGCCGGCCCCCGGCGCCGGATCCTGCTGGCCGACTTCGGGATAGCCCGCGAGTTGGGCGAAATCAGCGGCCTGACCGCGACGAACATGCTCGTGGGGACGACGGCGTACTGCGCGCCCGAGCAACTAAAAGGCGCGGATCTCGGCGCCCGGGCCGACCAATACGCGCTGGGCTGCACCGCCTTCAACCTGCTGACCGGCGCCGCCCCGTTTCAGCACTCCAACCCGGCGGTGGTCATCAGCCAGCACCTGTCCGCGCCCCCGCCGCTGATCAGTGAGCGCCGGCCGGACTTGGCCGACCTCGACCCGATCATCGCCAAAGCGCTCGCCAAGAGCCCCGACGACCGGTACCCGACGTGCGCGGATTTCGCCTCCGCACTGGCCGCTCCGGCGGTCGCCGCTGGACCCACGGAGGCTATCTCCTCAGCAACGCAAGGGATCCCGGCGCCCACGGAAGTGATAGCGGCGCCCAGGAGCACCTCGACTGCGCCGCCGAAATCCGGCCGGCGGGGACCGGCCGCTGTGCTCGCCGCCCTGGCCGCGGTCGCGTTGGTGGCGGTGGCGGCGGTCGTCGGTGTGCACATGCTGCGCGGACACTCCAAGCCGGGGGGCGGCCGCGCACCGTTAGTTTCGGCGGCGCCGCCCAGCACTGCCGCAGCGGCCCCGTCCTCGCCGGCACTCACCCTGTCCAGCCAAGTCACCGATCAATCGGGCGTGCTGGGGCCAGTCGAACGCGCCGCCGTGGAACGGGCGGTCACCAAACTCCACAACCAGCGCGGCAACCGGCTGTGGGTGGTGTACGTGAAGAATTTCGGCGGCCTCAAACCCTTCAGGTGGGCCGAAAACGTCATGCGTGCTAACGGTTTCGCCGACACCGACGCCATGCTCGCCGTCGCCACCGGCGAACCGGCTTATTCCTTCAGGGTGCCGGGGGCGATGGTGAACGGCAAGCCCATCGACGTCGAAGCCATTCGCCGCGACCGGATCGCGCCGGCCGTCTACCACCGTGAATGGGCGCGCGCGGCGATCGCCGCGGCCAACGGACTCGACGTCTAGCTTTCGGGTTCCAGCAGGACGTCGGCGTCGAAGCAGCTCTGGTCGCCGGTGTGACAGGCCCCGCCGACCTGGTCGACCGTCAGCAGCACCGTGTCGCCGTCGCAGTCCAGCCGCACCGAGTGCACGTACTGGGTGTGGCCGGACGTCGCCCCCTTCACCCACTGCTGGGCCCGCGACCGCGAATAATACGTCGCCTCGCGGGTCTCCAGGGTGCGGGCCAACGCGTCATCGTCCATCCACGCGACCATCAGCACGTCACCGCTGCCGCGCTCCTGCGCGACGGCGGCCACCAAGCCGTCGGCGTTGCGCTTGAGCCGCGCGGCGATGCGTGGGTCGAGCGTCATCGCACCGTGATCCCTTCCGCGGCCATGGCGGACTTCACCTGCCCGATGGTCAGCTCCCGGAAGTGAAAGACGCTGGCCGCCAACACCGCATCGGCGCCGGCGGACACCGCGGGCGCGAAGTGTTCCACCGCGCCTGCGCCGCCGCTGGCGATCACCGGCACCGTGACCGCCGCGCGCACCGCCCGCAGCATCGCCAGGTCGAACCCGGCCTTGGTGCCGTCGGCGTCCATCGAGTTCAGCAGGATCTCCCCCACCCCCAGTTCGGCGCCGCGGGCCGCCCACTCGACGGCGTCGATCCCCGTGCCTCGGCGGCCGCCATGGGTGGTGACCTCCCAACCCGAGGGCGTCGGCGCCGATCCCACCGGCACCGTGCGGGCGTCGACCGACAGCACGATGCATTGCGATCCGAACTGCCGCGCCATCTCGGCCAGCAGGTCGGGCCGCGCGATCGCCGCGGTGTTGACCGACACCTTGTCGGCCCCCGCGCGCAGCAGCACGTCGACGTCGGCCACCGTGCGCACGCCTCCGCCCACGGTCAGCGGGATGAACACCTGCTCGGCGGTGCGGCGCACCACGTCGAGCATTGTGGCCCGTTCCGACGACGACGCGGTCACGTCGAGGAAGGTGAGCTCGTCGGCGCCCTCGGCATCGTAGGCGGCGGCGAGTTCCACCGGATCGCCCGCGTCCCGGAGGTTTTCGAAGTTCACCCCCTTGACCACCCGGCCCGCATCGACGTCCAGGCAGGGAATCACGCGCACCGCGAGGGACATTGTCAGTAGTCCTCCGGCCGGCCGGTGCGGCGCAGGATGTCGAGAATTTCCTCGTGCGCGCCGGGCGCCGCCGCGAGTGCGGATTTCGAGTCGGGCGTCCAGGGTTCGCCGGCCAAGGTGGTGACGACGCCACCCGCGGCCCGCACCAGCGCCACACCGGCGGCATGGTCCCACACGTGGCCCCCGAAACTGATTGCCGCGGCGAGTATTCCGTCGGCGACGTAAGCCAGGTCCAGGCCGGTGGAACCGTGCATCCGCAACCGCGACGACACCCGGCTGAGGTTCTCCAGCAGCGCCACCCGGTAGCGCCCCGGGAACCGGCCCCGCGCGTCGGCGCTGAACGAGCCCGCGCCGATGAGGGCGTCGGCAAGATCGACGGGGCCCAGCGGCGGTTGCGGCACACCGTTTTTCATCAGCGGGCCACCGACGATTGCGGTGTAGCGCTGGTCGGTGAACGGCAGCCACGTCAGCCCGGCCACCGGGTCGCCATTGTGCAGCAGGCCGAGCAGAATCCCGGCCATCGGCGATCCGGCCGCGTAGTTGAACGTCCCGTCGACCGGGTCGAGCACCCACACCCATTCCGCGTCAACGTCCTCGCCGCCGAACTCCTCGCCGTGCACGCCGATTCCGATGGACTCCGTTAGCGCGGAGACGACCTGCCGCTCGATCGCCAGGTCGACGTCGGTGGCGAAGTCATTGCCCTTCTTCCGCACCGCCGACTCGGCGCGGTGGCCGGCCAGGAACGGCCCGGTCGCGTTGTCCAGAATCGCCGACGCCTTCTCGACCAGAGCGTCCAGGTCCATCGCGCTTTACTCCCGCACCGCGGCCAGGGCCTGCGGCAAAGCGAACCGCCCGGCGTAGAGGGCCTTGCCGACGATGGCGCCCTCTACCCCGCGGCCGGTGAGGGTGGCGATGGCGCGCAGGTCGTCGAGGCTGGAGACCCCGCCGGAGGCGATCACCGGGGCCTCGGCGCGATCGGCGACGCGGGCCAGCAGGTCGAGGTTGGGGCCGCCCAGCGTGCCGTCCTTGGTGACGTCGGTGACCACATACCGCGAACATCCTTGACTGTCCAGGCGTTCCAGCACCTCCCACAAGTCGCCGCCGTCGGTTTCCCAGCCGCGTCCCCGCAATCGATGCTCGCCATCGACGATTTTGACGTCCAACCCGACGGCGACCTTATCGCCGTGTTCGCTGATGGCCCGCGCGCACCACTGCGGGTTTTCCAGGGCGGCCGTTCCCAGGTTGACCCGGGCGCAGCCGGTGGCCAACGCCGCGGCCAGCGAATCGTCGTCGCGGATTCCGCCGGACAGCTCGACCTGCACGTCGAGCTTGCCGACCACCTCGGCGAGCAGTTCGCGGTTGGATCCGCGACCGAAGGCCGCGTCGAGGTCGACAAGGTGGATCCACTCGGCCCCGTCGCGCTGCCAGCCGAGCGCGGCGTCCAGCGCCGACCCGTACTCGGTCTCACTGCCGGCCTTGCCCTGCACCAGGCGCACGGCGCGGCCGTCGACCACGTCGACCGCGGGCAGCAAAATCAGCGGCATCGTCACAGTCCCCCAACCCAGTTGCTCAGCACGGCCGCACCGGCATCCCCGCTCTTCTCCGGGTGGAACTGGGTCGCCGAGAGCGGCCCTTCCTCGACCGCGGCCAAGAACGGCGCCTGATGGGTGGCCCAGGTGAGCACCGCCTCCGGCGAACCTTCCCAGCGTTGTGCGGCGTAGGAATGCACGAAGTAGAAGCGGGTGTCGGCGTCGAGCCCCCTGAACAGGACACTGCCGGGCCCCGGCGCAACCACGTTCCAGCCCATGTGCGGGATCACCGGGGCTTCCAGCCGGGTGACGGCTCCCGGCCACTGCCCGCAGCCCGTCGTCTCCACCCCGAATTCGACACCGCGGGCGAACAGGATCTGCATGCCGACGCAGACGCCGAGCACCGGACGCCCGGCGGCGACGCGCTCGGCGATGATCTGGTCCCCCGCGATTTTGCGCAAGCCCGTCATGCACGCCTCGAACGCTCCGACGCCGGGCACCACCAGTCCGTGGGCGTTGGCGGCGGCATCGGCGTCGGCGGTCACCTCGACCGACGCGCCGACCCGCTGGAGCGCGCGTTGGGCCGACCGCAGATTGCCCGAGCCGTAGTCGAGGACTACCACGGATTTAGGGCTCACAGAACACCTTTGGTGGACGGCACGCCCGACACCCGGGGATCGGGCTCGACTGCCTGACGCAACGCACGCGCCACGGCCTTGTACTCCGCCTCGGTGATGTGGTGCGGGTCGCGCCCGTACAGCACGCGTACGTGCAGCGCGATGCGGGCGTTGGCCGCCAGCGTCTCGAACACGTGCCGGTTGACCACGGTGTGGTAGGGCACCGAGCCACCGGAGATGGTGGTGTGCTGCAGGTGATCCGGCTCCCCGGTGTGCACGCAGTAGGGGCGGCCGGACACGTCGACCGCGGCGTGGGCGAGCGCTTCGTCCATCGGGATGAAAGCGTCGCCAAAACGGCGGATGCCCTTCTTGTCGCCGAGGGCTTGGCCGAGGGCCTGGCCCAGCGCGATGGCGGTGTCCTCGATGGTGTGGTGCGCCTCGATCTCCACGTCGCCCTTGGTGCGCACGGTCAGGTCGAAGCTGGCGTGGCTGCCCAGCGCCGTCAGCATGTGGTCGTAGAACGGCACGCCGGTGTCGACGTGCACCTGGCCGGTGCCGTCGAGATCCAGTTCGACGACGATGTCGGATTCCTTGGTGCGGCGCTCAATACGAGCGCGACGGGTTGCTTTCCCTCTTTCGGCGGTCACGGGGCTCCTACTGGGGTGAGTTCGGTGGCGGCAATTTGGGCACTCGCCCGCAGGAACGCGTCGTTCTCGTCGCTCAGTCCCGTCGTGGCGCGCAGGTAGCCGGGGATGCCGACGTCGCGGATCAAGACGCCGGCGTCCAGATAGCGCTGCCAGGTGACGGGCGCGTCGGCGAACACTCCGAACAGCACGAAGTTGGCGTCGCTCGGGATCACCCGAAAACCCATGCTGCTCAGAGCTTTTGTAACGCGTTCGCGTTCGGCGATCAACGCCGCGACGCTGCCCAGGGTGTCGTCCGCGTGGCGCAAGGCGGCCCGGGCCGCGGCCTGGGTGACCGCCGACAAGTGATACGGCAGCCGCACCAACAGCATCGCGTCGATCACCGCGGGCGTGGCGATCAAGTATCCGAGCCTGCCGCCCGCGAAGGCGAACGCCTTGCTCATGGTGCGGGTGACGATGAGCCTGGTCGGATACTGATCGACCAGCGACACCGCACTGGGCTGCGAGGAGAACTCGCCGTAGGCCTCGTCGACGATCACGATCCCGGGCGCCACGTCGAGCAGCCGTCGCAGGTCCGGCAGCGGTACGCTCTGCCCGGACGGGTTGTTGGGGCTGGCGAGGAACACCACGTCGGGCTTGCGGTCGGTGACAGCGGCCACGGCGACCTCGACGTCGAGGCTGAAGTCGTCGGCGCGGGCGGATTCGAGCCACTCGGTGCGGGTGGCGTCGCAGATGAGCGGGTGCATCGAGTAGGAGGGGACGAAGCCGATGGCCGTGCGCCCCGGGCCGCCGAACGCCTGCAGCAGCTGCTGCAGGATCTCGTTGGAACCGTTTGCGGCCCAGACGTTTTCGACACCGAGCGGGACACCGGTCTGGGCAGTGAGGTAGCGGGCCAGATCGCGGCGCAACGCCACCGCGTCGCGGTCGGGGTAGCGGTGCAGGTCGGTGGCCGCCTCCCCCACCGATCGTACGACGTCGTCGACGAGGGCCTTGCTGGGCGGATGCGGGTTCTCGTTGGTGTTCAACCGCACCGGTACCGCTAATTGCGGTGCACCGTAGGGCGATTTGCCGCGCAGGTCGTCGCGCAGCGGCAGGTCGTCGAGCGTGGGTCTTACTTGTTCGGGCCGGGTCATCGTTCGAACCTCCGCCGAATGGCCTCACCGTGCGACGGCAGGTCTTCGGCCTTGGCGAGCGTGACCACGTGCCCGGAGACGTCTTTGAGGGCCGCCTCGGTGTAGTCGACGACATGGATGCCGCGCAGGAACGTCTGCACCGACAGACCGCTGGAATGCCGGGCGCTGCCCCCGGTCGGCAGCACATGGTTGGATCCGGCGCAGTAGTCGCCGAGACTCACCGGCGCGTACGGGCCGACGAAAATGGCCCCGGCCGAACGTATTCGGCCGGCAACCTGGGGCGCGTCGACGGTTTGGATCTCCAGGTGCTCAGCGGCGTACGCGTTGACTACTTTCACGCCGGCGTCCAGGTCGTCGACGAGGATGATCGCCGACTGGCGCCCGCCGAGCGCCGCCGTCACCCGGTCGCGGTGCACCGTCGTCTCCAGCTGGGCGGCCACTTCGGCGTCGGTGGCGGCAGCCAGGTCCTCACTCGGGGTGACCAGCACGCTGCCCGCCATCTCGTCGTGCTCGGCCTGGCTGATCAGGTCGGCCGCCAGGTGCGCCGGATCGGCGGTGTGGTCGGCCAGGATGGCGATCTCCGTCGGCCCGGCTTCCGCGTCGATGCCCACCTGTGAGCGGCACAGCCGCTTGGCGGCGGTGACGTAGATGTTGCCGGGGCCGGTGATCATGTCGACGGGCACCAGTTCTCGACCATCGGTATCGGTGCCGCCGTAGGCCAGCAATGCCACGGCCTGGGCACCGCCGACTGCCCACACCTCGTCGACCCCCAGCAGGCGGGCCGCGGCCAGGATCGTCGGGTGCGGCAGGCCGTCACAGCGGGCCTGCGGTGGGCTGGCCACCACCAGCGAGTCGACACCGGCGGTCTGCGCCGGCACGACGTTCATAATCACGCTGGACGGGTAGACGGCGTTGCCGCCGGGCACGTACAGGCCCACCCGCTCGACGGGAACCCACCGCTCGGTGACCGTTGCACCGGGACCGAGCGTGGTGGTCACGTCGGCGCGACGCTGCTCGGCGTGCACCGCCCGGGTGCGTTCAATCATCACCTGCAGGGCTTCGGAGACGTCGGAGGGCAGTTGGTCCAGCGCAGCCGCCAAGGCCGCAGCCGGCACCCGGACGGCCGGGGGACGCACGCCGTCGAAGGCGGCCCCGTACTCCAGCGCCGCCCCGGCCCCGCGCTCGGCGACGTCCTGCACGATCGGGCGCACCTTCGGCAGCACGGACTCCACATCGGCGCCGCCACGCGGCAGCGCCGCCCGCAATCGGGCAGCCGTCAACTCCACGCCCCGCAGGTCGATTCGGGCCATCGGCGACGTCTG
>JARLGR010000053.1 GCA_031292665.1 Mycobacterium sp. | reverse complement strand
GGGCCGCCGACATGCAGGCAGCGGACACCGGCGTCGTCGTGAAACAGCGGAATGTCATCGATGAAGACGTGCCGGTTGAACGCGAACGGCAGGTACACGATCGGGAACTGCAAGCCCTTGGCCCCCCACACCGTCATGATCTGCACCGCGGCGGCGTCGCTGTCGATGCGGCGATTGCGTTCGGGCGCACCCCCGCGCTCGTCGCATTGACGGCGGAGCCAATCCCGCAGCGCGGGCAGGGTCAATCGCTCCCGGTGCGAGACATCCTGCAGCAGTTGCGCGATGTGTGTCAGGTCGGTCATCGTGCGTTCGCCACCCTGCTCCGCAAGCACGTGCCGGCCCATCCCGGCCAACTGCGCCGCTTCGAACACCGCGGCGGGTCCGCGCTCGCGCAGGTGATCGGCCCAATCGCGCAGGGTGGCGGCCACCGCGTCGGTGAGCTCGTCCGCTCCGGCGGCCAGTTCGTCGGCCGTCTTGCCGAAAAACACCGTCGCCGCGGCAGCGCGCACCACACCGCTGCGGTGGGTCTGGTCGAACGCGTTGAGCAGAGACAGCCAATCCTCGGCTGCCCGGGAGACGAACACATCGGCGTCGCCGGTGTAGACCGCGGCAATTCCAGCCTGTATCAGAGCTTTCTGGCATACCCGGGCGTCCTCGCCGGTTTCGATGATCACCGCCACATGACCCGCCTCTACCGGGGCGCCGTCGAACGTCGCGCCGCCGGCCAGCAGGGCGCCGACGTCGGCGGCCAGGTCGGCGGGGATGTAGCGGCGAAGCTCAGGCATCGGAATGGTTTTCGACTGGTCGACGCCGAACATGGCGCGGCTGACCAGTCGAAGCCGAAACGGCGCGTTGTGCGGCGCGCCGGCGAGTCGGTGGCCGCCGAGATGCGGTTCGACGTCACGCACGACGATGCGCGGATCGCCCAGCGCCGCGCCGCGCAGCACGGTCTGCAGACGCTCGACGAGCGCGGTGTCGCTGCGCCAGTTGATGTCCAGCGTGCGCCGCTCGCCGGCCGTGCGGGCCGCCTCGAGGTAGGTGTAGATGTCACCGCCACGGAAGCCGTAGATCGCCTGCTTGGGATCGCCGATGAGTACCACGGCGGAGTGGCCGCCGAACGCGCGCTCGATGACCTTCCATTGAATGGGATCGGTGTCTTGGAACTCGTCGACCATGACGATCGGCCAGCGCGTCCGCATCCGGTTGCGGGCATCGGAATCCTCCGCATGCAACGCTGCGGCAAGCCTGCGCAGCAGGTCGTCGTAGCCGAGGATTGCGAGCCGGTGCTTGCGGAGCTCAAGCTCGGCAAGCACATCAGTGGCGAACCGCAGCCGCACCGCGGCAACGGAATCCGGTTCCGGGTCCTGCGGCCGCAGCGCGGCGCACGGGTCGCCGACCACCGCGCGGGCCAGCGCCACCGCGTCGGGGTAGCTGAGCGCCGCTTCCTCACGGTGTGATCCGAAGTGCGCCAGGTACAGGTCGTCGACGATCTGAGTTACCAGGTCATCGAGGCTTTCGACCAGCGTCACTCCGGCTTCGGTATCACCAGCGACGCCAAGTGATTTCAGCACCATGCTGCAGAACTCGTGGGTGGTGGCGATCGTGGCGGCATCGAACCCCGCCAGCGCGTCCCGCAGCCGGCCGCAGCGCTCGTCGCGGTCGGCGGCCGTGCCGCGCGTCAGGTATTCCACCAGATCGTTCGGGGGCTCAAGTGCCGGATCACAAAGTACGGCAACGGTTTGCGAAATCTGAGCGCGGACGCGCTCGCGCAGTTCACGGCTGGCGGCGCGGCTGAACGTGATCAGCAGCATCTGGTCGATGGCGGCCACACCCTCGGCGAGGTAGCGGGTGACCAGGCCGGCGAGCGCGAACGTCTTGCCGGTGCCGGCACTGGCTTCCAGCACGGTCGTGGACGCCCGCCCGGGCAGCGGGCCGAGCAGGTCGAAGCGCTCCATCAGAGCACCTCCGCGCGCAGCAGCGGCAGCCACAGCCGCGCGGCCAGCGCACCAAGGCGGGTGTCTTCCCCGTCGACCTCCTCGCCCAGATGCGGCGCGCCGAGCAGGACGGTGAGCGGAGCCCTTTTGCCCCACACCGTTTCGTGCGCGGGCTCCGCATCCTCGCCGCGGAAGTTGTTCTGTGAGAGCCACCGCCAGCCCGCTGCCTTGACGGGGTCTCTGCCGCGGTGGCGCGCGTCGGCCCAGGCGAAGGATGTTCGCACCGGCAGCGGCAGTGGCTCTCGCCGGCCCGCGTCGTAAAGGCGCACCAGTTCGCAAAGCGTCTCACCAGGATTCGGCGGCGGTCCCAGCAGTCGCTGGTCGATGCGGTGATTGTCTCTGGCGCGCCCGATGCACAGCGCCGTCCAGTGGTGGCCCGGCACGGCGGCGCTCAACGCGAGCAGTGGAATCCACGACTCCATCAGGTGCTTGCCGCCCAACTTGGAGTAGGTGACCGACACCGTGCGCTCGCCGAAGACGGGTGTCACGGTGCCGGCGAGGCGACGGCCGTCGCCGACGTCCACGTCGACGTCGTACGCGGTGGCGTCGGGCCGGCGTTGCTGAAGCGCCGCGCGCGCCAGATCGGCCGCCTGGTCGCGGATCTCCTTTGCCTTGCGCATTCCCAGGTAGCCGGGTGGCAAGGTTCCCCGCCGCCACTCGGCGTTGGCGGCGGTGTCCGGCCGCATCCCGCGCAGCATGTCGCGCAGCATGCGATCGCCGACCGTCCACTCCTTGAGGTTGTCGATCTCGACCGGCATCTCGTCGTCGAGGTCCTCGACTTCCCAGGGCAGTAGATAGTCCAGCGCGCGGAAGAAGCCCTTGACCGGATCCTTGAAGAAGGCGAGCAAGTCCGCCAGCGCGACGTCGTCGTGCGGCGGTTCGGGGAGCGGGTCGGCGAAGAACGGGAGCGTGGGGTGCCGGTCGCCGACTACCGCCTCGGCGGCCACCAGCGCTGTCGGGTCGAAGGTGAACGGTTTGCCCGGGACCAGCTCGCCGGGGGTGACGTTGCGAAGGTCGAACGGTTGCAACGGATGCTGCACCACGACGCGCCCCCGCACGGGTTCGGACGTCGTCTGGTCCAGCGCGTCGAGCACCTCGGACAGTGGCACCGCCGGCGGACGGGAATGCCCCGTGTGCTCGTCGGCGCCGGTGTAGGTGATCACCAACGTCTCCGCGGCCGCGCAGATCGCGTCGAGCAGCAGCTGCCTGTCCTCCGAACGGATGTCGCGTTCGCCGGCCATGGGAGCCCGCGCCAGGGCGTCGTCGCCGTCGGCGCGGTTGAGCCGGGGGAAGACGCCGTCGTCGAGGCCGACCAGGCACACCACCCGATGCGGAACCGAACGCATCGGCACCATGGTGCAGACCGTCAACGTGCCGGTGCGAAAGTTCGCCCGAGTCGGGCGTCCGGCCAGGTGCCCGGCCAGCAGCGCGCGCACGTCGGGCAGCCGCATCACCGTCGAGGCCCGAGATCCCGCCTGCTCCAACACTTTAGCGAATTCTCGGCGCAGCTGCCCGGTCTGCCATGCGTCGTCGGCGCTCGCGCGGGTGAGCGCGGCGACACCGTTGGTCAGCGCGTCGATCCATTCGTTCAGAGGTCGGGAGCCATCCAGCGACTCGACCACGCTTCGCAGCCGTGAGACGTATTCGGCCAACCGCCCGGCCAACTCCACCTTGTTGCTGCCCACGTCGTCGAGCGGTAGCGCGGTGTCCAGCCAGGCCTGCGAGTCGTCGGACATCGCGACGCCGGTGAGGATGCGATCGAGCCCGAAGCGCCAGGTGTTGTGCAGGATGTGGTCCAGCCCGTACGGCGCTCGCTGCTCTTTGTCGAAGCCCCACCGAATGCCGGATTCGCGCACCCACGCGGTAATCGCGTCGAGGTTGTCGTCGGTGAACCCGAAGCGGGCCCGCACCGGCGCCGCTTGCGCAAGGTCGAGCACCTCGGTTGCGGTGGCGCGGCCGCCCGCGATGCTCAGCAACTCCTTTGCCACGCCGAGCAGCGGGTTGGTCTGAATGGGGGAGCGGTCGGCCAGGCGCACCCGCAACCGGTGCGCCGGGTGGCCTTCCCCGGCCAACTCCCCGAGGCCGAAGCCGGCGACGATCAACGGGGCGTACGTCTCGATGTCGGGGCACATGACCACGATGTCGCGGGGCTCCAGCGTCGGGTCGTCTTCCAGCAGCCCGAGTAGCACTTCACGGAGCACGTCGATCTGCCGCGCCGGGCCGTGGCAGCAGTGCACCTGCACCGAGCGGTCACCGTCGGCCGGTTCGCGGCCCGCCGGCCTGACCGCATTGGCGGCGATGTCGGATTGCAGCCAGCCCAGCAGTGTGCCGGACGTTGTTGCACCGCCGATAAATTCGTCGGTCGCACGGTCGGCCGGCATTGACCGTTGCAGTTCGCCCAGGTCGCGGCCGAGGGTCTGCAGCAGCGGGTGGTGGGCCGCGCACCGGCTGGTGTCGTCGCATCGTCGCACTACGCCGTGGACACCGGCCAGCGCCCGCCACAGCTCGTCGCTGGGATGGGGCAGCCACAGGTGCAGGTCGTGATGGGCCGACAACGCGCTGAGTAGCTCCACATCGGTGCGCGCCAACCGGGTGTGCCCGAACAGCGACAGCCGCGCGGGCAGGTCGGTCGGGCCCTCCCGCAGCCGGGCGACGGTCTTTTGGTGGCGGATGTGCGGGGGATCGGCGGGGACGATCGCCGCCACCGCTCGCCACAGCTCCGGCTGCCAGGCCAGATCGGTGTCGAGGTCACTCGGTTCGCCGTCCAGCCAGTCGGCCAGCAACTGCGGACGCTGGCTCGCGTACGAGGCGAACAACCCGGCGAGCCGGCGCGCCACCGAATACCTTCTGCCGCGGCGCAATTCCGCCTCCGGGCCCGCGTCGAAGTGACCCAGGTGCGTTGCGAGCGTACGGCACCAGGGTTCGTCGAGCGAGCAGTCGATGACGTCCAGCAGCGGCCACGCCAGGGCGTCCGGCGACCACGGATCGTCGTCGACGGTTCCGGTGATCGCGGAAATTTCAGAGATGAGCGAGCCGGGACTGCGGAACGCCACCCCCGCGCAGACCCCGTCCCGGCTTGCCCGTCCGGGACTGCGACCGAGCACGTGCGAGAGCCGCTGGCTGAGCCAGCGTTCCACGCCGCGTGCCGGGACCAGCACCAGTTCCCCGGCGAACGGGTCGGGCAGCGGGTCGGCCAGCAGCGCCCCGAGCCCGTCGGCCAGGAGATCGGTGCGCTCGGCACGGTGAACATGAAAAGCCATCGCGGAGCCACGATAGACGGGCACACCGACGGCGCGCGGCCAGTTCGGCCGACGACGTGTCATACCCGTGTGCCACTGTGAAGGTGGCGGCCTACGAAGTAGATGCCCACCGAGCAGGGAGAGCAAATTGGCCAACCAGACAGCAACCCCGCGCCTGACGCAGAAATTCGTCGAAGCCCTGCAGTACGCGGCGGACAAGCACCTGCGGCAGACCCGCAAAGCCAGTGAGGTGCCGTATCTCGGCCACCTGCTGTCGGTGGCAGGTTTGGTCATCGAGGACGACGGCGCCGAGACACAGGCCATTGCCGCGTTGCTGCACGATGCGGCCGAGGACCAGGGCGGCGAAGAGACGCTGGCCGAGATCGGCCAGAAGTTCGGTGCGGAGGTGGCGTCGATCGTCGAACAATGCAGCGACACATCAGAGACTCCGAAGCCGCCCTGGCGCCCGCGCAAGGAACGCTACATCGGGCACCTGCGGGAGGCGTCGGACGACGCCGTCCTGGTCTCGCTGGCCGATAAGCTCGACAACGCGCGCGCGATCCGGCGTGACTTCAGCGCGCATGGCGATGAAGTGTGGCAGCGGTTCAGCGTGCAGGATCCGAAGTCGCACCTGTGGTACTACCGGTCGCTGCTCGGGGTATTCAGTCAGCGGTGCGATAGCTGGATGGTCGGCGAACTGCGCAAGGTGATCGACGATCTAGAGCAGGCGATGGACAGTCAAAGTTAGACGGAGGGGAACGAGATGGAAGCCTGGGACGCGATCTGTGCCCGCCGCAATGTGCGGCAATACAAGCCGGATCCGGTGCCGGAAGCCGACCTGGACCGGATCGCCGAGGCCGGGTGGCGGGCGCCGTCGGCGAAGAACCGGCAGCCCTGGGACTTCGTGATCGTCACCGATAAGGCCCAACTGCACGAGCTGTCCACGGTGTGGCGGGGCGCCGGTCACATCGCGGCGGCTGCGGCCGCGATCGCGATCGTGGTGCCGGTCCCGCCCGACGAACGCAGGGTGGTCACCGACAACTACGACGTGGGTCAGGCCACGATGGCGATGATGCTCGCGGCCACCGACCTGGGCATCGGAACCGGTCATTCCTCGGTGGGCGATCAGGAGAAGGCGCGGGCCATCCTCGGTGTACCCGACGACCACCTGGTGGCTTTCCTGCTCGGTGTCGGATATCCCGCCGATCGTCCGCTCACCCCGATCCGCAAGCCGGATCGCAGACCCTTTCCGGAGGTCGTCCACTACGGCCGGTGGTAATCAGCGGCCCGCCGCGGTAGCGACAAAAGGCCCTGCTGCCGTTCGCATGGCTATGCCAGGCTGGGAGCATGGTCGGCGTCGCGGATGCCATCGCATGGGCGAGTAGGCAGATCGTGGACCGGGTGCCCAGGGCGGACCTGGACCAGCGCGACCCGGACTTCATTCGCGACCAGCTCCCCGCGACGTGGCTGCTGGCGTCGCTGTACTTTCGGGCCAACGTCCGCGGGCTCGACCGCATCCCGCCGCACGGACCGGTGCTACTCGTCGGCAACCACAGCGGCGGCAACGTGCCGCCCGACACCTTCGTCTTCACGCTGGCGTTCTGCTCGTACTTTGGCGTGGAGCGCCCGTTCTACCAGCTCGCGCACAACCTGGTCACGCTCTACCCGCCGCTGCGCTGGCTGCGTAAGTTCGGCACGGTGGCGGCCAGCCCCGAAAACGCCCGGCTGGCATTGGAATCCGGCGCGGCCGTGCTCGTGTATCCCGGCGGCGATTATGAAGTCTTCCGCCCGTCGTGGCAGCGGCACGTTGTCGAGTTCGGTGGCCGCACGGGCTTCGTGCGACTCGCCCGCGAGACCGGCGTGCCGATCGTGCCGGTGGCCAGCGTCGGCGGTCAGGAGACGGCGCTTTTCCTCGGACGCGCCCAGTGGCTGGCCAAGCTGCTGCTGCTGGACAAACTCGTCCGGCTCAAGAGTGTGCCGATTTCGCTGGCGCTGCCCTGGGGGCTGAATGTCAGCGACCTGTTGGGGCACATCCCGCTGCCCGCCAAGATCGTCATTGAGGTGCAGGAGCCGATCGAGGTGCGTGGTGACGACCAGGCGGTGTACGACGACGTGGTCGCCAGCCTGCAGGCCGGCGTCGATCGGCTCGCCGCCGAACGTCGGTTCCCGGTGATCGGCTGATGCGCGTCGAACGTCGCATCGTCGTCAACGCGGATCGTGACACCGTGTGGAAGGTGCTGAGCGACCCCGACCGCTACCCCACGTTCCTGCCCCATCTGGAGCGGTGGGAGAGGCTGACGGAAGGCCCGGTCCGGGTGGGCGCGCGCTACACCGTGTTGTGGAAGATCGGCTCGATCCCGGTGGGCGGCGTCGCCGAAGTGGTCGAGTACGACCCGGCGCGCGACCTGGCGTGGATCAACATCACCGGCGTGACCCAGCGCGGCCGCTTCCGGTTGCGCGACGCCGGGTCCGGTCGAACCCGTGTCACGTTCCGGCTCGCCTATAGCTCGGAAGGCGGCTTGCCCGGCCTGATCGCCGACCGTGTCGCGGCGTTCTGGGTCGGCCGCTCGCTCGACGAGAGCCTGAAAAACCTTCGGCGGCTTGTCGAGTCGTCAACGTGAACGGGGATGCTAGGGACTATGAACAGAAACGAGATCACCGAACAGATCGTCGTCGCCCGCCTGAGGCTCGGCCTGAGTTGGCACGAGCTTGCAGACGCGATCAGGAGGCCGGTGGTGTGGACCACGTCGGCGTTGCTCGGCGAGCACCCGATTCCCGCTGACCTTGCCCGTGTCCTCGCGAAGATGCTGGACCTGGAAGAGTCGGTGGTGCCCGTGCTGGCGGCACCGCCGATGCGCGGCGGGCTGCACACCTCAGAGGCTCCCAGGGTGCCGACCGACCCCACCATCTACCGCTTCTACGAAGCGCTCCAGGTGTACGGTGGCGCCATCAAGGAGCTGATTCACGAGCAATTCGGCG
>JARLGR010000052.1 GCA_031292665.1 Mycobacterium sp. | reverse complement strand
GAAGCCGAAGCGCTCGCGGCCGCCGCGCGTGCCCGCGGCCGCGTCGCTCGGCTGCGCCGCGAGGCGCTCGCCCTGGCGGAGGCCGCCGAGGACTACGGTGACGCAGCCGCCGCTGCCGCCGACGTCGACGCCGCCGACGATTACGACGAGTCAGCCGACGAGTATGACGACGAATCGGCCGGCGAGGAGTACGACGAGTATTACGACGAAGAGTACGACGAGGACGCTGAAGCCGGTGCACCGGAGCCGCGGACGAAGCCAACCGGGCGGCGGCGCGGGGTCCCGTGGGTATCCGCGATTGCCCCGGTGGCCGCCATCGTCCTCGTCATCGGCTTCGCGGCCGCCAGCACCTATATGTTGCTGCAACATCGCGACGCCACCCAGCGCCAGAAGCGTGAGTCCGCGTTCGTTGCCGGGGCCAAGCAGGGCGTCGTCAACATGATCTCGCTCGACTTCACCAAAGCCAAGGCAGACGTGCAACGCGTGATCGACAGCTCAACCGGCCAGTTCAGGGACGAGTTTGCGCAGCGGGCCAACGATTTCATATCGGTGGTCGAGCAGTCGAAAGCCATCACCGAGGGCACCGTGAACGCGGCCGCCGTCGAATCCGTGGCGGACGCTTCGGCCGTGGTGCTGGTTGCGGCGACCTCTCGCGTCACGAATTCCCCACCGGGCAAGGACGAGCCACCAAAAATTTGGCGGCTCAGGGTGACCGTTGCCAACGACGGCGGAAAGTACAAGATGTCGAAAGTTGAGTACGTACCGTGACCAACGAGGTACGCGACGCGACCGCCGAGCCGGCCGAACCGGACTCGGAGTCAACCGAATTGGCTGACCTCGACGACTCGGCGGCCGAGCCGACGATGGCGAGTGACGAGACCGAGGCGGACGCCGCCGCGCCGACCAAACGCCGGCGCCGCGGCATACCGCCCGTGGTGCGCAGAGTCGCGTACGTCGTTCTGGCCTTGCTCCTGCTGACCTCCGGCGGGGCGGCCGCGTGGCTCTACTTCAAGCAGTACCGCCCCGATCAGCAGACCGACTTCAGCGTCAAGCAAGCGGTGGCCGGATCGGCGTCCGACGGGACGACCGCGTTGCTGTCCTACTCATCGGACACGCTCGACCAGGATTTCGCCAATGCCAAATCGCACCTCGCCGGGGATTTCCTGACGTACTACAACGACTTCACCCAGCAGATAGTGGCTCCGACCGCCAAACAGCGGTCGCTCAAAACGACGGCTCACGTGACCGGTGCCGCGGTCACGGAACTCCACCCCGACTCGGCCGTCGTGCTGGTTTTCATCGATCAGACCACCACGACAAAGGACAACCCCCAACCGTTGACGGCGGTGAGCAGTGTGTTGGTGCACATGAACCGGATCAACGGCAACTGGCTGATCACGAAGTTCAACCCGGTCTAGGCGCGCACTGCTACACGGCGAAGGCGTCAGGAGCCAGGTGATCCGGCCGGCTCTTCTCCGGGCAGTGCCTTGACCGTCGCCGGCAGCCCGTACAGAGCGGTCGCGTTGCCGCGCATGATCCGTTCCCGCTGCGCGGCGGGGAACCGGTTGATCGCGTACGTCGGTGAGTCGTAGCTCCAGTGCGGATAGTCCGTGGAGAACATGAGGTTGTCTCCCAGGTCCATCATCTCCAGGTACTCGCGGAATTCGACGGTGTCGACGTCCTCGAGCGGCTGGGTGGTGAGGCGGACGTGTTCGCGCACATACTCCGACGGACGGCGGCGCACGTGGGGCAGGTCACCGCGCCGGGCCTCCCAGATCCGATCCATCCGCGACATCACCGGCATGGCCCAGGTGAAACCGCCTTCGATGAACACCACACGCAGATCCGGGTGGCGGTCGAACGCGCCGTCGAACACCAGGCTCATCAGGTGCGACACATACAGCAGCGGCCAGGACGCGAAGAAGTCGTGCCAGTGTGCGGGGTTGCCGACCGGGTAGAGCGGGATCAGCTCGAACGGCGTCTGGCCCATCAAATGCGTGGCCACCGGCAATCCGTTTCGCGCGGCCGCCTCGTAGAGCGGGTCGAAATGCGGGTTGCCGAAGGCGATTCCACGTGTCTGCGGTGTCATCAGCACCTGGGACATAAAGCGGTGTCCCGCCCACCGCTCGACTTCGCGGGCCGCCTGCTGCGGCGTCTGGGCACTGACGCTGATCGACCCGCGCCAGCGGCCGTGCGCGTTGTGCTTGTCCAGCCAGACGTCGGCGAGCCAGTCGTTGTAGGTGGACTTGAGCGCATGCTCGGCCTGCGGCAACTGCGCGTCACACATCGGCTCCAGCGACGCGATGCTGACACCGGCGTCGACCAGCAATTGCTTGGCGGCGAAATCCGGGTCGCTGCCGGCGACTCCGCCGCCCGGCGGTGCCGCATCCAGGCGCAACGACATCGTCTTGTACGAGTCCGGAGTGTCGTAGAAGTGCGGCACCGGCGTGACCGCATTACCGGTCGGCCAGATCTTGTCCACCCATTCGGCGGGCGCGTAGGACTTGAGGACCTCCAGCGAAACGGGCAACGGGTGCACGTCGGTATCGACGATGGTGACCGCTATCTGTTGTTGCCCCTGCCGCGAATCCAGTCGCTCGATCGTGGTCATCAGACACGCTCCTTAAGCCCGTACAGCTCACTGGCGTTGCGCCACAACACCTTGCCGCGTTGCGCGGCGTCGAGGCCCTCAGCAATCGCCTCCGGCGGCGACCCCGACCAGTGCGGGTAACCCGATCCGTACATCAGCAGGTCGGCCTTGTTGGAGAAGTCCATCCAGCGCTGCATCTGCGCGCTATCCACGGGGCCGTCGGACGCCGACGAACAAAACCGGACGTGATCGGGCAGGAACTCGCTGGGATAGCGGTCCACCCAGGGGGTCTGGTCGCGCATCGACAGCCAGAAGGTGTCCAGCCGCCACATCAGCGGGGTGAGGATGTCGTAGCCGCCGTCGGCGAAAACGAACCTCAGCCCCGGGTGGCGGCCGAACACTCCTTCGACGATGAGCGTGGCCAGGTGCACGAAGTAGTTCAGCGGCATGAACGCGGCATACCCCGGATAGGTGTGGGCGTGTCCGGCGAAGGTGGGCGGATGGTCGACGCCGTTGCCGCCGTTGATGTGCACCGCCACCGGCAGCCCGTGGGCGGCGGCGGCTTCCCAGATGGGCTCGAACATCGGCTTGCCGTAGGGCTCGCGCGACTGTATCGGGACGCCGACCTGCACCAGCTTCGGGTGGTCGGCGAGCCGTTCGATCTCGGCGACCGCCCCCCTGGGGTCTTCCGGGTTGACGCGGATGGTGCCGAGAAATCGGTTGCTGGAGTCGGGCTCCAGCCAGCGGTCGAGCAGCCAGTCGTTGACCGCGGCGCAGAGTCTGCTGTTGAGCAGGTAGTCGGCGATGTTGCCGCGGGTCAGCGGATTCAGGATGGCAAAGTCGATCCGCGTGCCCGCCGGCGAATCGTCAAACAGGTGCCGGCTGACGGTCTCGGGATCCGACCCGGGATAGTGCTCGCCGTACAGGTCCTGCCGGTAATCGCCGCCGGGCGCCTGGTACCACTGCTGCTCGACGTCGGGGATGGACCGCAGCTTGTGGGCGTCCGGGAGGTAGCGGCGGATCTCCGCGTTGTAGCGGAAGTGCGGTTGGACATTGGTGTCGATGATGGGTGCGCTCATGCGGTCAGGTACACCTTCCCGTCGGTGACGTCGACCTGATAGGTGCGGACACGGCGCCGCGGATCGGCCACGTTTTGACCGGTGGTCAGGTCGAATTCCCAGTTGTGCCAGGGGCATCGCACGATCTGCCCGTCACGAACCCGGCGCAGCCCGCCGGGTTCGTCTGGCGCCGATTCGTTGGTGCCGCCGATCAGGCCCTCGCAAAGCGGGGCACCCTCATGCGAGCAGTAGTTGACGACCGCGTACAGCGCACCGCGCACGTTGTACACGCCGACGCCAAACTTCCCCACGTCGACCAGCGTCATCTTGCCGGGCGGCAGCTCGTCGACCGAGCACACGAATCGCCGCTGAGGCACCTGAGAACTCACCGCCTTCTGGACACCGCAAGTAGATACTGGGCCCACTCCGTGACCACCACAAGCCCGGTTGGCCTTCGTTGCTATCTATATTATGATAGCGAAAATCCCGCGGCACCAATCCGCCGCTGCTCAGGAGAAGCGCTGATGACGCTCGGCACCGACCGCTTCGACCCCAGTAGCCCGGCCGTCACCCTCGACCTCACCGGTGAAATCAGCCCCTATCCGTTCTTCGAATACATGAGGCGCACCGCCCCTGTCTGGCGCGGCTCCCTGGGCGACCCCGAGCAGATGCCGGAGGAAATGCGGCCCGGCGACGAATGGGTCTTGTTCAGCTACGCCGATGTCTATCGGGCCTTCCGCGACGACCGGATCTTCACTTCGGCCGCCTACGACAAGACCATCGGGTTGGTGATGGGGCACACCATCCTCGCGATGGGCGGTAGGGAGCACCACGACCACCGCAGCCTGGTGGCCAAGGCGTTCCGCGCCACCGCGCTGGAACGCTGGGAGCCCTCGGTCATCGGGCCGGTCTGCGATCAACTGATCGACGAAATCAAACACGACGGCCAGGCCGACTTGGTGAAGGCGCTGACGTTCGAATTCCCGACGCGGATCATCGCGACGCTGCTCGGGCTGCCCCCGGAGGACCTGGACCTGTTCCGGCGGCTCTCGCTCGACCTCATCTCGATTCCGACCGACATCATGGCGGGGCTGAACGCGGCGGCGGAGTTGCACGGCTACTTCCTCGAACAGGTGGAGCAGCGGCGCCACGCGCCCACCGACGACATCATCGGCGACCTGGTCGCCGCCGAGATCGACGGCGAAAAGCTGAGCGACGAGGCCATCATCGCGTTCTTGCGCCTGCTGCTGCCCGCCGGACTGGAGACCACCTATCGCTCGTCGGGCAATCTGCTGTACCTGCTGCTCACCCACCACGACCAGCTGGCGAGGGTCGCCGCGGACCGATCACTGATACCCGCCGCCATCGAAGAGGGCCTGCGGGTCGAAACCCCCCTCACCATGGTCATGCGGACCACCACCGAAGAAGTCGAGATGGGCGGCAAGACGATCCCCGCCGACGCGCAGATCGACCTGTGCATGGGTGCGGCCAACCGCGACGAAACCCGCTGGCCCGACCCCGACAGATTCGACATCACCCGGCGGCGGCACGCCCACATCGCGTTCGCCGGCGGCATCCACATGTGCCTCGGCATGCACCTGGCCCGACTGGAAACCCGGGTCATGCTCGACAGCCTGTTCGACCGCGTCACAAACCTGGCCTTGCTTTCCGACGACGGCACCGGCGAGGACTCCAGGATCGTCGGGCTCACGTTCCGCTCCCCCAACAAGCTTCCGGTCACCTTCTCCCCGACCGCATGAGAAGCCCTTGAAAAGCCGGGCAGCGATCCTGCACGACGTCGGCGGGCCGTGGTCGGTCGAGGAATTCGAGCTCGATGCGCCCCGAGCGGGCGAAGTCCTGGTCGAGATGGCCGCCGCCGGGCTTTGTCATTCCGACGACCACATCCTCAAAGGCGACATGTCGGCGCCCAACGAGGTGATGCGATCCCTGGGGCTGCCGACCATGTTCCCCACCATCGGCGGTCACGAGGGCGCCGGAGTCGTGCGTGAGGTCGGCGACGGCGTCACCGATTTCGCCGTCGGCGACCACGTGGTGATGTCGTTCGTCGCGGTGTGCGGGCAGTGTCGCTGGTGCGCGACGGGCATGGAGTACCTGTGTGACGTCGGCATCGGCACCATGGTCCCGGGGATGCCCACCGACGGCACGTTCCGCCACCACACCGCCGACGGCCGGGCGCTGGGCCACCTGGCCAAGGTCGGCGCGTTCGCCGAACACACTGTGGTGTCGACGAATTCGCTGGTGAAGATCGACCCGCACCTGCCGCTGGCGCCGAGCGCGCTGCTGTCCTGCGCCATTCCGACCGGCTACGGTTCGGCCGCGCACCGGGCCGGTGTGCGCGGCGGTGACACCGTCGTCGTCATCGGTGCGGGCGGAATCGGGACGGGCGCGATCCAGGGCGCCCGGATCAACGGCGCCGCACAGGTCGTCGCCGTCGACCCGGTGGTCTTCAAACAGAAATCGGCATTGCAGTTCGGTGCGACCCACAGCGCCGCGACGGCCGCCGAGGCCCACGACCTGGTGCGGGATCTGACGCACGGTGTCATGGCGGACGCTGTGGTGGTCTCGCCTTCGCTGATCACCGCCGAGGATGTCCGCGACGCGCTGAGGCTCACGCGCAAGGGCGGCACCTGTGTGCTCACCGGCATGACGTCACAATTGACCAGCTCGGTCAAGATCGACCTGCAGGACTTCATCCTGATGAACAAGACGCTGGCGGGCACCATCTTCGGCTCGTGCAACCCGAAGGCGGACATCTCCCGGCTGGCGCGGCTCTACCAGACCGGGCAGCTCCGGCTGGACGAGATGATCACCAAGCGCTATCGCCTCGACGACGTCAACGAGGCCTATGCGGACCTGCTGAACGGCAAGATCCTGCGCGGGATCATCGATTTCGGCATACGCTAAGCCTCTTTGGCTTTTTCCCTCTGCTCTCTTAACTCTCTCAGTGTCTTGAGACGCATGAGCTTCTCCAGCTGACCGTACGCGTCGATCGGGCTGTGCAGGGCCAGGCCGCCGTCGGCGTGCACCACCTGCCCGGTCACCCAGGGCAGCTCCAGGACACCTAGGATGGCGCCGGCCACGTCGGTGGCCTCCCCCAGTCGACCGAGCGCGGTCCGCCTGGACAAGCCATCCGCCCATCCGAGCGCCTCCGTATTGGGCAGCATCGGGGTCCGCGTCACGCCGGGTCCGACGGCGTTGACCCGGATGCCGTAGGTGCCCCACTCCACGGCAGCGACCTTGACCAACATGTCCACGCCCGCCTTGGACACGCAATAAGCGCCCATATCGCGATCGACCACGGTGCCGCTGATGCTGGAGACGGCGACGATCGACCCTTCCACCTCGGCGTTGACCATGGCTTGCGCGGCGGCCCGGAGGGTCAGCCACGTGCCGGTGAGGTTCACCGCCAACACACGCTCCCAATCGGCGGGTGCTTGTTTCAGCAACAGACCCGTCGGACCCGACGCCCCGATCCCGGCGGAGGTCACTACGCGAGTGGGCACCCCGTGCTCGCGCACGGTCTGGTCGATGGCGGCCGACACCGCCTCGGGATCGCTGACGTCGCAGACGATGTCGGCATCGGCCAGGTCCCAGACGACGACGTCGTGGCCCGCGTCCCGGAGCCGTTCGGCGACCTCGCGCCCGATGCCCGAGGCGCCGCCGGTCACCAACGCGGTCATCGCGCGGGCCCGATCAACTCGACCAGCACGCCGTCGGGTGCGGTGATCACCGCCATCGCGACCTCCTTGTCGCCCGGAGCAGCAACCGTGATGCGCCGGACACGGTCGGCGAAGCCCAATGTGCCCAGCGCCGAGAGGGTTTCGTCGACATCCCGTTGCAACGAGAGCAGGAAGAATCCATGGCGGGGCGTTGCGGACGCGGGCGGCGCCGCGGCGGCACCCGGCAACTCCACCAGCTCCACGATCCCGCTGTCCGGTGCCTTCGGATCGCCCAGGAAGACCGAGCGCAACCGATCGCTCGTCGCGCCGAACAGCTCCGGCCAATCGCCGGTGAATTGATGGTCGAACAACTGGCTGAGGCCGAGGCCGTCGCGCCAGAATCGCAGCGATCGTTCGACGTCGCTCGTACAGATCGCTGAATGGTGAACACCTAGCACGACCTGCATGTTAGTACCCGCTCCCCGCCGCCGGACCGGTGGCCGGGAGCGGGTACGCCCTCAGGCGTTGACGCGGCGCGGCGCGGTGACTTGCTCGGCGAGGTCCGACAACGCTCGCGCCGTCGCCAACTCCCGACCGGCTTCGCGCGCCAAATGGTCGCACGGGTGCCGATATGCGACGCCCCACCCCGCCAGTTGTGAACCGCGCCAGCGTAACTCTGCCTTGGCGTAGGTGCGCCCACCGTGCTCGTCGATCGACAATGTGACCAGCGGGCGAATGGCGGAGACCTGGCTGCCGTTGCGGTGCGTTGGATACATGATTCGAATCATGCTGCGGGACAGCGGCGCTGTCGAGCTTATGGGCGCGTGCCGCCCATTTTAGGGACTTTGGTCCCCCTCGGATGAAGCCATTGGACACCTCTGCGCGCCCATCCCGTTCACGTGGGCGACCCGCGGCCCGAACCGATCTTCGCCAGCGAGCGTTCCCACAGCTCGCGGGCCAGGTCGGGGACATAGGCGGCGCGGTTGGCTTTCGCGATTTTGCCCTTGGCGTAGTACTCCCCCGACGTCCAATCGACGCCGGGTGTGCTCGACGCCAGCCAGACCAGCTGGTCGGCGCCCTGGTCTGCGGTCGCGATGAGTCGCCGCACCGGTGTGCGGCGCATGAACGGGAGCAGCCGTGAGCCCGACGCATCGCCGATGTTGGTGTCGACAAACCCGGGGTGGACCACCGCGGCCGAAAGGCCGTCGGCGTGATGGCGCCGATGCAGTTCCCGGGTGAACAGGATGTTCGCCAGCTTGCAGAGCGCGTAGGCGGCGCTCGGCCGTCGCCGGTCGGTAGTTTCGAAGTCGGTGAGGGTGACATTGCGCAGTAGTTTCTGCGACGAGCTCGATGTGTTGACGACGGTGGCACGAGAGCCGATCAGCAGGTCTATCAGCTGTGTGGTGAGCAGAAATGGCGCCAGGTAGTTGACTTGAAACGTGATCTCGTGACCGTCGGCCGTCTTGTGCATTGTGGAGAACATGCCGCCGGCGTTGTTGCCCAACACATCGATGCGCGGGTACCGGGAACGCAGTTTGTCGGCCAGGGCCCACACCTGAGACAGATCGGCGAAATCGGAGACGAAATAGTCGGCGCCCAAATCCGCGGCCACCGCTTTCGTCTTGCCTTCCGACCGGCCCACCACCACCACGTTGTCGCCGCTCCGGCTCAACCGGCGGGCCGCCGCGGCGCCAATCCCGTCGCTGGCACCCGTGATGACGATCGTCCTGTGCGCCATGGTCTAGTCCTCCACCGGGAGTGTAGCGATCCCCGATGATGTGGTAACCCTCATCGCAGGGCCGGAAACAAAGCGAGCGCATTCTCCCGTTCGATTAGGGCGACGTCGTCCGGGGTGAACCCGTCGTGGTCGCGGATGCCGGCTATGGTCGCCGGTACGGCCGCTTCGGTGGAGAACACGTAGTCCGTTCCGAAGACGATATGCGAGCAGTCGGTGACGGCGAGCAGCGACGAAAAGCAGTGCGGCGACGCCGACAGCGCGGTGTCGTAGTAAAAGCGCCGCAGGAAGTAGTCCGGCCCTTCCGGGAGCACGTTGTGCTTGAACCTGAGGTAATAACTCAGCTGCTCGGGCATCTTTTCTTCCAGTTTCCGCGAAACGGAAAAGGCTTTGCCGATGCCATCGGCGACCACCGGTGCGGCGCCTTTCAGATTCGCCAGCATCGACGCCGTGATTCCCACCCTTCCGGCGAGATAGGGCACCGCGCCGCCGGCGTGCGCGAGGATGAACCGGATGTCGGGGTATCTCTTGGTCACGCCATTGACGATGAGTGAGAACGCCGTCCGGGTCGTGTCGAAACACACGTCGAGCATGGCCTCGGGCAGGTCGAGGTGAGACTGTTCTTGTCCCGGTGGAGACTGCGGATGAACGAAGACGACGGTCTTGCGCCGGTTCAGCTCGGCGAACAGCTCGTCGAACCGTGGGTCGCCCAGGTAGTACCCGTCGTAGTTGCTCAACAGGATTACGCCGCTGAGCTTCAGCTCGTCCTGGCTGTAGGCAAGCTCGTCCAGGGCGGCGTCGATGTCAGGGACCGGGAGCGTCGCAAAGGCACCGAAGTGTCCCGGGTGATCGCTGATGAGCTCGGCGCAGATCTCGTTCATCTGGTGGGATAACTCCCTGGCGATAGCCGACCTGCGATCGTTTCCGGCGAAATACACGCCCGGAGCGGATATCGAGACGATTGCCGACGAGACGCCGTTCTCGGCCATCACGGCCAGGGACTTGTCGACCTCCCATTTCGGGAGCGCAACTCCGAGCCCCTTGGTGACGCCGAGCTTGGCCAGCGCCCTCACGTACTCCCTGGGAACGATGTGGTGATGGACGTCGATCAATCCCGAGGCGTGCATGCGGCCCCCTTTTCGCTAGGGATCGCTGACCCATCCAGGTTAGCTCAGCCCGCCAGGGAATAGCGAACCGGCAGGTGTTTGAGTCCGCCGACGAAGGTCGTGGCGACGAACTCCGGTTCACCATTCAGCACAACGGATTTCAGCCGTGGCAGCAGCTCGGAGAAGAAGCTGTTGACTTCCATGCGCGCCAGGGCCGCACCCATGCAGAAGTGCACACCGTATCCGAAGGCCAGGTGCTTGTTGGGGTCGCG
>JARLGR010000051.1 GCA_031292665.1 Mycobacterium sp. | reverse complement strand
GTCGGTCACCTCGTCGCCGGCCGGGGCCGCCGCTGCCGGGGCCGCCGCCGGGGTCGCCGCTGTGGCCGGTGCCGGTGTCGGTGCCGGTGCTAGCGCCGACGCCACGGGGGCCGGCTGGACCGTCGGCGCGTGCGTCGGAGCCACCGCAGGAGCGGCTTGCACCGGCGCGCCGGTGTCGACGATCCGCAGTCGGTGCTGGACGACCTCCAGCTGGGCGTCGGCGGTGCCGGCGGCCGCCGTCAGCCAGCGCTGCCAGGCAGGCCGGTCGACGATCCGGTACTCATACCCGAGTTCATCCGGCAGGCGATGGCGGCCGTCGGGAAGCGGGGTCCACCGCATCAATGTCATCGCAATCTGCGAGCCGAACCCGGCGCCCAGCCTGAGTGCGTAACGCACCGGATAGCTTCCCCCTGTCGACAGGTTCAGGTGGCCCAGCTCGGGATCCGGCTCTTTGTAATTGGGCACCGGAGGAACCAGACCGGTTTCCAGTGACTTGATTGCGACTACGTCTTCCACGCCCGCGCCCATCGCGTGTCCGGTGAAGCCCTTGGTATTGGTGATGACGACGGCGTCAGCGTCCGGCCCGAACACCCGGCGAAGCGCGTGGATCTCGGCGGACGCGCTGCCGCCGCGGGCCGGCGTGTACGTCTCGTGTGAAACGAACATTGTGCTCGGCGCGATGACGTGGCGGTCCACTCCGCGAGCCTCGGCTAGGGCAAGCAGATTCTCCATGACCCCGCCGATGTGCTCGACGTCGAGCCGGGTGCCGTGGAAAGCGCTGTTGGCAGTGACCGTGGCGAGGACTTCGCAAATCGGTTGCAGCCCGCGTTCCCGGGCGGCATCCGCGGTCTCCACGACGAAGGCCGCCGCCCCCATGCCAAGGATCATCCCGTGCCGACGCAGGTCGAACGGCGTGGCGGCCTCCTCCACGACGTCGTCTGTGGCGGCGGCGCCGGAGGCCAGGAATCCCGACGCCAGCCAGGGCAGCAGAGCATCGGAGCTGGCGTTGTCGGCGGACACCACGATCACCCGGCGACAGCGGCCGATCCGAATCCAATCTTCGGCGAGCGCGGTCGCCTGAGTGGTGCTCGCGCACGCGGCATTGATCTGCGTGTTCGGCCCGCGCGCGCCGATGATCTCGGCGAACTGCGAATGGCCCATCGACAGGCACCGGAATAAGAAGCGCCGGTCGAACTCGTACGGGTGGGACTCGATCTCGTGGCGCAGCTCGTGGATGCGCCGGTCAACCTCCGCCGCGGCGGGTTCGTCGCCGGTCATCCGGACACGCACCGCCTCCAACGCGGTCAGTTGCTCACGGTTGCTGCGGTCGATGTAGTAGCGCTCCAGATCACTGGCGAAGTTGTCCAACCCGGGGAAGGCGGAGGCGAAGATGACGCCGGTGTCGTCGCGCATCAACTCCGGCAGCCCCCAGCGGTCCGGCAACTGGGTGCCCAGCGTCGTGGTCTTGTAGTGCATGACCAGCGGGATGCCGGCGTCGCGCAGGGCATCGAACCCCGCTCCTATGGCAAGTCGGGTGGTCGAGTCCAGCGCGGCGTCGCGGGCGGCGTCGACCCCGAACTCGGCGACCACATCCAGCGGCGCGCCGCGGCCGGCCAGTTTGATGACCTCCGCCTCGTTAGCGATCGTCTCGAACGTGGGGCCTCCGGACGCGCGCTTGACCAGGCGGGTGATGTGCCGGTCGACCATCGCGCGGCGCAGCCGGTGCGGGATGGTGTCGATGAACTGCTGGCCCTCGAGGATGCGAGCGACGTTCGCGTCGTCGAAGACCCGCTCGACGCCGGGCAGGCCGAGCGCCGCGCCGGTCACCACCACCGGTTCGCTAACCGCGGGCGCCGAAGCGCTGGATCCGACGGAAAGGGCGGTGCCGGGCTCGGCGTGCAGACCACGCTCGACAACGTCGACGAGGAGGCGGCCCAGCTCGGCGTACCGGTCGGTGGTAATTGCGGTCATCCCGCCCTGAACCGGGGCGGCATCGACCGCGGTGGTGACTTCGGCCGGGGTGTCCGCGGCTGCGGTGGAAAGCGGGGCGAACCCGAGCCCGGCGGCGTACAGCCCGCACAACGCCTGGTTGAACGAGGCGACATCGCCCGTTTTCGGGTGGTTGGTGAACAACGCCAGCACGTCGTCGCCCAAGACGTCCTCCACGAAGCCGTGCAGCGCCTTTTTGGGACCGACCTCGACGAAGACTCGCGCGCCCGCCGCGTACAGCGTGCGGAGCCCGTCGATGAACCGGACCGGGGACGCCACCTGGCGGCCGAGCAAGTCCAGCATCGTGTCGACGTCGGCGTCGGCGGGATAGAACTCGCCCGTCACGTTCGCCACGATCGGGAGGTTCGGCGGCCGCATGTCGAGCCGGCGCAGTGCGGCCTTCAGCGGTTCGCTCACCGGCGCCACGATCGCGGTGTGGAAAGCGTGGCTGACCGGGATTCGGTTGGCGTTCATGCCGGCGGCGCGGAAAGCCGCGACGGCGCGGTCCACGGCATCGGTGGCACCGCCGATGACGGCCTGGCCGTTGCTATTGATGTTCGCAACCACGACGTACCCGTCGGTCTCGGCCACGATCCGGTCGATCTCGGCCAGTGGGGCGAACACTGCCGCCATGGCGCCGTTGTCGGTAACCGACAGGCTCGCCATCCCCTGGCCCCGGGCGCTGACCGCCTCCAGGGCGGCGTCGAACGACAGCGCGTCCGCAGCCACCAGGGCGCCGTACTCGCCCAAGCTGTGGCCCATGACCATGTCCGGACGAACGCCGTACGCGTCGAGCATCCGGGTCAGGGCCAGATCGGTGGCCAGCACCGCCGGTTGCGTAATCTCGGTCTGCATGAGCTGTTGTTCCAGCCGTTGCGCAGTGGTTTCGTCGCTGCCGTCGGCGAAGATGAAAGCAGTCAGCGGCTTGCCCAGCAGCGGTGCCATGACCCGGTCGGCCTCGTCGAACGTCGCGGCGACTATCGGCTCGCGCTGGCGCAGGTCCCGCAGCATGTTCACGTACTGCGAGCCCTGGCCGGTATAGAGGAACGCGACCTTTCCCGGTGCGCCGCGGCCGACGAAGACACCCTGGGCGCGCAGTATCCGCCACATGGCCGGGTTGCCGCCTCGCAGCGCCTGGACCGCCTTCGCCGTCTTTGCCGCGAGGTCGGCAGCATCGGCGTAGTCGATGGCGACCCGAACCGCCGCGCCCGCCAGGGCGGGATCTGGTGGGGCCGGTGCGGGGGCGCGGCCGGCCGACGCCTCAGCGCCCAATTGCTCCAGTCGCGCGGCCACCTCGGCCTCGTCTGCGCCGCCCACGACGGCGGCGCCCCGCATCGGCGCCTTCGGCCCGGCCGGCGTACTCGCCGCAGCAGGGGTCACGGTGGGCGAACCTGCGGCGATCGTCGCGCCCGCATATGACCGGGACGCCTCGGGCGGGCGGTGCCGGCCGGGCAGGTACTCCTCGATGACGGCGTGGAAGTTGGTACCCCCGAACCCGAAGGCGCTCACTCCCGCACAGCGCACACCACTGTCGGGTGCGGGCCACTCGCGAAGTTCGGTGTTCACCCGGAACGGGATGTCGTCCCAGTCCACGTTCGGGTTGGGCTGGTCGAAGTGCAGGCTGGGGGTGAGCACCTTCTCGTGGAGGCTCAGCACCGTTTTGAACAGGCCCGCGGCGCCGGCCGCGCCTTTGAGGTGGCCGATATTGGACTTGACCGACCCCAGCGCGATCGAACCGTTCGCCGCCCCGGCTTTGCGGAACACATCGGTCAAACTGGCAAGCTCCGTCGCGTCGCCGACTCGCGTGGAAGTGCCGTGCGCCTCGATGCAGGTGGCCAGGGCCGGGTCGACACCGGAGGTCTGCCAGGCGCGCTCCACCGCCAGCCGCTGCCCAATCGGGTTGGGCGCCGTGATCCCCTTGCCGCGGCCGTCGCTGGCGCCGGCGAGGCCGAGCAGCACCGCATAGATGCGGTCGCCAGCGCGCTCGGCGTCGGACAGTCGCTTGAGAACAAACAGCGCGGCGCCCTCGCCCATTACGAAGCCGTCAGCACCGGCGTCGAACGGGCGGGTGCCGGTCGCCGACAGTGCACCGATCTTGCAGAACTTCACGTACCCCGCTGCGTCCATGTTGCGGTCGACACCGCCCGTGATCGCAACGTCGAAGTCGCCGGCCTGCAACCCGCGCATAGCGGCCGACATAGCGGCCAGCCCGGAGGCGCAGGCCGCGTCGGTGGTGAAGTTGGGGCCGCGGAAGTTGAACAGGTTCGCCACCCGTCCGGCGATCACGTTCGCGAGCTCACCGGGCATGGTGTCCTCGGTGATCTCCTCGAGCCCGGCGAGAAACGAGGCGCGGGTCTCGGCGAGCACGGCGTCTCGGACCTCGGGCGGCAGCGCGGCGAATGACGGGGAGGCGCTCAGTTCGCGGGCGAACGCGGGAAACTGGATCCGCAGGTTGCTGCGGTGCTGCTTGTCGCCGCCGATCGCGCTGCCGATGATGACGGCGACTCGCTCGGGGTCGACTGTCCAGTCCGGCCAGCCGGCGTCGAGCAGCGCCGAACGGGTGGCCGCGACCGCCCACTTCTGCCCGCCGTCCATCTGGGCGCTGACCGCCGGCGGGATCGGCAGCTTCCACGTCAGTGGCTCCCACGCAAAGTCGCGGACCCATCCGCCGATACGCGAGTACGTCTTGTCCGGCGCGTGTGGGTCAGGGTCGTAGTACAACTCTGGGTCCCAACGCTCGGGCGGCACGTCGCTGATGCTGTACCGGCCGGCCTTGATGTTGGCCCAGAAGGTGGCGGCGTCGGGTGCGTCGGGCATGATCGCGCTGACGCCCACCACCGCGATCGCCTCCTGCATCGTGGTCGTCATGATCGGGCCTCCCGTCCGTAAAGCGAATCCGCAACCAGGTTCATGTCAGCGAGCAGACCGGCCTGCGCGGACCGCACCCGGTCCAGTGGCAGGCTTGCGGCCAGATCCGCCCCGGTACCCGCGCCGTACACCCACCGCAAGCCCTCTTCGGCAACCTTCAACGCCGCCTCCCGGGCAAACACTCGACTGATGGCGGCCAGTGCCGCGGGCGTGAAGCGGGTGTCGGCCTTGTCCGGCAATTCGCCGGCGACGGCCGCCGCGGCGCGCCGGGCCAGCGCGCCCGCGCATTCGGCGTAAGCCGCCAGTTCGCCCAGCCGCAGCAGAACGTGCTGATTTCTGGTCAGCCGACCCACCCGGCACGCCTCCAGCACCGCCGCCAGGCACTCCTGCGCCAGCGCGGCCGTCGGGCCGCCGCATTCGCCGGGAACATCCGCGAGCCCGCGCGCCATGTCGCGGTAGTAGGCACCGGATGTCTTGAGGTGCTGCTGCCACCGGTCGCGGGCGATCGTCATCTCCAGGATCTCCGAGGTCCCCTCGTAGATCGTGGTAATCCGGACATCGCGCTTGATCTTTTCCACCATATAGTCACGGGTGTAGCCGTACCCGCCGTGCGCTTGGATCGCCGCTTCGGCCGCGGCGTTGCCGGCCTCGGTCGCCAAGTACTTCCCGATCGCCCCTTCGGTGTTGAGCGCGCCACCCGCGCCCTGGCCAGCGTCGATGCGTGTCGCGGTCTCCTCCACGAACGCGCGTGCGGCTTCCAGTCGCACCGCGTGCGGCACGATCAGCTTGTGCGTGAAGCCCTGCTTGTTCGCCAGCGGCGCGCCTCCCTGCACCCGGTCGGCGGAGTAGGCGATTGCGCGGTCGAGGGCACCCCAACCACCGCCAAGGCCGAACGCGGCGACCATCACCCGGGTGTAGCCGAAGACCTGCTGGGCCTGGGTGAGGCCATGGCCCTCCTCGCGGCCCACCAGATTCTCAGCCGGTACCACCACGTCATCGAGAAACAGCGCGGCCGTATTCGACAGCCGGATACCGTGTTTGTCTTCCGGTGGCGCCGCCGAGAAGCCTGCGGTGCCCTTCTCCACGATGAACCAGGACGGGCCGCCGGGGGCCAGTGCCAGAATCGAGTAGACATCGGCGATCGAGCCGTTGCTGATCCACTGCTTACGCCCGGTGATCCGATATGCGGTTACCTGCCCATCGGTCTCGACCGGAGTGGCCGTCGTCTTCATGGCGCCCAAGTCGCTACCCGCCTCGGGCTCAGTCGCGCCGTAGGCGAACAGGATGCCCTGCTCGGCGATGCGCCCCAGCCACTCCTTGCGCTGCTCGGAGGTCGCGCCGATCAGGATCGGGTCGGTACCGAGAAACGTGGCGAACACCGATGTCGCGACCCCGATATCGATGCGCGCAAGTCGTTCACAAACCCGATACGAGTCGAACGCCCCGCCACCCAGCCCCCCGTACTCCTCGGGGATGAACACCAGGTGCACGCCGAGGTCCTCACCGCACATCGCACGGATGGTTTCCTCCGGACAGATGTCCTCATGGTCGAGTTCGAGCAGGCGCTGGTCCGGGAGGGCCGCGGCGACGAACTCGTCCAATGAGTCCAGCATCATGTCGAGGGTGTCCCGGTCCAGGCCGACGGTCGCAGTCATGGCTCTCTTCCTTTTCGTCCGTATAGCAATGGTCAGCCGACGAATTCGACAGTGCTGCCGGGAGTCAGCCGCTTGACCTGACCATGGCATTCCACGTCGATTCCGCCGGCACCCCGCGGATCCACGCTGATGATCACGCCCCTGCCGCTGACCCGCAGGTGCAGGTGCAGACCGCGGTAGTGGATCGGCACGGCCAACTCGCCGAGTGTTTCCGGCCAGTGCGGGGAGAGGATGATGCGGTCTTCGCGGGTTTCCAGTCCGGTAAAGCAACGCTGCATGAGGTCGACGCTGCCGGCCATTGCCGCGAGGTGAACGCCTTCCGACGTGGTGCCGCCCTGGATATCGGCAACGTCGGAGATCAGAGCCTGTTGGAAGAACTCCATTGCGCGCTCGCGGTTGGCCCTGGCCAGCACCCAGCTGTGCACCAGGCCAGAAAGCGTCGAGCCGTGCGACGTTCGCGCCAGGTAGTAGTCCACCATTTTCGGGATCTGCTCGGATGTGAACCGATAGCCGAGCCGGTGCAGCAGTTCACGCAACTCGGTCGACGACATCAGATAGAGCAGCATCAGCGCATCGGCTTGCTTGGAGGCCTTGTAGCGGTTGACGTCGTCGTCCTCGGCTTCCAGGATGCGATCCAGGCGCTGGATGTTCCCGTACTTGTCGCGGTAGTGGTCCCAATCCAGTTCCGCCAGGTCACCGTATCCTTCGAACTGGCTGATCACGCCATCGTGGAAGGGGACGAACATCCGTCGGCTCACCTCGTTCCAGCGTGCCAGTTCGTCGTCGTGCAGTCGCAGATTCTCCCGGAGATCGAGCCGGTTCGGCAGCGGCAGTAGTTCCAACGCGTCGAATGCCCGCATGATCACCCACACTGCCATCACATTGGTGTAGGCGTTGTTGTCGATGCCGTCATAGGGCGCGTCGGGGTAGCCGGAGTGGAATTCATCGGGCCCGATAACGCCGCGGATGCTGTAGCGGTCGCGCTCCTGGTCGTAGGTGGCCCTGCTGACCCAGAAGCGTGCGATCTCGGCCAGCATCTCCGCGCCATAGTCGATCAGGTAGGCGAGATCCCCGGTGGTCTGATAAAACTTCCACGCGCTATAGGCGACGGCGATGCCGATGTGGTGCGCACGAGCGCTCGAGTCGGGGTTCCATCGGCCGCTGCGGGGATTGAGGTGCAGGCGTTGGCTTTCCTCGCGCCCGTCGCTGCCGGACTGCCACGGGAACATGGCACCGGAGTAGCCGGCCTCCCGGGCGGCGTGGCAGGCTTCGGGCAGCCGCCGGTAGCGGTAGAGCAGCAGGGACCGGGTGATCATCGGCAGTCGCAGGTTGAGTACCGGGAAGATGAACAACTCGTCCCAGAAGATGTGCCCGCGGTAGGCCTCACCGTGCAAGCCGCGTGCCGGCACCCCGACATCGAGGTCGGCGCAGTTGGGTGAAACCGTCTGCAGCAGATGCAGCAGATGCAATCGCAGGATACGCAATTCGTCTGTGAATTCATAGAATTCGATGGACGAGCGCGCCCACAGATGGCTCCAGGTGACCAGGTGCCGCTCCAACACCTCGCTGAACCGGCCGAGTCGGGCCAGCCCACGTTGGGCCTCGTCGGCAGGCTCCGACGTCGCGACATCGCGGCCGGTGAAGAGGGTCACCATCTTCTCCACCGTCAACGCCCCGCCCATCGACAACTCGACGTCGATGTCGTGACCGATTTCCGCGTTCTGATCCACAAGCTGGTAGGTGGCAGAGGCTCCTCGAGTCGCTTCGCTCTGTTTCGCCGGGATCCGGGTCTCGCCGCGCCACAGCGTAGTTCGCGCCGCCAGAGCAATGGGGATTCGCGATTGGGTCGTCTGAACTGTCAAAAGCACTGAATCGTCAGCGATTTCTCGCTTCTCCAGCAGCTCCAGATGCTTGTCGGCCAACTCCCGGTACCGCTCGACCAGCGAGTTACGGACGTTGCCGTCCAGAGTCGAACGGATCTCGATTCTGCCCGACCAATCCTCGGCTACGATCGTGGTCGTCAGCGCAGCGACATGCGGCACGTGCATGGCGACGAATCGTTGTTGTGTGACCGAACTCGTCCGGCCGGCGCCGTCACAGAAGCGCACTTCCCTGGTCAGCACCGCGTCGCGAAGATCGAGAGTCTGCCGATAAGAGAGCACGGTGACGTCATCGATGTCGAACCAGTCGCCGCCGTCGATCCGGAAGGTGAGGTGAAGCCAGTTGGGCAGGTTCACCAGGCTCTCGTTGTCGATCGTGATACCCGATACGTTATCGACCAGACGGTTGTACACCCCAGCGGCATAGGTGCCCGGATAGTGCACCTGCCCGGCCTTTGATTCCGGTGCGGCGCCTCTGGTGGCGAAGTAGCCATTTCCCACCGTGCACAACGCCTCGCGCAGTTTCTCATTGGCGGGGTCGTACCCCTCGAAGGTGAAATTCCAAGCCTCGGTAGCGATCCCGTGCTTGTAGGCCAGCCACCGCGAACCTAGCTCGAGCACCTCCCGCACCTCATCGGGGCTGTCCAGAACGAAGCGGGCGGCCGTCCTGCGGTCGCCGTCGTCGTCGTGCCGCACGGCGATCCCGACCCCGCCGAGTTGAACCGCCTCGAACGCATCCTCGTCGGTGAGGTCGCCGCCGATATAGATCGGGACCCGGGATTTCGATTCGTCGATGTGGGACCGGATCCATGCCAGTCTGGTTCCCTCGTCCCAGTCGACGTCCGGCCGCAACTCGACCAGCATGCGCCCATGCATGAGCCGTAGGTTGTTTCGCTTTCCGAGCCGGCGCGTTGTCGCGACGATCTCGCCGATGTGCTCCGATGCCACCTCACGGTAGTGCACCGCGACGGCGAAGCGCGTGTGCACCACCCGCACTCCCGGAATCTGCTCCAGGGTGTCGCGCAATTCGTCCGCTGCGCCCGCCAGAACGGGTACCGCGGCCACCCCCGCCTCGTGCTCGCGGTGGCTGCCGTCCGGCCCGACGAGCTCAAACCCGTGGCTACCCGCATACCAGATCCCCGGTATGCCCACCCGGCCGCGGATATCGGCAAGATCGCGGCCGCTGATTACCACGACGGGAGACTCACCGGCCAGGCGCCCCAGCGCCTGGGCCGCTTCGTCGACCAGCGCGACCGCGCCGGGATCGGAAACGATCTGGGTCAGCGCTACATCGTAGTTGAGAAACAACACCGACTCTCGGGCGATGGCAATGCCGGCCAGCTGGCCATATGATTTCAGCGCATTGGGGATTTCTGAGATTCGCTTATCACCTGTGCGCACAGCGATATCGGCGAGGTCGGCGACCACGACGTCGGCGCCGCGCTGGAATAGTCTGTCGGCGCATCCGGTTCTGTCGACACCGATGACGAAGGCGAATCCGCCGTCGCGACCCACGGAGAGCCCTGCTTCGGTGTCCCCGACGACGACCGTGCGTTGGGGATTCACCCCGAGTCTGCGGGCGGCGTCCAGAACGTGCGCGGCCTCCAGACGGACAACGAGGAGTGGGTTCCCGGCGATGCTGAGCCCGTCGGCGGCGGTCCCGTCGATGTAGACATCGAGCAGGCCGTCAACCCCGGCAATCTCCGACACTTGTGGGCAGCCGGGGCTCGATGAGTGGGTCGCCGTGGCGACATCGATGTACCGCAACTTTCGCGCCAGGGCGACCATGGCCCCGAAATGCGGCACCTCCCGGTCCAACAGATCCGCGTATAGGTGCTGCTGGCGATTGGCCAGCCCGCATATCGTGTCTTCGCCGGTGTCCGACGGTACGCCGCGGGGTAGCGAAATCCCCTGCGAAGCCAGGAAGTCGGCGACCCCGTCAGGGCGCGGCTTACCGTCGACCAGCTGCCAATAGTCGTCGTCGGTGAAGGCGGAGTGATCCTCGTCTTCGTGCGCAGGTCGCCGCACCAAGTACTCGTTGAACAGCGACGCCCACGCCGCGCGTTGAACGGAGGCGGCGTCGGTAAGCACACCGTAAAGGTCGAAGATCACCGCGTCGTGGTAACGCGGGTCGATGACAACCGGCAGATTCACGTCAAGCTCCATGTACACACCGATCCGCGCCCGCGCGGCAGTGAAATGCGGTCGCGTTCATTGCACCGGCACGACCTGCTGCTCCAGCTGGAGGATCTGACGCGTGGTCTTCACCACCACGTCGGGGTTCAGGCTTATCGAGTCGATACCGAGGCGGACCAAGAACTCGGCCATGTCCGGGTAATCCGAAGGCGCTTGTCCACACAGCCCCGAGTGGATCCCGTTGCGGCGGCAGCCTTCCACGGCCAGGCGAATCATCTCCTTGACACCCTCGTCGCGTTCGTCATAGTCGAAGGCCACGATCTCGCTGTCGCGGTCGACGCCGAGAGTGAGCTGAGTCAGGTCGTTGGAGCCGATGGAGAAGCCGTCGAAACGCTTGGCGAACTCATCGATCAGGAGCACGTTGTTCGGAATCTCGCACATCGCGTACACCTTGAGCCCGTTCTCGCCCCGGCGCAGACCGAGGTCGGCCATCGTCTGCAGGACGAGGTCCGCCTCGGCAACTCGGCGCACGAACGGGAGCATGATGATGACGTTGGTCAGGCCCATCTCCTCGCGTACCCGTTGCATCGCGCGGCACTCCAGCGCGAAGCCCTCGGCATAGGCCGGATGCGCATAGCGCGAGGCGCCGCGAAAGCCGATCATCGGGTTGCTCTCGGATGGCTCGAAGCCGCTCCCGCCGATCAGGCTGGCGTATTCGTTGGTCTTGAAGTCTGACATCCGTACCACCACGGGCTTCGGCCAGAAGGCGGCCGCGATCGTGCCGATTCCCTCCGACAGGCGCTCCACGAAGTATTCGCCGCCGTCCGAGTAGGCATAAGTCAGCCGATCGATCATCCGGCGAGCTTCCGGGTCAGCGACCTTGTCCGGGTGCAGCAGGGCCAGCGGATGCACCCGGATGTACTCGTTGATGATGAACTCCATCCGGGCGAGCCCCACGCCGTCGTTGGGAAGGAACGACGTCTTGAACGCGAGGTCGGGATTCCCGAGGTTGACCATGATCTGGGTTCGCGGGCGCGCGAGTTCGGCAATTTCCGTGCGCTCTACGTGGTAGCCCAACTCACCACGGTACACGCGCCCCGTGTCACCCTCCACGCACGACACCGTGACCATGGCGCCGTCCGGCACGCTCGTGGTCGCATCGCCCGCACCGACCACCGCCGGAATGCCGAGTTCGCGCGCGATGATCGCCGCGTGGCAGGTGCGCCCGCCGCGGTTCGTGACGATCGCGGCAGAGATCTTCATTACCGGCTCCCAGTCCGGTGTGGTGGTGTCGGCGACCAGAACCTGCCCGGGCCGGAAGTCCGACAGGCTCTCGAGGTTGTCTAGCCGTTTCGCCACGCCGGAGGCGATCCTCTCGCCGACCGACCGCCCCTCGGTGAGTACCTCCTTTTCTACGGGGCCTTTGGCTTCGAGCACGTAGGTCTCCAACGTCGTCCGGCTGCGCTGGGAGACCGCCGTCTCGGGGCGCGCCTGCACGATGTAGAGCTGCCCGTCGATACCGTCTTTGGCCCATTCGATGTCCATCGGCCGTCCGTAGTGCCCCTCGATGGTGCATGCGTAGCCGGCCAATTCGAGAACGTCCGCGTCGGCGAGGCAGAAACGGGCGCGATCAGCCTTGGGCGTCGGTATGTTGCGGACCGTGTTCTTCGTCTCGCCCTCGACGAAGACCATCTTCACCGCTTTGTCCCCGACCAGCCGACGTAGCACCGCGCGGTGACCGGATAGGTAGGTCGGCTTGTGAACGTAGAACTCGTCAGGGTCAACGGCGCCTTGGACCACGTTCTCGCCGAGCCCGTAGGCGCCCGTGATGAACACCACGTCGTTGAAGCCCGACTCGGTGTCGAGGGTGAACATGACCCCCGACGAGGCGAGGTCGGAGCGCACCATCTTCATCACGCCGATCGACAACGAGACCTTGAAATGGTCGAAGCCCTGGTCGATCCGATAGTGGATGGCCCGGTCGGTGAACAGGCTGGCGAAGCAACGGCGGCATGCGTCGAGAAGACTTTCGGTCCCCTTGATGTTGAGGAAGGTTTCCTGCTGGCCGGCGAAGCTGGCCGTCGGCAGGTCCTCGGCGGTTGCGGAGCTTCGCACGGCCAGGCTGACATCCTCGCCGTACTCGTCCTGAAGCAAGCGGTAGGCAGCCGCGATCTCGGCGGCCATGTCGTCGGGAAGCCCGGCGCCGTAGACGATTTCACGGGCGCGTTTGCCTTTGCGCGCCAACGCGGTGACGTCGGCGGGGTCAAGATTGTCGAGCTCGGCATGCAGCGGGTCCCAGGCGCCTGCCCTGTCCAACACATGTCTGTAGGCCTCGGCGGTAATGGCGAAGCCGTGGGGGACACGGACTCCGCGCCCGGACAGCTTCTGGAACATCTCGCCGAGCGAGGCGTTCTTACCGCCGACCAGCGGCACGTCCTCGATGCCGACCTCTTCGAAGAAGCGGATGTAGGTGAAATCGGTCATGGTCTTTTCCTCCGTGATTGCTGGGTCAATGTGCTTCGTAGATCCCGCTGTTGGCTTTGCGCACTGCCCATACGTAGTCCGCGCGTTCTTGGGCCTCGGAGTCCTTGGCATCGGGGGCTGCCAGTAGCCCGCGCACCTCGTTGAGGTCCTGAAATCCCTTGCGGTTCATCCAGTGACTCAATTCCTGCAGAAGCACACCCGCGTACTCGGGGCCATGGCGCAGCAGCGCCGACGCGGACTGGACAACATCTGCCCCGGCGAGCAGATACTTGGCCACGTCGGCAGCTTGCTCGACCCCGGTGCTGGCGGCCAGCGAGGCGCGTATCCGCCCGTGCAGCAACGCGATCCAAGTCAGCGGCAATCGCGTGTCTGCGGGTGTTGACAGCGTGACAGTGCGCACCGTGCTGAGCGTCTCGGGGTCGATGTCAGGCTGCAGAAACCGGTTGAACAGCACCAGCCCGTCCGCACCTGCGGCGTCTAGCCGGTGCGCCATGTCGGCGGTCGCGCTGAAGTATGGGCTGAGTTTGACGGCGACCGGAATCGTCGCTGCGCTCTTGACCTCGGCTAGCACGTCGAGGTGGCGCTGCTCCACCGCACGGCCGTCGGCGCCGGTGTCGCCGGGAAGGTAGTAGATGTTCAGCTCGATCGCCGCCGCGCCGGCGTCCTGCATCGACCGGGCGTACCGTGCCCAGCTGCCGGGCATGGACGCGTTGAGGCTGCCGATGACGGGGATGTCGATCGCGGTTGCCGCGCGCTCGACAAGACGCAGGTACCGCTGGGCGCCGCTGCCGTTGTCGACGGTAGCCGGGAAATAGCTGAGCGACTCGGCGTAGCTTTCGCTGCCCTGGACGGCCATCTGCAAGTTGTGCGCGTCTTCGCGGCGCAGTTGTTCTTCGAACAGGGAGTACAGCACCACCGCGCCGATACCGGAATCGGCGAGCCGACGCACGCCATCGATCGAGCGGCTGAGTGGTGACGCCGAGGCCAGCAGGGGGTTACGCAAAGTCAGTCCGAGGTAGCGGGTGGACAGGTCCATCAGCGCTCCCTTCGCGAGTCGGACGGGAAGTGCTGCGGAGCGCGAGAAGCCATGTCTTCGTAGACCTCCCAGCGCTGGCTGATCGACTCTTCCGCCAGCGCGAGCAGCCTTTCGGCCTCGTCCGGATCGGAGTTGGTCAGGCTCCGGAAACGCAACTCGCGGTTGCGATAGTCAGCAAGGGGGAGGCGGGGCCGGTGGGAGTCCAACAGGAATGGCGGGTTGCCGGTGGCGCGCAGCACCGGGTCGTATCGAATCAACGGCCAGTGCCCGCTGGCGACTGCACGGTACTGCTGGTCGAGGCCATAACGCAGCTCGAAGCCGTGCGCGATGCAGTGGCTGTAGGCGATCACCAGCGAAGGGCCGTCGTAGGCCTCGGCCTCGCGGAAGGCCAGCAACGTCTGTTGCGGGTCGGCGCCCATAGCGACTCGCGCGACGTAGACGTTGCCATACGACATCACCTGTAGAGCAAGGTCTTTTCGCGGAACCGTCTTGCCCCCGGCGGCGAACTTGGCCACCGCACCCAGCGGCGTGCTCTTGGACATCTGCCCGCCGGTGTTCGAATACACCTCGGTGTCGAGCACCAGCACGTTGACGTTGTGGCCGCTGGCCAGCACGTGGTCGAGCCCACCGGCGCCGATGTCGTAGGCCCAGCCGTCTCCGCCGACGATCCACACGCTGCGGCGAACCAAATGGTCGATGACGCTGCGCACCTCGTCGCCAACCGTGGGCGGCAGCCTGTCGAGCCGGCCGGCCAGTTCGGCCACCCGTTGGCGCTGTGCGTGCAGTTCTGATTCGCGCCGTTGCGGAGCGCTCAGGATGGGGTCGACGAGATCGGCGCCCAGGACGTCGCGCAGTTCGGTCAGCCGCTGACGGGCCTGGCGGAGGTGAGTGTCGGCGGCCAGTCGCATCCCCAGACCGAACTCCGCGTTGTCTTCGAACAGGGAATTAGACCAGGCGGGGCCGCGCCCCTCGGCGTTGGTCGTCCATGGTGTGGTCGGTAAGTTGCCACCGTAGATCGACGAGCAGCCAGTGGCGTTGGCGATCATCAGTCGGTCGCCGAACAGCTGCGACAGCAGTTTCAGGTAGGGGGTTTCCCCACAGCCGGCGCATGCGCCGGAGAATTCGAACAGCGGCTGCAGGAACTGCGCACCGCGCACGGTCCCGAAATCAACCAACGACCTGTTTGCCACTGGCAGTGATTCGAAGAACGCGATGTTATCGCGCCCGGCGGCGACGAGCGGTTCGCGCGGCGCCAGGTTGATCGCCTTGGTGATCGGCGTGCCGGGGACGACAGCCGGGCAGGCCTCGACGCACAACCCGCATCCCGTGCAGTCCTCGACGTACACCTGCAGCGTGTAGCGGGTGTCGGGTAGGCCGACCGCGTTGAGTGGCGCCGAGGGAAATGTTGCCGGCGCGTCGCCGAGTCGCCCCGGGTCGTAGGAAGTGGTCCGAATAACGCTGTGCGGGCACACAAATGCGCAGTTGCCGCACTGGATACAGGTGTCCGGATCCCATATCGCCACGAGGTCGGAGATGTTGCGCTTCTCGTAGGCCGCGGTGCCGCTGGGATAGCTACCGTCCACGGGCAGGGCGCTGACCGGCAAGGCGTCTCCGCGTCCGGCGATCATCTCCGCGGTCACTGTTCGCACGAAATCCGGGGCGTCGATGGGGACTGGCGGTTCGAGGCGGCGGGTGGAGCTGACGTTGTCGGGCACTTCCACGTGCTGCAGCCCGGCCAGGGCGCGATTGACGGCGTCAACTTCGCGGGCCACCACATCGGCACCCTGCCCGGCGTACGTTTTGGCGACGCTGTCTTTGATCCGTGCGATCGCCGTGTCGATAGGCAGCACATTGGTGATGGCGAAAAAGCACGTCTGCAGGACGATGTTGATCCGGCCGGCCAGCCCTATCTCGCGCGCGATCTTGCCGGCGTCCACGACATACAACCGGATCTTTTTGTCGATGATCTGCTGTTGCACGGTGCGGGGCAGGCTGTCCCATACTCGGTCTGGGGGACGTGAGCTGTTGAGCAGCAGTGCGGCGCCCTGGGCGGCGCGGCCAAGCACGTCGATTTTGTGCAGGAATCGTTCGTGGTGGCACCCGACGAAACCGGCCCGCTGCACCAGGTACGGCGCGCGAATCGGCTCTTGACCGAAACGCAGATGCGAAACCGTCTGCGAGCCTGACTTCTTGGAGTCGTAAACGAAGTAGCCCTGAGCGTAGGTGTTCTCCTCGCCGCCGAGGATCTTGATGGTGTTCTTGTTGGCGCCGACGGTTCCGTCCGAGCCCATACCGAAGAAGACGGCCCTGGTGATGCACGGGGATTCGATGTCCAATTCCGCGTCGTAGCCGATGCTGGTGCCGCTGACGTCGTCGTCGATGCCGACGGTGAATCGGGTCCGCGGCCGTTCGCGGGCCAGTTCAGCGAGCACTCCGGCGACCATGGCGGGGGTGAATTCCTTCGAGGACAGCCCATAGCGTCCGCCGCACACCAGCGGCAGGGACCCGCGCCGGCCGCTGCTGTAGGCCTCGGCCAATGCGGCGGCGACATCCAAATACAGTGGTTCGCCGAAAGATCCGGGCTCCTTGGTACGGTCCAGCACGCCGACCGCGCGGACCGCCGGCGGCAATGCGTCCAGGAGCGCCTCGGTCGGAAATGGCCGGTAGAGCCGCACCTGAAGCACCCCGACCCGCTCGCCGCGCGCGGTGAGGGCGGCGACGGTTTCGGCCGCGGTCTGCCCGCCCGATCCCATCAGCACCAGCACCCGGTCAGCCTCGGGATGTCCGCTGTAGTCGACGATGTGCATCGGGCGCCCAGTGCGCCGGCCAAGCTCGCCCATGAGATCCTCGACCGTGTCGGGTACCCGCGCATAGAACGGATTGACCGTTTCGCGTGCCTGGAAATAGGTGTCCGGATTCTGCGCGGTCCCGCGGATGAACGGCCGCTCGGGCGAGAGGGCCCGGTTGCGGTGGGCCAGAATCAACTCCTCAGGGACCAGGCTTCGCAAGTCGTCGTCGGTGAGCAACTCGATGGTGTTGAGCTCGTGAGAGGTGCGAAAGCCGTCGAAGAAATGCACAAACGGCACCCGGGTGCGCAGCGTGGCCGCTTGGGCGACCAGGGCCAGGTCGTGAGCCTCCTGAACCGAGGCAGACGACAGCAGCGCAAAGCCGGTCTGGCGCACCGCCATTACATCCTGGTGGTCTCCGAATATCGAAAGACCCTGCGCAGCAACTGATCTCGCTGCAACGTGGATCACCGCCGCGGTCATCTCGCCGGCGATCTTGTACATGTTAGGGATCATCAACAGCAGGCCCTGTGACGAGGTGAATGTCGTCGCCAACGCTCCGCCCTGCAAGGCGCCGTGCAGCGCGCCTGCCGCCCCGCCCTCGCTTTGCATCTCCACCACTGTCGGCACCGTGCCCCACACGTTGGGCCGATGCCCGCATGACCAGTCGTCGGCCAGCTCGGCCATGGGCGAGGACGGGGTGATCGGGTAGATGCAGCTCACTTCGTTGAGCCGGTAGGCCACCGATGCCGCCGCCTCGTTGCCGTCCACCATGGTGCGTGTCATCGCGGCTCCGGCATCATCTCGATGGCGTGCACCGGACACTGCTCGAAACAGGTGGCACAGCCAGTGCACCGGTCGTAGTCGAAGCGGTAGCGGTGACCGGGTCCGAGCTTGATCACCGCGTCCTCCGGGCAGGCGCCCAGACAGCCGTCGCACTCGAAGCAGTTACCGCACGACAAGCACCGGCCGGCCTCGAACGTCGCGGCCTCGGCTGACAAGCCGCCGACGATCTCCTCGAATCCGGTGACCCGTCGTTCGGGAGAAAGTTCGGGCTCCACCCGCCGATACGCATCGCCGAAGTACCACAGGTGCAGCTGGTCGAATTCCGCGACCGGATGCTTCGGCGGGCGCTCCGTGGAGCCGCCGCGCAGCCACGCGTCGATATGGTGGGCCGCCTTTTTGCCGTGTCCGACGCCGACCGTCACGGTGCGTTCGCAGGGCACCATGTCACCGCCGGCGAACACACCGGGACAGCCGGTCATCAGCGATGACGACACCCGCACAGAACCGTCGTCGTCGAACTCCACTCCGGGCAGACTCCGCATGAACGCCGACTCGGTCTCTTGTCCCAACGCCATGATCACGGTGTCGGCGGCGAGCGTCTCGAATTGTCCGGTCGGCAACGGGCGTCCGGATTCGTCGAGTCGCATCAGCTCCACCTGCAGCTCCGGGCCTTCGAAGGCGGTGATCGTGCGCAACCAGTTGATCCGAACACCCTCGCGCTCGGCCTCGTCGACCTCATGTTCGTGCGCGGGCATTTGGGCTGCCGTGCGGCGGTAGATGATGACGGTGTCCTCGGCGCCCAGGCGGCGAGCGACACGGGCTGCGTCCACCGCGGTGTCGCCACCCCCGTAGACGGCGACGCGGCGGCCGAGGTTGGGTCGTTCGCCGGAGGCGACGCCGCGCAGGAACGACACTGCGTCCAGCAGCGACCCCGCGTCGGCGGAGGGGATGTCGACCCGTTTGGCGAGATGGGCGCCCACGGCCACGAACACCGCGTCGAACTTACCGGCGTCACGTTCAGCGGCGAGGTCGTCGACCCGGTGCCCGCACGTCAACTGCACGCCGAGCGCGGCGATTCGTTGTACCTCGGCGTCCAGCACATCGCGGGGCAACCGGTAGTTCGGGATGCCGTAGCGCATCATCCCGCCCGGCTCCGCGCCGGCGTCGCGGACCTCCACGTGGTGGCCCAGTCGGCTCAGGTGATAGGCGGCCGACAGCCCACTGGGCCCGGCGCCGACCACCAGCACGCGCTTGCCTGTCGGCTGCGGGGGCGGCTGGAATTGCCATCCCTGGTCGCGGGCGGTGTCGCCGAGGAACCGTTCCACCGCATGAATCGAGACCGACGCATCGAGATGTGCGCGGTTGCATACCGACTCGCATGGGTGGTAGCAGACCCGACCGTGGATGGCGGCGAAGGGATTGTCGGCGATCAGCTGACGCCAGGCTTGCTCGTGGCGTCCGGCCCGGGCATGGGCAAGCCACGCCTGGATGTTCTCCCCGGCCGGACATCCGGCGTTACACGGCGGCATCAGGTCGAGGTAAACCGGACGGCGATTGCGGACAGGGCCTGCGCGTGGCTGTCCATGCAGTAAGTCGGGGAGGGCCGCCACGTCGCCATGAGACGCCGCCGCGAACTCGCGGGCGTCACCGCGAGGCTGCTCTGCCACCATACCGCTCACGATATGACTGGCGCTGCGCCTAGGCAGCTTTCGTTTGGCCTTCAAGATGAGGACTTCTGACCCTGATCGCGGGCTGGGCAGAGGTGGACAGTAGCGGGATGGAGCAATTGACCGCGCTGGACGCGGGCTTCCTCGAGGTCGAGGACTCCGACCCGCATGTGAGCCTCGCGGTGGGCGGCGTGTCGATCATAGAGGGGCCGCCGCCCGGCTACGACGAGTTCGTCGCCGCCTTCGCCGAACGGGTGCCGTCAATCCCGCGCTGCCGACAGGTCCTGCGGACCTATCCGCTCGATCTTCGCCCGCCGGAATGGGTCGACGACCCGCACTTCGACCTTTCGCGCCACCTGCACCGCGTCGCCCTGCCGCGGCCCGGCGGCGATGCCGAACTGTTCGAGATGGTCGCCACATTGATGGAGCGCCGGCTCGACCGCGAGCGGCCGTTGTGGGACTGCTGGATCATCGAGGGACTCAGCGAAAACCGTTGGGCCGTGCTGACCAAGATCCACCACTGCATCGCCGACGGCATCGCGACGGCGCAGATGCTGGCGAAGTTCAGCGACGACGGCGGTGGCGGCTCCTTCGCGACGAATATTCACGGCAGCAAGCAGCCGGACCCTACCGGCGCGAGCCTGCCGAAGCCAGGCCGGAACCCGTTGGGCTGGGTGAGCGCTATCGCGCGAAGTGCGCTGAACGCGGCGAGCGCGGCCGAACACGCGGCGCTCGGCATGGCCGAACTGACGGCCAGCCTGCTCAGTCCCGCCTCGTGGTCGTCGCTCAACGGGCCCGTCACGACGATGCGGCGCTACAGCGCGGCCCGCGTCCCGCTGGCCGATATGCAGAAGGTCGGCCGGGCCTTCGGCGTGACACTCAACGATGTTGCACTGGCGGCGATTACGTCCAGCTACCGCCAGGTGTTGCTCAACCGGGGTGAGCAGCCGAGCCGCAACTCGCTGCGCACACTGGTTCCCGTTTCGGTCCGCACGGCCAACCATTTCGACGTGACCGACAACCAAGTGTCGGCGATGCTGCCGCTGCTGCCGGTCGATGAGGGCGACCCGGTCGAGCAGCTGCATCTGGTGCACGAACGGCTCACCCACGCCAAAGCCAGCGGCCAAAGCGAAGGCGGCAGCGCGGTGGTATCCGCCGCCCAGAACGCCCCGTTCGCGCTTACCGCGTGGGCGGTTCGCCTGCTGTCACGGCTGCCACAACGCGCGGTGGTCGCCTTGGCGACCAACGTTCCGGGGTCACGGGGCCGCCAGACACTGATGGGCCGTCGGGTGCTGGAGATGCTGCCGATCCCTCCGATCGCCCTCCAGCTGCGCACCGGCATCGCGATGGTCAGTTATGCCGACGCGTTCGTCTTCGGCATCACCGCCGACTACGACGCCGCACCAGACATCGAGGCGCTGGCCACGGGGATCGAGGAAGGGGTGGCGCAACTCGTCGCGGCCGCCCGCACCCGGCCACGCAAGCGGCCGCCGGCTCAGGCCAAGCCTGCAAGCGCGTGAACCGGTCGTCAGTCAGAGCGGCGCGCGCGCCGATGTGCGGTCAGCAGCAGGTGATCACCCTTGACTTCGGGCGGCCGGCATAGGGCGGCGGCCGCGACGCGGGCCGGAATGCCCGTCCCGGTGCGGCCCGCCGCCCGTTGATCAGGCGTTGATGACCTCTGGCTGGATGGCCTTGTGTCCGTTGCCGCGGGCCACGGAGATCTTGCGCGGCTTGGCCCTCTCGGCCACCGGGATGTGCAGCCGAAGGACGCCTTCGGAGTACGCCGCCTCGATCTTGTCGGTGTCGAGGTTCTCGCCGAGCACGAGCTGACGGCTGAACACCCCGCGCGGGCGCTCGGTTGCCAGCATCTCGCGGTTCGGGTCGAGGGCAGGCCGTTCGGCGCGCACGGTCACGACGTTGCGCTCGATGTCGATGTCCAGCGAGTCGACGTTGATGCCCGGCAAGTCGAACTCGACGACGAAGTTTTCGCCCTCGCGCCAGGCGTCCATCGGCATCACGGCAGGCCGGGCGGCCGTGCCAAGCGCGTGGTTGGCGAAGCGGTCGAGCTCACGGAAGGGGTCGGAACGCATCAGCATGGCAGTCACCTCTTCACTCCAATCGGTCGTGGTGGATCGGCTATTTCCTATGTCGACGAACGAGGGGCGCCATGACCGACGACCGCGGCGAACCAAGCGCCCCGGCGCGCGACCATGGCGTCTACGGCATCTCCGTGACCGCCGAACTCTCCGGCATCGCGGTGCAGTCGCTGCGCCTCTACGAACGCTACGGCCTGCTCACCCCGGCGCGGAGCGAAGGGGGGACACGACGCTACAGCGCCGGGGACCTGGCCCGGCTGAGGCGAATCAGCGAGCTGGTGGACGCGGGGATCAACCTGGTGGGGATCGCCCGCATTCTCGAACTCGAGGATCACAACGCCACACTGTCGGCGGCGAACACCGACCTGCGCTCTACCAACCGCACCTTGCGGAAGGCGGTCAAGACGGCGAGGGGGACGGAGGAGTCCGGCACCCCGGCGGACGGCGCCACCTGACCCGGCCACCTGACCGACGGGGTTGTGGATGCCGACACCGAGTATCCAGCGTGCTGAGCGTGCGCTAGAAGCGCCGAGAAGCGCCCTTGGAGGAGTAGCGATGGGAGCCTTGACGGACGCCGGTGCCCGGGTGGTCGATGGCGCCCGGCACGAAGCCGACACCTACCGCGGGGACAACACCCGGCCGCTGGGCGGTTACGTGGCGGTGTTGTTCATCTACGGCGCCCTGGTGGCCGTCACCGCCCTCGCCGCGGCGGTCACGGGCCGCACGTTGCCCACTCGGTGGCGGGTGCAAGACCTGGTCACGGTGTCCCTGGGCACCCACAAGCTGTCGC